>CAZEZY010000051.1:0-15969 GCA_964516635.1 uncultured Tepidimonas sp. | reverse complement strand
ACCCCATCACCTGGATGACCGGGGTCAACACCCTCTACAACGGCCTGCTGAACGAGGAATGGTTCGTGGCCTACCCGCCCAAGCGGCTCAAGGCGTCCATTGCCGGAGGCACCGCGCTGCACAGTGCGGTGGCGCAGCGCTGGCGCGATGTCACACAGACCCCGATCGCCGAGGGCTACGGCCTCACCGAATCCTCGCCGGTGGTGAGTTTCAATCCGCTGCAGGGGGCGCCTCGCACGGGCAGCATCGGCATCCCCACGCCGGGCACCGATATCCGTCTGGTCACCGATCAGGGCACTGACGCCGCCCCTGGCGAACCCGGTGAGATCTGGGTGCATGGGCCACAGGTGATGCAAGGTTACTGGAACCGGCCCGAGGAATCGGCCGAGGTATTGCACGATGGGTGGCTCGCTACTGGCGATGTGGCCGTGATCGACGCCGACGGTTACCTGAAAATCGTGGACCGAAAGAAGGACCTGATCATCGTGTCGGGCTTCAACGTCTACCCCAACGAGGTGGAGGACGTGATTGCCCAGATGGACGCGGTGCTGGAAGTGGCCGTGATTGGCGTGCCAGACGACAAGACGGGTGAGGCGGTGCGCGCTTATGTGGTGCACAACCCTGAACACGGCGGCCCTCTGGAGCCCGAAGCGGTGGTGTCGCACTGCCGGCAATCGCTGGCAGCATACAAGGTGCCGAAATCGGTGGTGATACGCGAAGAACTGCCCAAGAGTGCGATTGGCAAGGTGCTGCGCAAGAACCTCAAGGCGGAAGTCAAGGCCGCGTTGCAAACAGGCGCACAGGCCCACTAACCCACGGACACACACCATGGTCACCGAATTCGAAACCAAACTGCTGGGCATCATGATGATGGTCATCATGATGGGCATGGGCGCATCCCTCACCTGGCGTGACTTCCTGATTGCCTTTCGCAAGCCGAAAGGCGTGCTCATCGGCCTGCTGTGCCAGTACGGCATCATGCCATTCATTGGCTTCAGCGCTGCCATGGTGCTGGGTCTGAATCCAGCGGTGGCGGTGGGCTTGTTGCTGATAGCCTGCATGCCGGGCGGCACGACATCCAACATCTTCACCTATTTCAGCAAGGCGGTGCTGGCCCTGTCCATCATGATGACCAGTGTGTCCACCCTCGTGGCACTGGTGATGGTGCCCACCCTGCTGGAGTTCTATTCTCAGGCGGCTGGCATCACCGGGGAATTCAAGATCCCGGCAAGCAACGTGGCCCAGGTTCTTCTGGTGCTGCTGGTCCCTACGCTCATTGGCATGGTGTTGCGCAAAGTGAACCCGAACATTGGCGCCAGCATCGAACTGCTGGGTGGCTTCCTGGGGATTGTGGTGATCCTGTTCCTGTTGGTGACCTGGGTACCGCGTAACCACCAGCTGCTGGCTGTCACGCCGATGCCGGTGTACGTGGCCTCCATCGGGCTGGGGCTGATGGGGATGGCGCTGGGCTATGGCCTGTCCCGCCTCTTGCGGCAGGATCGCAATCGCAGCCGTACCATTGCGCTGGAAACCGGCATCCAGAACGGGCCACTGGCCATCCTGATCGTCACCCTCAGCTTTTCCGGACCGACCCAGCAGGAAGTGCTGCTGATCCCGGTGCTGTATTCCCTCTTCATCGTGCTGGTGAGCAGTGCAGTGACCGTGTTCTTCCGCCGGATGAGCGAGCGTGAGGCACTCGCTCGCGACCAGGCCAAATCGGGCAGCATGATCACCGCCCGATGAAGTCAGGCCAACGCGGGTTGACCCTGGCTTGTCTGCTGTTCTGGTTCGCACTCGCCCATTCGGGTCAGCTGACCGGTCGTGTGGTGGCCGTGGCCGATGGCGATACGGTGACTTTGCGCGATGACACCGGGCGACAACACCGGATCAGGCTGCAAGGCATCGACGCGCCCGAAAACGACCAGCCACACGGCAACGCCTCAAAAGAAGCCCTGACCCAGTGGGTTCTGAACCGCGACGTGGCAGTGGAACACCAGAAACGCGATTCCTACCGGCGCATTCTGGGCAAGGTCCTGCTCGACGGCGAAGACATCAACCTGAGGATGGTACGGACAGGCATGGCCTGGCATTACAAACGATATCAGGCAGACCAGCGCTGGGACGATCGATGGCGTTATGCCTGGGCACAATGGCGTGCACAATCTGAGCGCAAGGGCCTCTGGGTTGAACCCGACCCCATGCCACCCTGGGATTTCCGAAGACAGCAACGAACCCAGCGATTCAGAGACGAGCCAGCAAGCGCTCCGGCTGGATCCTGACTTTGACATCGTCAGGGACCAGCCCGCTCACCACCTGCAGACCCGGATCGCTGGTGTCCCGCAATGCAGGCTCACCCAGCGGCATGCCCTGGCGACCAACCAGGGCAAATACCATGGGCGAATTGGCCTTCCTGCCGCGGCGAACCACCACGCCGACTTCCCCGTTGGCGAGCTTCACATAGCAGCCAGGAATGTACACGCCCAATGTCTTGATGAACGCGGCACCGAGAGGCGTCGGCTGACCGTTGACAGCCAGATAAACATCTCGGGCGGCACGCTGCAAAGGCAAGGCGCGCCGACTCGCCCTGGGACTGATTCGAGCCACGTAGATGTCCGCCATGCTCAGCAACTGGGCCATCACCACCAGGACATCAGCCTGCGCGAGATCTTTCACGGGAGACATCGGTCTGTGATGGTGGCGAACCAGCTTCAGCCAGGTCTCATCTCGAACCCCATGTCGGTGAAGCAACTGGGTTCCTTCCAGGGGATGCTGGTTGATCACCGCCCGGTCTTCAGGGGAGAGCGGGCCCTGCCGAAGCGACAGATCGTCATGGAGACGGGACATGCCTATGTTCATGGTCAGGGCCGCCCGAACGAGACTCTGACGCTGTTCCTCCGCCAGTTTCAAGGTGTCGGACATCAAGTGACAGATGACGCTGCACAGCAGTGCATGGGTGCAGGAATAGCCATAAGATCGATCATTCAGCATGTACACAAGCAGGAACAGGCTGTCGTCCTGTTTTGATCGAAGCAGGGAGAGCAACCGTTGTTCGACCTGCAACAGCCTGAGCAGAAAATCTGAAGACTCGCCTGCTTGGTGCAACAGAGGGCCAAAGATGGCATGAAGATCAGACCATCTTTCCGATAAGGTTCGGTCCAGTTCCGCCTGTACCGGTGCCGGTTCAACTCCCATGGGAAGCGAGGTACCGGCGATGGCATCGAGTGTGACATTGCCGCGGAGCATTTTGTCCATGGCCGAGGTATAGCGATAGGTCCATTGCTGGAACTCCTCAGCATCGACCATGGGAAGGTGGTTTTCCAGAAGAGACTTGTGGGCCTCGTCTTTGATGATTTCACCTTTTCGAAGCAGAAGCACGCCATTCGGATCCCAGACATTGACGGGCAATGGGGCTCTGAGTTCAACCTGGTCCAGCGGGAAAGGAATGTACATAAACAATATGCTATCAGCGTATGAACTTTGACACGTCATGATTTACAAATCACGGACGATAATGAAACATCAATGTGCGATCGTGTTTTCGAGTCCTCTTCATGATTCATCCTGTCCGCCAGATCCTCCCGGTTAGCGAGTTACGGATTGGAATCTACATTCATCTCGACCTCGGCTGGATGGATCATCCTTTCCCGCTCAGCAGCTTCAAGATCACTTCACAAGAACAGATAGAGATCATTCAGAGACTGGGTCTGCAGGCGATCGCCTACTCACCGGAACGAAGCGATCCCCCCCCTGAAACCGCAACGGGATTCATCGCTGAGACCACGAATGCCCCGCCTTCTGCGGCGAGCAACGACCTTCCGGTCATGGATGCACAAGCGGCAACCTTGGCTGCACAACAGCAGGCGCAGTTGCACTGTGAAAAGCAATACCTGGAAAGTGCGCGCGCCATCAAGGGCGTATTTGACCAACTCAACCACGCCCCGGGAATCGCGGCAGACACCTGCAAACGCCTGACCCGGGACATGGTGACCCAACTGGAAGGGCATGCCGAATCGGCGTTGCGCCTGCTGGCCGATGGGCACGGCGACCGCAACACCCTGCACGCCATCAACGTGACCGTCCTGAGCCTCTTGCTGGGCAAGGCCATGGGCCTGTCAAACGAGGCGATGGAATCTCTGGGGCAGGCGGCCCTGCTGCACGATGTGGGCAAGCTGGAACTGCCAGACAGAGTCCGGAACCGCGACGAGAGCTTCACGGCCGCCCACTTCAAGCTTTATCAGGAGCATGTTGCCCAGGGGGTGACGAAAGCGCGGCAGTTGGGCCTTGACAGCATGGCCCTGCTGACCATCTCCCAGCACCACGAGATGGCCGATGGCAGCGGGTTTCCGGTCGGCTTGAAGGTCGAGAAGATCACGCCCACGGCACACATTCTGGGGTTGACCAACCGTTACGACGGCCTCTGCAATCCACCCAACCCGCTGAAGTCGCTCACACCCCACGAAGCCCTGTCGCTGATGTTTGCTACCATGAAGGAGCGGTTCGAAAGACAGACGCTCAATGCCTTCATCCGGATGATGGGCGTCTATCCGCCAGGCTCGGTCGTTCAGCTGAACGACGAGCGTTACGCACTGGTGGTGTCCGTCAATGCTTCGCGACCACTGAAACCCCGGGTGCTGGTCTATGACAGACTGGTCGCCAGTGAGGACGCCATCCTGCTGGACCTGCAAGACGACTGTTCCCTGGGCATCCAGCGGAGTCTGCGGCCTGACCAGCTGCCCCGACAGGCCCTGGCCTATCTGTCACCCCGGCAACGGATCTGCTACTACTTTGAGCGAGCGGTCTGCACCGCGGGGACCTCCGAGGGCGTGGCATGAGTTTTGTGCATTGGTCCCCCCTCATTGAAGGACTCATCGAAGCGGTCTGGCTGGTAGACCCTTTGGAGTTGCGCATCGTGGCCGCCAATGCCGCCGCCGCCCGCATGCAGCAGATTGAACGCAGTGAACTGCATGGCGCCTCGGTGCTGGAGCTGACTTCCTCACCCGAAGATCAGCTGTTCTGGCAAGGCACCCGCGAAGACCAGTTGCAGACCCTGCAGTCTGAAGCCATGCTGAAGCGATCTGACGGGACAACCGTCAGGGTCTTGCGGCGTGTCACCCCCGTGGAGCTGGCCGACGGACAGCGGGTCTATCTGGTTGCCATGCAGGACAAGACTCAGCAGCATCTCACCGAACAGCGGCTGGAAATGCTGCTGCTCGAACTGCGGGCCACCCTCGAATCGACGGCCGACGGCATTCTGGTGTGCGATCTGGATGGGCATATCCGAGCCTTCAACCGCCTGTTTGCCCAGTTGTGGGAATTGCCCGACGCCCTGCTGGTGCGTAACGATGACGATGCCATCCAGAACTGGCTGTCCAGCAGGGTGACCGATGAAGAAGCCTACCAGCGAAGGCTGGCTGAAATCGGACGCTCGCCATTGCTCGAGTCCACGGATATGCTGGTGTTGCAGAATGGTCGCCTGCTGGAACGGGTGACACGCGCACAGATGGCCCGAGGACGCCCGATTGGGAGGGTCTATCTGTACCGAGACATCACCGAACGGGCAGCGACCGAGGCGCAGCTCAAACTGGCGGCCAAGGTGTTCGAATCCAGTCTGGATGCGATCTTCATCACGGACCCGTTTGGACAGATCGTCACATGCAACCCCGCTGCCGAAGCACTCACCAAGCAAGTCGCCAAGGCGTTAGCGGGCATGTCAGCCAGCCAGCTTTTCTTTGCGCCCGCCCAACCGGCCTGGTACGAACAGGCCCAAGGCAAGCTTGATCGTGAAGGCTACTGGGAGGGCAAAATCTGGCACCGGCGTGCCGACCAGATAGCCGTTGCCCTGCAGGCCTCTTGGGTGGTGCTGCGCAGCGCGGAAGGCAAAGCGATCAACACGGTGCTTTTCCTCAAGGATCTTTCGGAGAAACTGGCCGCCCAGCAACGCATTGAGCAACTGGCATTCACCGATGCCCTGACGGGCTTGCCCAATCGGCTGATGCTCACCGAAAGGGTGGGTCATGCCATCCGCTTGGCCGAAAGGAATGGCCAGGGTTTTGCCATGATATTCCTGGATCTGGACCGGTTCAAGAGCATCAATGACTCCCTTGGCCATCTGTTTGGTGACCTGGTGCTGGTCGAAATGGCCCAGCGCCTCAAGAACTGTCTCCGGCAGACCGACACCCTCTGCCGCCTGGGCGGTGACGAGTTTGTGATCCATCTTCACGATGCCGATGTCATGGGTGCCGAAATCAGCGCCCAGCGGATCATCGATGCCGTGTCCCGTCCGGTCGAGATCGACGACATGAATTTCACGCTGTCATGCAGCATGGGCATCGCCCTGTACCCTCAGGACGGTCAGTCACTCGACGAGTTGATCCGGAATGCGGACACCGCCATGTACCAGGTCAAGGACCGTGGCAAGGGGCACTACCGCTTCTACCAGCCGGACATGAACGCGGACCTGCTCTCACGCATCCAGCTGGACCATGCCTTGCGGGAAGGCCTGCAACAGCAGCAGTTTGTCTTGCATTACCAGCCCAGGGCCAGTCTGAGCACGGGTGAATTGCAGACATGCGAAGCCCTGGTGCGATGGCAGCATCCCGAAAAAGGACTGGTCATGCCAGGGCAGTTCATCACCGTGGCCGAAGAAACCGGATTCATCGTGAGCCTGGGTCAATGGGTGCTGGAAGAAGCGATCAGGCAGGCATCTGCGTGGCTGTCGGCCGGCACCCCTTGCCAGGTGGCCGTGAATGTGTCGGCTTTGCAGTTTCAGCAGGCTGGCATGGTGCAGAGCGTGGCCGATGCCCTGGAACGGCATGGTCTGCCTGCCCAGTGGCTGGAACTGGAACTCACGGAGTCGATCCTCATTCATGACGCTGAAGAAGCCGTGGGAAGACTTGAAGCGCTGGAAGCGCTTGGTGTTTACCTGTCACTTGACGATTTCGGAACCGGTTACTCGAGCCTCACCTATCTGAAGCGCTTTCCCCTGCACAAGCTCAAGATCGACCGGAGCTTCATCTCGTCACTGCATGATGATGAAACCGATGAGGCGATTGTGGCGGCCATGATCCAGATGGGCCATGCGCTGAACATGGAGGTGGTGGCCGAGGGAGTGGAACGGTCTGAGCAGCAGGAGCGACTGATCGCCCTGGGTTGCGACCATTTTCAGGGCTTCCTCTTCTCAAGAGCCATGCCGCCCGAGGCATTGTCGCTGGCCCTGAGGGAAGGCAGACTGCGTTATCCCTGCTGAGCCCAGGCCTGAAGATCTTCGGGTTTGACTTGCCCGATCTTCCGATGGGCAATGTCCCCCGAGGCATTGAACACCACGGTGTAAGGCAGTCCGCCTTTGGCATTGCCCAGTTGCTTGCTGAGTTCAGTGCCCCCCAGGCCGGCCATGGCCACCGGAAAATCCAGCGGCAGACGTTGCAGAAACTGGCGTACCGCACTCGGTTGATCGACCGCCAGTCCCAGAACAGCCCACCCCTGAGCCTGACGCTCCCGGTAAAAGGCGTTGAGCATGGGCAGTTCTTCCACGCATGGCGGACACCAGGTGGCCCAGAAGTTGAGCAGCAGCGGTCGGCCCTTGAAATCCTGCATGGCCACCGGCTGACCCTGTGGATCGTCCCAGACCAGTTGCCACAAGGCATCCAGCGTCCCATCCTGGACAGCATGGGGCTGGAATCGCCACCAAGCCAGTCCGGCTCCGGCAAGACCAGCCAGTGCAGCCACACCACCTGTGAGGAAATGTCGTTTGTTCATGGGCATTCCGATTCGCCGTTCTTCAGCAAGTTTCGAAGATCGGCCAGATTTCCTCGCGGCTTGCGCCCGAGTTCGTCGGGCAGCAGGGCACCCCTGAGGGACCGGCTGTCGTTGACAAGCAAATGCAGTCCCACCCAAGCCTGCAGGGCTTCGGAACGAACCTGCACGCTCAGCGCCTCCACCGGCTGGCCATGCAGCCCCTTGACCGAGGTGGCATCGTATTCCACATGCCAGTTGATCAAAGCCAGTTCCACCGCCTTGGGGTCGTCACTGAACAGCTGGAGGTAAATGTCGCTCAAGCGGGTGGCCGTCCCATGCCAGACCGCGCCACCGATCATGGGCTCGAATTCAGCCAGCCGGTCCATCCAGTGCAGGGCCAGTTCGCGCAAGGCAAGCAGCTCAGCCGGTTGGCTGTCGGCATGAAACAGGGCTATGTGCTCACGAACGGCCGCCTCCACCGCCTGGTTGTCGGGCAGGGCGGTGCGGGGCGGCAGGCCAAGCGTCTTGAGGGCACGCACCTTGGCGCGACCGTAATCCATGCCCTCATCGACCACCAGAGCCGCTGCCGCCGATGCGATCTCCATCTGCAGGTTGTCCATCGTCGGGATTGTCCCTGATTCATCCTCGCCGGCGTTGATAATGCCGGGATGCACATACACATTCTCGGCATTTGCGGCACTTTCATGGGGGGCGTGGCAGCCCTCGCACGAGAAGCGGGACACCGTGTCACCGGTTGTGACGCCGGTGTGTACCCACCCATGAGCGACCAGCTACAGGCGCTGGGCATTGAACTCATCGAGGGCTACGCTACCGACCAGATGGCCCTGAACCCCGACGTTTATGTGGTGGGCAATGTGGTGTCGCGCGCCAGGCTGCCCGACGGCAACCCCAAGTTTCCGCTGATGGAAGCCCTGCTGGATGCCGGCGCACGCTACACCAGCGGCCCACAGTGGATGAGTGAACATATCCTGCAAGGGCGGCATGTGCTGGCGGTGGCAGGTACGCACGGCAAAACGACCACCACGTCGATGCTGGCGTGGATACTTGAATGGGCTGGCCTGCAGCCAGGGTTTCTGGTGGGCGGCGTGCCGCTGAATTTTGGTGTGTCGGCACGGCTGGGTCATGGGGCACCTTTCGTGATCGAGGCCGACGAGTACGACACCGCGTTTTTCGACAAGCGCAGCAAATTTGTGCATTACCGCCCGCGCACCGCCGTGCTCAACAATCTCGAATTCGACCACGCCGACATTTTTGACGACCTCGGCGCTATCGAACGGCAATTCCACCACCTGGTGCGTACCGTGCCCGCCAGTGGCCGCGTGGTCTACAACGCCCTCGAGGAAAGCCTGGCGCGCGTGCTGCACCAGGGCTGCTGGAGCGAACAGCGCAGCTTTGGCGCGGCAGTGAGTGACTTCACCGCCGAAGGCGAGCCCAATGACTTTGCTGTGCTGCACGCGGGCACTTCCCGAGGGCGTGTTCAGTGGACACTCAGCGGCATTCACAACCAGCTCAATGCCCTGGCTGCCATCGCAGCGGCCGAACACCTGGGGGTGCCCGTGCCACAGGCCTGCGAAGCGTTGGGCCGGTTCCTGAATGTGCGACGGCGCATGGAGGTACGTGGGCAGGTGGCCACGGCGGGCGGACCCATCACCGTGCTGGACGATTTTGCCCACCACCCGACCGCCATTCGCACCACGGTAGACGGGTTGCGCCGGCAGCTGGATCAGGCGGGTCAGCAGCAGTCGCGCATCCTGGCGGTGTTCGAGCCCCGCTCCAACACCATGAAACTGGGGACCATGAAGGCCCAGTTGCCCTGGAGCCTGGAACAGGCCGATCTGGCTTTCTGCCACAGTGGCGGGCTGGGTTGGGATGCCACCGAAGCCTTGGCCATCATGGGCGCTCGGGCGCAGGTGGCGGATTCGATCGGCCCGCTGGTGGAGCTGGTGGTGGATGCTGCTTTACCCGGCGACCAGGTGCTGTGCATGAGCAATGGCGGATTTGGCGGCATCCACCCGCTGCTGCTGGAAGCCCTGCAACACAAATGGGCTGGGGCGGCGGCGCTGTCAGTCAGTAGCTGACCGTCAGCGAGGGCACGTCGATGTGCACCACGGGCTTGGCCAGCATGGCGCTGACGGCCTTGGCAAACACATTGGCCCAAGGGCGGTAGGTCTCTTCTGCGAAACGGCTTTCTCCCACCGCCTGGGCAATGGCCACCACCTTGTCGGCCAGCAGCACCTTGCCCGTCAGGCGGAGCGGTTCGCAACCCAGGTCGTTGAATTGCTGGTCCAGCCACGTGCGCGCCATTTCGTGTGGCATGGGCTGCACCTCCTCCAGATCGAAGGTGTAACGCTTGGCGTCTCCCCAGCTGACGATGACTTGGCTGCGCATGGATCGGGGCTCCTGTGAAGGTGAATACTCGGATGGGCAGCCCCGATTGTGCCGTTGAGCCGGCCACCCATCAACCCACCGGAATCAGGCCTTGCGTGCCTGGGCACGGCGGGTCTGGACCGCCTGAGCCAGATTCTGCAGCAGCTGGACGGAATGGTCCCAGTCGATACAGGCGTCGGTGATGCTCTGGCCATATTCGAGTGCGTTCACGTCATCCTTGCCGGGGTTGAACTTCTGCGCACCGGCCTTCAGGTGGCTTTCCACCATCACACCGAACACCTGGCGCGAACCGCCGGCGATCTGGGCGGCAATGTCGGCCGCCACGTCCATCTGCTTCTGGTGCTGTTTGCTGCTGTTGGCGTGGCTGCAGTCCACCATCAGGGTGGCGGGCAGTTTGGCCGCTTCCAGATCGGCACAGGCGTTCGCAACGCTTTCGGCATCGTAGTTGGGGGCCTTGCCACCACGAAGGATCACGTGGCAATCGGGGTTGCCCTTGGTCTGCACAATCGCCACCTGGCCGTTCTTGTGCACCGACAGGAAGTGGTGGCCACGGCTGGCGGCCTGGATGGCGTCGGTGGCAATGCGGATGTTGCCGTCGGTCCCGTTCTTGAAGCCGATGGGGGCGCTCAGGCCCGAGGCCAGTTCGCGGTGGACCTGGCTTTCGGTGGTGCGCGCACCGATGGCGCCCCAGCTGATCAGGTCACCGATGTACTGTGGACTGATCACGTCGAGGAACTCGCTGCCGGCCGGCAGGCCCAGGCGGTTGATCTCGATCAGCAACTGGCGGGCGATCCGAAGGCCTTCGTCAATTCGGAAGCTGCCGTCGAGGTAGGGATCGTTGATCAGGCCCTTCCAGCCCACGGTGGTGCGCGGCTTCTCGAAGTACACGCGCATCACGATTTCCAGTGAATCCTTGTGCTGGTCGCGCAGTTCCTTCAGACGGCGAGCGTACTCCATGGCGGCGGCCGGGTCGTGAATGGAACAGGGCCCGATCACCACCAGCAGTCGGTCATCCTTGCCATGCAGGATGTGGTGTATGGTCTTTCGGGTGTCGCCGATGAGTTGCTCCACCGCAGTGCCGCGGATGGGGAAGAAGCGGATCAGGTGTTCGGGCGGAGGGAGCACGGTGATGTCCTCGATGCGTTGGTCGTCGGTCTGGCTGGTGCGGTCGGCGGGGTGCGCATACCAGACGTCGGTGGCAGCGGTGGCGGCTTTGCTCATCGTGAACTCCTGCAGGTGTGGGGGTGTGACTGAAAGGGGTAAAAAAAAACCGCCGGTGGGACCGACGGTTTCATTGAGGCTTGGCGTTTGTTCGGGCCAGATTCAGCTCTCTCTTCCGTCGGTGACGCTTGAGATCCAAAAATAGCCAAAGTAAAAGCGACTTGCTTTCATGGATTTCAATGTACCACAAACCACTTGACCGCTTCTTGACAACCCCGGCCGCGGTGTCGGTTTTTTGCCACGGTGCATGCCCATCAGGCCGTGCCGCCCACGGTCAGGCCGTCGATGCGCAAGGTGGGCTGACCGACGCCCACCGGCACGCTCTGGCCTTCCTTGCCGCAGGTGCCGACACCGCTGTCCAGCGCCAGGTCGTTGCCGATCATGCGGATCTTTTTGAGGGATTCGGGGCCGCTGCCAATGATGGTGGCGCCCTTGACCGGGTACTGCAGCTTGCCATCTTCCACCCACCAGGCCTGGCTGGCGCTGAACACGAATTTTCCACTGGTGATGTCCACCTGCCCGCCACCGAAGTTGGTGGCGTACAGGCCTTTCTTGATGCTGGCGACGATTTCCTTGGGGTCCTTGTCACCGCCCAGCATGTAGGTGTTGGTCATGCGTGGCATGGGCAGATGGGCGTAGCTTTCGCGGCGGCCATTGCCGGTGGGCTTGACACCCATCAGCCGGGCGTTCAGGCTGTCCTGGATGTAACCTTGCAGAATGCCGTCTTCGATCAGCACGTTCTTCTGGCTGGCACAGCCCTCGTCGTCCACGTTGAGGGAGCCACGCCGGTCGGTCATGGTGCCATCGTCCAGCACGGTCACGCCCTTGGCGGCCACGCGTTTGCCGATCATGCCGGTGAAGGCGCTGCTGCCCTTGCGGTTGAAATCACCTTCCAGGCCGTGACCCACCGCCTCGTGCAGCAGCACGCCGGGCCAGCCGGGGCCAAGCACCACCGTCATTTCACCGGCCGGTGCGGGGCGGCTTTCCAGGTTGGTGAGCGCAGCCTGCACCGCTTCGTCCACGTAATGGCCGATCAGGGCTTCGTCAAAACGGTCCAGCCCGAAACGGCCACCCCCGCCCGACGAGCCGATTTCGCGTCGGCCGTTGTGTTCGGCAATCACCGTGACCGACAGGCGCACCAGCGGACGAACGTCGGCCGCCAGCGTGCCGTCGGCCCGCGCCACCAGCACCACGTCGTATTCACCCGCCAGCCCCGCCATCACCTGCACCACGCGCGGGTCTTTCGCCTTGGCCAGCCGCTCCACCTTCTCGAGCAGTAAGACCTTGGCCGTGCTGTCGAGCGTGGCAATCGGGTCGTGAGCCGTGTACAGCTCGCGCGATTTCGCCACCTTGCGGGCGCCCACTTTCACCTGGCGGTTCTGACCCTGGGCACCAATGGCGCGCACGCTGTGGGCGGCGTCCTGCAGGGCCGCCCAGGACAGGTCGTCGGAGTAGGCGAAGGCGGTTTTCTCGCCGCTCACGGCCCGCACGCCCACACCCTGGTCGATGCTGAAGCTGCCGGTCTTGACGATGCCCTCTTCCAGGCTCCAGCCTTCTGAGCGGGTGTACTGAAAGTAGAGGTCGGCGTCGTCCACGCCAGGGACGAGGATTTCGCCCAGCGCGCGGCGCAGATGGGTTTCGTCCAGGCCATAGGGCGCCAGCAGCAGGTCGTGGGCAGTGGCCAGTCGGGCCAGGGTGGGTTCGCGAGCAATCATGCCTGCATTGTAGGAAGTTGCCCTCAGGTCTGCACCAGCCGCTTCGATCGGGCAATCGACATGAGGATACCCAGACTGGCCCCGAGCGTGACCATGGCCGTCCCGCCATAGCTCAGGAACGGCAGTGGCACGCCCACCACCGGGAGAATGCCGCTGACCATGCCCATGTTCACAAAGGCATAGACGAAGTAGATGAGCGTGAGTGCGCCAGCCAGCAGACGGGAGAACAGCGTGGAGGCCTCAACCGCGATTTTCAGGCCACGCCAGATCAGGACAAAAAAGGCGGCAAGCAGCACCAGCACACCGATGAAGCCGAATTCTTCGGCAAAGGCGGCAAAGATGAAGTCGGTCGTGCGCTCGGGCACAAAATCCAGGTGGGTCTGGGTGCCCTGAAGAAACCCTTTACCCAGCAGACCACCCGAACCGATGGCGATCATTCCCTGAATGATGTGGAAGCCCTTGCCCAGCGGGTCTTTCATCGGGTCCAGCAAGGTACAGACGCGCTGGCGCTGGTATTCGTGCAGGATGTGCCAGTCCACCCCCGGCGCACACCACTGTGGCTCCATCACGATCAGCGTGATGATGCCCACCACGCCCAGCAAGACCGGTGGGATGATCAGTTTCCAGCTCAACCCGGCAAAGAAGATGACAAACAGACCGGAGGCGGCCACCAGCAGGCTGGTGCCCAGATCCGGCTGGCGCAGGATCAGAAAAGACGGCACAGCCAGAATCAGCCCGGCCACCAAGAAATCCAGTCCACGCAACTGACCTTCGCGCTTCTGGAACCACCAGGCCAGCATCAGCGGCATGGCGATCTTCATGATTTCGCTGGGCTGAATGACGATACCCACATTCACCCATCGTTGCGAGCCCTTCTTGGTGAGCCCGAACAGGGCCACCGCCACCAGCAAAGCCACCCCCACCACGTACAGGGGAACGGCGAACGCCATGAGCCTCTGCGGAGGAATCTGCGCCATCAGGAACATCACACCCGCTGCAATCAGCATGTTGCGCGCATGCAACTGGAAACGACCCGGTAGTTCATGAGCCACCGAATACATGACCACCAGGCCCAGGCCACCCATCAGCAGGACGATGAGCAGAAGCGGTCCGTCAAAGCCCTGGACCACCGGTAAAACGCGGCGCCAGAGAGGTGGTTTTTCGATCACAACGGCCATGGACGTGCATTATCCTTGGCCAATGGCTGACACGACGCTTCCTCGAACCTCGCATGTGCTTTACCTGCACGGTTTTCGCTCGTCACCTCGATCCATGAAGGCCATGAAGATGACCGAGCGCATCCAGCAAGTTCATCCTGACGTGACCTGGTGGTGCCCTCAACTGCCACCGTCTCCGCAAGAGGCTTATGCCTGGATCTGCGAAGGGACGAAGACATGGCCACGCGATCGGATGGCGGTGGTGGGCTCTTCGTTAGGGGGGTTTTATGCGACCCGATTGGCCGTCGACACGGGGTGTCGGGCGGTGCTGCTCAACCCGGCGATTGAGCCGGCACGGGACTTGTCCCAATACCTCGGCGAACAGACCTCCTGGCACAACCCCGAAGAGCACTTCTTCTTCCAGCCCGCCTATGTCGATGAACTGCGGGGCCTGGCCTGCGGGGCCCTGCCCCACCCCGAACGGGTATTCGCCGTGATCGCCAAAGGCGACGAGGTGCTGGACTGGCGAGAAATGGTCAGCCGCTACCCTGGCATCCACCTGAAGCTGCTGCAAGGCAGCGACCATGCCCTGAGCGATTTTGACGATCACATAGACGAAGTGATCGCTCACTTGCAACTGATCTGAATGCCGGTTGCCCCATCCAGCCGCTGGTACAGTCCGATCCATGGCCAAAGACAAAACCCTGTATGCCTGCAACGAATGCGGCGGCACCACCCCACGCTGGCTCGGCAAATGCCCGCATTGCAACGCCTGGAACAGTCTGGTGGAAACCGTGGCCGAAGCGCCTGCGGCCAGCAAGAACCGCCTGAGCGCGAGCGCCAAGGGCTTGGCGCCGACCGCCGAACTCACCGTGCTGAGCGAGATCGAGGCCGCCGACGTGGCGCGAACGCCCACCGGCCTGGGCGAGCTGGACCGGGTGCTGGGCGGGGGCGTGGTGGAAGGGGGCGTGGTGCTGATGGGTGGCGATCCGGGCATCGGCAAATCCACCCTGCTGCTTCAGGCGCTGGACGCGCTGCAGCGCGCCGGGCTGGACACGCTGTATGTGACGGGCGAGGAAAGCGGGGCACAGGTGGCGCTGCGCTCGCGCCGGCTGGGGCTGGCGCAAAGCCAGGTGAAGGTGATGGCCGAAATCCAGCTCGAAAAAATCCTGGCCACGCTGGATGCGAAGCAACCAGCCATTGCTGTCATCGACTCGATCCAGACGCTGTATTCCGACCAGTTGAGCTCTGCGCCTGGCTCGGTGGCACAGGTGCGGGAATGCGCCGCCCACCTGACGCGCGCCGCCAAGGCCAGCGGTGTGGCCGTTGTGCTGGTGGGCCATGTGACGAAGGAAGGCGCGCTCGCGGGCCCGCGCGTGCTGGAACATATGGTGGACACGGTGCTTTACTTCGAAGGCGACACCCACAGCAGTTACCGGCTGATCCGTGCCATCAAGAACCGCTTTGGCGCCGTGAACGAGATCGGCGTGTTCGCCATGACCGAAAAAGGCCTCAAGGGCGTGAGCAACCCGAGTGCGATTTTCCTGTCACAGCATTCGGCACCTGTGCCTGGCAGTTGCGTGCTGGTGGCGCTGGAGGGCACGAGGCCGATGCTGGTGGAGATTCAGGCGCTGGTGGACAGCGGCGGCCCCAGCCCACGCCGCTTGAGCGTGGGCCTGGACCGCGACCGCCTGGCCATGCTGCTGGCGGTGCTGCACCGCCATGCGGGTGTG
>CAZEZY010000050.1:0-16065 GCA_964516635.1 uncultured Tepidimonas sp. | reverse complement strand
TGGGGGCTCATCAACTGTGCTCCATCAAGGCGATGAAACGGTCGAACAGGTAGGCGATGTCGTGCGGCCCGGGCGAGGCTTCCGGGTGGCCCTGGAAGCAGAAGGCCGGCTTGTCAGTGCGCTCCAGGCCTTGCAGGGTCCCGTCAAACAGGCTCACATGGGTGGCGCGAACATTGGCGGGCAGGGAATCCATGTCGACCGCGAAGCCGTGGTTCTGGCTGGTGATGCTGACGCGGCCATTGTCCAGGTCCTTGACCGGGTGGTTGGCACCGTGGTGGCCGTGCGGCATCTTGAAGGTTTTGGCGCCGCTGGCCAGGGCCATGATCTGGTGCCCCAGGCAGATGCCGAACACCGGCTTGCCGGTTTCGATCAGCGCTTGGGCGGCAGCAATCGCGTAGTCGCAGGGCTGTGGGTCGCCCGGGCCGTTGGACAGGAAAATGCCGTCGGGGTTGTGCTTGAGGACTTCGGCGGCGGGCGTTTGCGCCGGCACCACTGTCACCTGGCAGCCGCGCTCGGCCAGCATGCGCAGGATGTTCTTTTTCACGCCAAAGTCGTAGGCCACCACGTGAAAGCGCGGCGCGGTCTGCTCACCATAGCCGGGGGTGCCATCGGCACGGGCCAGTTGCCATTCGGTCTGGGTCCAGACGTAGGGTTGCTGGGTGCTGACCACTTTCGCCAGATCTTGGCCGGCCATGTTCGGCGCGGCCTGTGCCGCAGCCACGGCCTGGGCCTTGAGCGCATCGGTCACGGCAACGCCTTCAGGCAAACCGATGATGGCACCGTTCTGGGAACCTTTTTCACGCAGGATGCGAGTGAGCTTGCGGGTGTCAATCCCAGCGATGGCCACCGTGCCTTCCCGCTTGAGGTAATCGCTCAATGTGAGCTGTGAACGGAAGTTGGAAGCGAGCAGGGGCAGGTCTTTGATGATCAGGCCGGCAGCGTGGACGGCATCGGCCTCCACGTCTTCCTCGTTGATGCCGTAGTTGCCGATGTGCGGGTACGTCAGGGTGACGATCTGCTGGCGGTAGCTCGGGTCGGTGAGGATTTCCTGGTAACCGGTGATGGCGGTGTTGAAGACCACCTCGCCAACGGTCTGGCCCGTGGCACCGATGGACACACCGGTAAAGACCGTGCCGTCTGCGAGAGCGAGAATGGCTTTTGCTGGGACGGGAAACACGGAACACTCCAGTTATGGACGCACCTGTGCCCGCCGGGAAATTGGATGAATTTCAGGGGGAGGCCGGACGCTGCCGACGACAGATGCGTGGGGTTAGGCTAAACCTGCTGATTATAACCGACCGCTGGCCTGGGCCACGGCAGATGTATACAGACAGATGGCGGCAGCGGCAGCCACATTGAGGGACTCCTCGCCGCCTGGCTGGGGAATACGGACATGGTGGGCCGCCAGTGCCAGCAAACGGTCCGACACGCCCTGCCCTTCATGTCCCATCATCCAGGCGCAAGGCCAGGGCAGACCCGCCTGATGGAGATCGTCACCCAGATGCGAACTGGTGGCAATCAGCGGCACCGCCAGGGCCGACAGATCGGCCACTTCAAGCCCTTCCACCAGGTGCAGGGCAAAGTGCGCCCCCATACCGGCTCGCATCACTTTGGGCGACCAGAGCGCTGATGTCCCTCGAATGGCGAGGATCTGGCGAAAGCCGAAGGCAGCGGCACTTCGCAGGATGGAGCCCACGTTTCCTGGGTCCTGCAATCGATCCAGAATCACCGTGGGTTCATTTGGCTGCAAGCCAGTCGACACAGGCAAGCGATAGAGACAAGCCACCGGGGGCGGAGACTCCAGACCGCTGATCCAGGCCATCAACCGATCGGCCACCACCACCCGCCGAACCTCTACCGGCAGGTCCCACTCGCCCATGAGATGCTGACGACTCTCAGCCATGACCACCGTCGAGGGCGAGCGTCCTCTGGCAAGCAAGGCGCGAACCAGATGGTCACCCTCAAGCCAGACCTGCCCCAGCTTCCGGTAGGACGACGGGTCCTGAGCCAGAGAACGACACTGTTTGACCAAGGGGTTGTCCCTGGAGGTGAGGATGTCCAACATCATGCGCCCTTGTTCGACATCACAGCGCCAACTGACCGGTTAGCGGACACACAGCCCGCTTGCGCCACCGGGGCAAAACTCCGACGGTGCGCCGGGCATGGACCATGAGCGCGCAAAGCCTCCAGATGGACGGCCGTGCCATAGCCCTTGTGCTGGTCAAAGCCATAAACCGGGTATTGTTGATGCAACTCAGCCAAGCCACGGTCACGGGTCACCTTGGCCAGTATGGATGCAGCCGAGATGGCCTTCACCCTCTCATCTCCCCGAACCACCGCTTCGGCCCTGATGCCCAGAACGGGCAGTCGGTTGCCATCCACCAGCACCAGATGTGGCTTCAATCGCAAACCCTCCACTGCCCGGCGCATGGCCAGCAAGGTCGCCTGCAGGATGTTCAGGCGGTCAATTTCCTCCACCGTCGCCATCGCCACCGAACAGCACAAGGCGTGCGCTCGAATCTCGTCATGAAGACGCTCCCGGCGGGCGGGCGTGAGTTTCTTGGAGTCGGCCAGCCCCTCGATCGGGTGAGATTCATCCAGAATGACTGCAGCCGCCACGACAGGACCAGCCAATGGCCCACGCCCAGCCTCGTCCACGCCGGCCACCAGGCCGGGGTCTCCCCACACAAACGATTGCTGAACGGCCAGGGGCTCAGGCCAGGACTTTCGCGATCGCATCGATGGCCAACTCCGAAGTGTTCTGGGTCAGTTCCTGGTGCATGCGGGTGAAGCGCAGGGTCAGACGCTCGACCCGTTCCCGCGTGTCCGGATCCCTGGCCAGCCAGGCCAGTGTCGCCTGGGCCAGCGCATCCGGTGTGGCGGCTTCCTGCAGGAATTCAGGCACCACAAACTCCCCCGCCAGGATATTGGGCAAGCCCACCCAGGGCTGCAACCGCTTGCGCTGATGCAGCATCCAAGACAAGGCGTTCATGTGGTAGGCGATCACCATGGGACGTTTGTGTAACGCGGCCTCCAGAGTGGCCGTGCCGCTGGCAATCAGCGTCACATTGCATGCAGCCAGTGCCGTGTGCGAATCGCCTCGAATCACCTGAACCACATCCTGCATCCCTGCCGAAGCCACCAGGGATTCGATACGCGTGAGCAAGGCCGGAACCGCTGGGAGAATGAATCCGACCTCAGGCATCGCCTGTCGCATCCGTTTCGCCGCTTTCAGGAAGCGGGGAAGCAGGTGCTCGATCTCGGCCCGCCGGCTGCCAGGCAGGAGGGCCACCAGCGGCTCGCCAGGCGGCCTCCCCAGCTTCTGCCGTGCCGCCTGGCGGTCAGGCGACAGGGGAATCAGGGGGGCCAGCGGGTGTCCGACATAGGTCGCCTCGATACCACTCTGACGGAAGATGTCAGGTTCAAAAGGGAAGATGCACAGCAGATGGTCCACATGGCGTCGGATGATCTCGATGCGCTCAGGTCGCCATGCCCAGACGGCAGGCGCCACCAGATGCACCGTTTTCACACCGGCAGCGCGCAAATCGCCTTCCAGATCAAGGTTGAAATCGGGTGCATCCACCCCCACGAACAGTCGAGGAGGATGGGCCAGCAGGCGTTCGCGCAACCGTCGGCGGATACCCACAATCTCGCGGTAGTGCCACAAGACCTCGATGTAACCCCGGACCGCGAGTTGTTCGCTGGGCCACCAGGCCTCAAAACCCTGTGCCTGCATCTGGGGACCCCCAATACCGGCCACTCGCCATTCGGGCCATCGCTCATGGATGCCGCTCAGCAACTGGGCTGCCAACAGGTCGCCGGAGGTTTCTCCCGCCACCATGGCCACCTCACAGGAGGCAGTGCCTGGATTCAACGCACAATGCCCCGTTCGGTGGACAGGCCCTGCAGAAAAGCCAGCATCATGGCGACGTCTCCTTCGGCCTCAGGATGGCGGGCTGGCAGTTCCGCAATGCGCTGAGAGGCCTGATCCAGGGTGAGGTTGTCGCGGTACAAGGCCTTGTGCATGGCTTTGACCGCCGAGATGCGCTCAGCACCAAATCCACGACGACGCAAGCCCTCGTAATTCATCGAACGGGCGCCGGCCGGCTGACCCTGGGCCATCACGAACGGGGGAACATCGGCAAACAGCAAGGAGCACATGGCCGTCATGGCGTGTGCACCAATCCGAACAAACTGGTGAACCACGGTAAACCCGCCCAGGATCACCCAGTCACCCACCTCGACATGTCCAGCCAGTTGGGCGTTGTTGGCAAAAATGGTGTGGTTGCCCACCAGGCAGTCGTGGGCCAGGTGGGTGTAGGCCATCATCCAGTTGTCGTTGCCCAGACGGGTGACGCCACCCCCCTGGACCGTGCCGATGTGATAGGTGCTGAACTCGCGAATGGTGTTGCGGTCACCGATGATGAGCTCACAGGGTTCGCCGGCGTATTTCTTGTCCTGGTTATCGGCACCCAGCGAAACGAACTGGTAAATGCGGTTGTCAGTGCCTAGCGTGGTGTGACCCTCGATCACGCAGTGCGGTCCGATGCGCGTGCCCGCCCCCACTTTCACGTGTGGACCGATCACGGTGTAAGGGCCGACACTGACAGTCGTGTCCAGTTCGGCTTTCGGGTCCACCAGAGCGGTGGAATGAATGGCTGCCATGCCTGCGCCTCAGGCGATGGTGCGCATGGTGCACATCAGTTCGGCTTCACAGGCCACTTCTTCACCCACACGGGCGATGCCCTTGAACTTGAAGATGCCGGCCTTCATGCGCTCCAGGCTGACGTCCATGATCAGCTGATCGCCGGGCTCGACAGGCCGTTTGAAACGCGCGCCATCGATACCGGCAAAATAGTAGACGGTCTTCTCGTCGGGCGTCACGCCCAGGGTGTCGAAGGCCAGCAGCGCAGCCGTCTGGGCCATGGCTTCCAGCATGTAAACCCCAGGAAACACCGGGCGATGCGGAAAATGGCCATTGAACTGGGGCTCGTTGATGGTCACGTTCTTGAGCGACCGGATGGACTTGCCTTTCTCGACCGACAGCACCCGATCCACCAGCAGGATCGGATAACGGTGAGGCAGTTGTTTCAATATCTGGTGAATGTCCATCATGATCGTTGTTCCAAGGCTTTGATGCGTTCGCGCAATCGGTAAAGCTGCCGCAAGGTGGCGGCATTTTTTTCCCAGTTCTTATTGTCGTCGATGGGGAAGACACCGCTGTACTGGCCTGGCTGAACAATGGACCGCATGACCACCGATGCAGCCGAGATGTGAACATGATCGGCCAGGGTCAGATGCCCCAGCACCACCGCACCGCCCCCCACCGTGCAGTGGGCACCAATTCGCGCACTGCCCGCGATCCCCACACAACCGGCCATCGCGGTGTGACGACCAATGTGCACGTTGTGACCGATCTGGATGAGGTTGTCGAGTTTGACACCGTCCTCGATCACGGTGTCTTCCAGGGCGCCACGGTCGATGCAGGTGTTGGCGCCGATCTCCACATCGTTGCCGATGCGAACGGCACCCAACTGTTCGATCTTGACCCACTGACCCTGATGGGGGGCAAAACCGAAACCATCGGCACCGATCACCACGCCAGCATGCACCACACACCGGTCACCGATCGAACAGCCTCTTCCCAGAACCACCCGTGGAGCGACACGGCAACCGGCACCCACCCGAGCGTTTCGCTCGACCACGCTGTGGGCACCGATTCGGGCAAGGGGTTGCACGATGGCACCCGCCTCGATCACGGCAAACGGGCCCAGACTGACGCCCTCCGACACCATGGCCGACGGATGCACATAAGCCGTGGGGTGAATCTCAGGTGTGTCTTCGCCATCATCCGCGATTTGTCGGGCCCGCCACCACTGGGTGAGACGTGCAAAGTAGTGATACGGATCGGGCGTTTCAAGACACGCCCCCCGTGCAAGGGCTTGATCCACCAATCCGGATGGAACAATCAGGGCGCCCGCACGGGTGGTTGTCAGTTGCGCGGCATAACGGGCATGCGCGACAAAGGACAAGTCATCCGGGCCTGCAGCTTCGAGCGAGGCTATCTGGTGGACCAACCTGTCTGGGTCACCATGCAAAACGCCGCCCAGGGCGGCGTGGATGTCAGCAAGCGTTGCCGTCACACTGGACGCCACGCCTCAGCGGGCATTGTTCAAGCCATTGATCACTCTTTCGGTGATGTCGTGCTTGGGATTGATGTAAACCATCTCTTGAATGATCAGGTCGTATTTCTCAGCCTCGGCAATCTGCCGGATCACGCGGTTGGCCCGCTCAAGCACCTGCTGGAGTTCCTCATTCTTTCGGAGATTCAGATCTTCCTGAAATTCACGGCTGCGACGCTGGAAATCGCGATCCAGATCGACCAGCTGGCGCTGACGGGTGGTCCGCTGGGTTTCGGACAACGTCGGGCTTTCACGTTCGAACTTTTCGGAAGCCGTTCGCAGCTGAGTACGGAGATTTTCAATCTCACGCTCTCGGCGAGAGAACTCTTGTTCTAACTTGGCCGTTGAAGCCTTGGCCGCTGCGGAATCACGGATGATTCGATCAACATTGACATAACCAAACTTGAAGTCCTGGGCATATGCGGTTGCAGCGGCCATACCAAGAACGAGTACCGTCAGACCACGGCGAAACACATCACGAGAAATCGATTTCATCAGAATGAGGTTCCAATCTGGAATTGAATGCTTTGGGGTTTGTCGTTCGCGAACTTGCGAACGGGACGGGCATAGGCGATTCTAAGCGGACCCACCGGCGAGATCCAGCTGATCCCGATACCAGCCGAAGCGCGCAAATCGGAGAGCTTGGTTGTCTTGCGAAAATCGTCCGACACATTACCGAGGTCAAAGAAGCCAAACATGCGCAGGGTTCTGTCGTTGCCAGCGCCAGGGAAAGGGGTGATGATTTCGGTGTTCAGCAGCACCATCCGGGAGCCACCGATGTAGGAGATCGAAGTTGCATTATTGACCAGCCCACTGATGCCACCGAGCGTTCCTTGCTCGAAGCCTCGAACAGAGCCGAGGCCTCCACCAAAGAAGTTCTTGAACAGCGGGAACGGCTTGCCGCCCAGGCCCTTGCCCCAACCCGCTTCGGCGTTGAAGGCCAGTGTGTACTGCTTCGAAAGCGGAATGTACTGCTGGAACTGGCCGCTGAGCTTGGTATAGCGGGTGTCACCCGCGACACCCAACTCCCCGTTGAAACGCATCAGTCGACCCTGAGTCGGGACCAGTGCACTGTCGCGCGTATCTCTTGCCCAACCGATGGTTAAAGGGATCGAGGTAGCCGACTGCCCAAAATCAGCAATGAATTGCTGATAGGCGAGAGGCAAACCGTTTCCAGGCTCAATCTTTGTCTGCTCAATACCTGCGCCAAAGAAGACGGTATCGGTCTCGGTAAAAGGAACACCAAACCGGATACTGGCTCCCGGAGTGACCAGACGGTAATCACTTTCTTGCTCCGACAGGGGTCGCGTGGTCCTGTAATAGAGGTCAAAGGAACGGGAGATTCCATCAGCCGTAAAGTAAGGGTTCACCGTACTCAGGACCAGCAGCCTGTTGAACTTGCTGGTATTCAGGTTCAAACCAAGATAGTTGCCGCTCCCAAACACGTTCTCCTGCTGGATACCCGCCACGAGCGACAGTTTTTCGGCTTGTGAGTAACCGGCACCGATCGACAGGTTGCCGGTGGGCTTTTCCTCCACGGTCACCACAAGATCCACCTGATCGGGTACGTCGGGCACTTCGCGCGTGTCAATGGATACCTGGGTGAAAAAGCCGAGGCGGTCCACCCGGTCGCGAGACAGCCGGATGCGATCGCTGTCGTACCAGGCCGCTTCAAGTTGCCGGAATTCCCGCCGGATGACCTCGTCGCGGGTGCGATTGTTGCCTTCGACGTTGATGCGACGGACATAAGCCCGCCGGGACGGTTGAGCCCTCAGCACCATGGCCACCCGGGCGTTGTCGCGATCGATCTCCGGGACGGCCTCGACCCGGGCAAACGCAAAACCGAAGGCGCCGAAATAGTCAGAAAAAGCCCGTGTGGTTTCTGACACGTCCTCGGCGTTGTAAGCCTGACCGGGCCGGATCCGGATCAAGGACTGGAATTCCGCTTCCCGCCCGATGTAATCCCCTTCCAGCCGCACGCCCGACACCACGTAACGTTTGCCTTCGGTGATGTTGATGGCGATCGACATCTCCTCCTTGCCGGGGGTGATCGCCACCTGGGTGGAATCGATGGAAAACTCCAGAAAACCTCGGGTCAGGTAGTAGGACCGCAGCGTTTCGAGGTCTGCATTGAGCTTGGCGCGGGAATAACGGTCAGATTTGGTGTACCAGCTGAGCCAGCCACCCGTGTTCAGGTCAAACAGGCCGCGCAGGGTGGCATCGCTGAACGCCTCATTGCCCACGATGCGAATGTCGCGAATCTTGGAGACATCGCCTTCACTGACGCTGAAATTGATGTTCACCCGGTTGCGCTCGATGGGTGTGACCGTGGTGGTGATGGCTGCCGCATACATGCTGCGGTTCAGATACTGCCGTTTGAGTTCCTGCTCGGCTCGGTCCGCCAGCGCACGGTCGAAAGGTCGGCCTTCGGTCAGGCCCACATCGCGCAGAGCGCGGCGCAATACCTCGTTGTCAAATTCACGCACACCAGAAAAGGTGACATCGGCCACCGTCGGGCGTTCCTCGACGATGACCACGAGCACGTTTCCGTCCACTTGAAGCCGGACATCGGAAAACAGACCCAGGCCAAACAACGCCCGGATGGCGGCCGACCCCTGATCATCGGAGTAGGTATCGCCAACCCGGAAAGGCAGTGAGGCAAAAATGGTACCAGGCTCGACCCGCTGCAAGCCCTCGACACGGATGTCGCGCAAGGTGAAGGGATCGACGGCCCAGGCCGGCAATGCCGCCACCAGAGTTGACAACAGGGCGCTCCAGGCAATGCCTCGCAAGCGGGATGGCTTGTGTTTCATGAATACCGGTTTCAGCCCAGCAGGCGGGCAACATCATTGAAAATGGCGAGTGACATCAGCCCCAGCAGCAGCACCACGCCACCGCGCTGGAGCCATTCCATCCAGAGATCGGAAACAGGACGGCCGGTCACAGCCTCCCACAGATAATACATCAGGTGTCCACCGTCCAGAACCGGGAGCGGAAGCAGATTCAGCACCCCCAGACTGACGCTGATCAGCGCCAGAAACAGCAGATAGGACGTCAGGCCATGACTGGCCGACTTCCCGGCATAGTCTGCGATCGTCAACGGGCCGCTCAGGTTCTTCAGCGAGGCCTCGCCGGTCAGCATGCGATAGAACATCTTGAGTGACAGAGCCGACACCTCCCAGGTCCTGACCACGCCATGCCAGAGTCCATCCAGCGGTCCCGAAGTGATCGTGACCATTTCCGGCGGTGCGCCGATGTACGCGCCCACCCGTCCCACCCAGGCGTCTCCGGCACGCTCCGCAAGCGGTGAGACTTCGATCTCAAGCAGCACACCTTGGCGGTTCACCTGCCAACGCTGACGGGATGCCTCACCGCTGGCAGTAACGGCCGACCGGATGAGGGATCTCAATTGCTGCCCATCGCTGACCGGTACACCATCCACCCGCAGCACCTCGTCACCCGGTCGAAGCCCTGCTTGCTCGGCTGGCCCGCCAGCGATCAGATCACCCACCACCGCGGCCGACCATGGCGCCACGATCCCGATGCGCTCGAAGAGGCGGGCATCGGCATCACGGACATTCAGATCAGAAAGACCCAGCACCACGTCACGATCGGGCTCGCCGGCCCCCCGTGTCACCACGAGCACCATGTCCCGTCCATCCAGTGCGGAACGGGTGAGTTGCCAGCGGAGGGCTTCGAAGGATGGCAGAGTCAGCATCCCCCCATCCGGCAGTCGAGTGCCGATCACCAGATCGCCACCGGACAACCCGGCTTCAGCAGCCACCGAACCCGATGCGGGCTGGGATAGGATGGGTCGAGGCTCCTGCACCCCCATCCATGACACGAGCGCATACAGCACAATGGCGAGGATCAGGTTCGCGGCAGGGCCAGCCGCCACGATGGCGGACCGGGCACGAAGCGATTGCGTGTTGAAGGCCCTGTGCCTTTCAGACGGATCCACTGGGCCCTCGCGTTCGTCAAGCATCCGCACATAACCGCCCAAAGGCAACGCGCCGACGACAAACTCGGTTCCGCCGGATGACACTTTGCGCCACAGTGGCCGACCGAAACCGATCGAGAAACGCAGCACCTTGACACCACAAGCCACCGCGACGCGGTAATGGCCGTACTCATGAACGGCGATCAAGAGAGCAAGGGCGGCAATGAACGCCAGAACGGTCAACATGCGGTCTAAGTGGCTGTGTGAAAAAGGCCCACCTGTCGATGGGCCATTCGGCGGGCTTCGGCATCCAGATCGAGCAGATCTTCCAGGGAGTCTGCGTTCGATGAATGAACCGATGACAAAGTTGCATGATTGACCGCGTGAATGCGATCGAAGCGCAGACGCCGATCCAGAAAAGCCTCGACCGCCACCTCGTTGGCCGCATTCAGCACGGTGGTGGTACCGGGAGCCGACCGAAGCGCCTCCCAAGCCAGATAGAGCCCGGGGAAGCGTTCAGGGGTGGGTGGCTCGAACGTGAGTGCGCCCATGCGGGCGAAATTCAGCGGTTCAGCCCCCGAAATCATGCGCTCCGGCCAGCTGAGACCATAGGCAATCGGCACCCGCATGTCGGGGGTGCCCAGCTGAGCCACCACCGAGCCATCGTGGTACTGCACCATCGAATGGATCACGCTCTGGGGATGAATCACCACCTCGATACGGTCCGGAGGCAGACCAAACAGGTAGTGGGCCTCGATCACCTCGAGCGCCTTGTTCATCATGGTGGCGGAGTCTACGGAAATCTTCCGACCCATGATCCAGTTGGGATGGGCACAGGCCTCATCGGGCGTGACAGTGGCCAGGGTTGCCGGATCACGTTCGCGGAAAGGCCCCCCTGAAGCCGTCAGGATGATTTTCTCGACCCTGTCCGGCCAACTGCCGGGTGACTCTGGCAAGGATTGAAAAACCGCCGAGTGCTCGCTGTCGATGGGCAGAAGCGTGGCGCCACCGCTTCTCACCTGCTGCATGAACCAGTCCCCACCCACCACCAGGGCTTCCTTGTTGGCCAGCAACAGCTTTTTGCCGGAAGCCGCCGCCGCCACACAGGGTGGCAAACCCGCCGCGCCGACAATGGCGGCCATCACGACATCGACCTCGGGTGCTGAAGCGACATCACACAAGGCCTGAGGGCCCGAGAGCACCGTGGTCAGGGCCCCTCGGACGGCCAGTGCTTGTTTCAATTCGGACACAAGGGTGGGCGCGATGACGGCGTACCGGGCACCGAACTCGTGACACTGGCGGGCAAGCAGATCGACCTGCCGAGAAGCCGTCAGGGCAAAGACCTGAAATCGGCCAGGATGACGCCTGACCACGTCCAGTGTGCTGGTGCCGATGGAACCGGTCGCTCCCAGAATCGTCAGATGCTGCATCGCAAGGCTTTCATGTCTTTCACCAGGTCACCATCCACATGGCCAGCGGCAATACCGGGAGCAAGGCATCGACACGGTCGAGCACTCCCCCATGGCCTGGCAACAACTGACTGGAGTCCTTCATGCCAGCACTGCGCTTGACCAGGGACTCCACCAGGTCACCGGACACGCTCATGGCCACCAATAACCACAAAGCAGCCACCGCCCACCAGGGATGGGCCCAGGACCACAGCACGCCGTAGAGTTGCAGACCCAGCGGTTCAGGCATCCACCAGACCCAGCCCAGAGAGAGCAGGCTGACGGCGATCCATCCACTCACGGCACCTTCCCAGCTTTTGCCGGGACTGATCTGGGGGGCGAGCTTGCGCTTGCCCAGAGCCCGGCCGCCAAAATAGGCCGCCACATCGGCCACCCAGACCAGCAACAGCATGCTGAGCAACATGGTCACCCCGATGACCCGTGCCTGTGCCATTGCCCACCACGCCACGGCAATCAGACACCAGCCCAGTGTCAGTCGCACCCCCCTGGGGATGGCAGGCCAGCCAGCGACACCCCGATACAGCAACCACGGCGTGGCGATCAGCCAAACCAGACTGGCCACCGGCCAGAGCCAGCGACTGTCGGCATCCAGTCCCCAAATCCACCAGACGACTGCCAGGCACATCCCGAGCATCAAGCCAGCGGCACGCGACGCCCCTTCCTGACAGCCGTTCAATCGTGCCCATTCCCATCCGGCGCCAACAATCAGTACGAGTGTCAGGGCGGCAAATGGCTCAGGTGAAGGATAAAAGAGCGCGGGCAAAAGGATGGCCAGCAGGATGACCGCCGTGATGACTCGCTGTTTCAGCATGAAAGCCCTTATGCGTCAGCCGACACGACGGGACGCACCTGCTCCGGAGTCTGGCCAAATCGACGCTCACGCCTGGCGTATGCCTGGAGCGCCGAAACGAAAGCCTCTTGATCGAAAGCGGGCCACAAGGCGTCGGAAAACACCCATTCGCTGTAGGCCATCTGCCAGATGAGGAAATTGCTGACCCGGTGTTCGCCACCCGTTCGGATCAGCAGATCGGGATCAGGTACATGGCTGAGCGACAATGCAGCAGAAATCGAGCTTTCGGTGATCGGTTCACCGCGTTCGGCCAGTTGTCGGGCGGCTTGCACGATATCCCACCGACCGCCATAGTTGAAACAGACGTTGAGCACCAGCCTGTCGTTGGCACGGGTCTGGATCTCGGCCTGCTCCAGCAGGTTGACAAGCACGGGACTCAGCCCGGACTTGTCACCCGGAAAATGCAACTGAACGCCGGCTTCGTGCAGGTCAGGCACCTCGCGGTCCAGCGCCCGCGCCAGCAACCCCATCAGACCACTGACCTCATCGGCCGGGCGGCGCCAGTTCTCGGAAGAAAAGGCAAACACGGTGAGGACACGCACGCCCGACTCGATGCTCCAGCGAACCACCTCTCTGAGCTTCTCAAGGCCCTGTCGATGCCCGGCCAGCCGGGGCAGGAATCGCTGCTTGGCCCACCGACCATTGCCATCCATCACGATGGCCACGTGGTGGGGAACGGGAGCAGTGTTCGAATCAGGCATGAAGGGAACGGGATGGCTCAGATGGCCATGATGTCCTGTTCTTTGGAAGCCACCACCTTGTCGACTTCCGTGATCATGCGGTCGGTCAGCTTCTGGATCTCTTCCTGGCAACGCCGCTCGTCATCCTCCGACGCCAGCTTGTCCTTGACCAGCTTCTTGGCCTGTTCATTGGCATCACGACGCAGATTGCGGATCGCGATCTTGGCCTGTTCGCCCTCACCCTTGACCACCTTGGTGAGTTCCTTGCGGCGTTCTTCGGTCATGGCCGGAATCGGCACACGGATCAGGTCCCCCTGAGAGGCCGGATTCAATCCCAGATCGGACTCGCGGATGGCTTTCTCGATTTTGGCACCCATGCCCTTTTCCCAGGGTGCCACTCCGATGGTGCGCGCGTCGAGCAACGACAGGTTGGCCACTTGCGACAACGGCAGCATGGAGCCGTAGTACTCGACATGCACCGTGTCCAGCAAAGCCGGATTCGCACGCCCGGTACGGACCTTGGCGAGATTGGCTTTCAAGGCCTCCAGCGAGGCATTCATCTTGTGTTCGGCGTTTTTCTTGATTTCGGGAATTTGCATGGCTCACCTCAGGAATGGCGCTTCACCGCACCAGAAGACAACCCTTGAGCATACACCGAGCACACTTCATACGTGAACCAGTGTGCCTTCGTCTTCACCCATGACCACACGGCGCAAGGCACCCGGCTTGAAAATGCTGAAAACCTTGACGGGCAGGTTCTGGTCCCGGCACAAGGCAAAGGCGGTGGCGTCCATCACTTGCAACTGCCGGGCCATGGCTTCGTCAAAACTGATGGTCTGATAGCGGGTGGCCGAAGCATCTTTTTTGGGGTCTGCGGTATAAACGCCATCCACTTTGGTGGCCTTCAGGACGATTTCCGCACCGATTTCTGCGCCACGAAGCGCGGCAGCGGTATCGGTGGTAAAAAATGGATTGCCCGTTCCTGCGGCAAAGATCACCACCTTGCCCTCTTCCAGGTACTGCAAGGCTTTGGGGCGAACGTAGGGCTCTACCACCTGTTCGATCGCAATGGCCGACATCACACGGGCGGTCACCCCGGCCTTCTCCATCGCGTCTCCCAGAGCAAGCGAGTTCATCACGGTGGCCAGCATGCCCATGTAATCGGCCGTGGCACGATCCATTCCAACCGAACCGCCCGCAACGCCTCGAAAAATGTTGCCGCCGCCGATCACCACTGCCACCTGAACCCCCAGACGAGTCACCTCGGCCACCTCCTCGACGATGCGCACGATGGTGGCCCGGTTGATCCCGAAGGCATCGTCGCCCATCAGGGCTTCGCCGGAGAGTTTCAGAAGAATTCGCTGGTGAGCTGGCATGGGCAAAGCAGTAAGTGAAGAAGCCCTGATTCTAGGGGTTTGGCGTGAAAACGGCCGACTCCCTGGAGGAGCCGGCCGGATCATTTTCATTCAGTCAGCGCACGGAATGCGCTGCATCAGGGACAGTCAATCAAGCGCCCTGGGCAGCAGCCTGAGCAGCAGCCACTTCGGCGGCAAAGTCTTCCACCTTTTTCTCAATGCCTTCACCGACGATGAACATGGTGAAACCCTTGACAGTGGTGTTGGTGGACTTGAGGTAGGCGCCCACCGTCTGCTTGCCGTCGGCGGCTTTCACGAACACCTGGTCCAGCAGCGACACTTCCTTGAGGTACTTCTGCACCGAACCTTCCACCATCTTGGCCACGATGTCGGCAGGCTTGCCGGATTCGGCAGCCTTCTGCTCAGCCACGGAACGCTCCTTGGCGATGAGATCGGCCGGCACATCGGCGCCTGACAAGGCGACCGGCTTCATGGCAGCAATGTGCATGGCCGAATCCTTGGCGGCCAAGGCATCGCCGTCGAACTCCACCATCACGCCAATGCGCACACCGTGCAGGTAAGCGGCCAGTTGACCACCACCACTGTAGCGCTTGAAGCGGCGGATGGTCATGTTCTCGCCAATTTTGCCGATCAGGCCCTTGCGCACTTCTTCCACGGTCGGGCCAAAGCCTTCCATGCTCAGCGGCAGTTCGGCCAGCGCGGCCACGTCGGCCGGGTTGTTCTTCACAACCAGCTGAGCCACGGCGTTGCAGAAGCCCAGGAACAGGTCGTTCTTGGACACGAAGTCGGTTTCACAGTTGACTTCCAACAGAGCACCCGTGTTGCCCTCGATGAAGGAAGCGACCACGCCTTCCGCCGTGATGCGGCTGGCGGCCTTGCCAGCCTTGTTGCCCAGCTTGACGCGCAGAATCTCTTCAGCCTTGTCCATGTTGCCATCGGCTTCGGTCAGGGCCTTCTTGCATTCCATCATGGGGGCGTCGGTTTTGGCGCGCAGTTCGGCGACCATGCTTGCGGTGATTGCTGCCATTGTTTTCTCCAGTCAGGGTATTGAAACCCGGCAATGCGAAGTTTTCATGAAGCCCGGTGAGAAAAAAGGGGCCCATAGCCCCTTCTTGCGCCAGGCAGGTTGGGTCAGGCGGCGTCCTTGACCTCGACGAATTCGTCAGCGCTCCCGGCTTGCGCAGCCTGAACCACGTTGTTCACGGCGTTGGCGCGACCTTCCAGGATGGCGTCAGCGATGCCACGGGCGTACAGGGCCACGGCTTTGGCCGAGTCATCGTTACCGGGAATGATGTAGTCGATGCCTTCAGGGTTGTGGTTGGTGTCAACCACGCCGATCAGGGGAATACCCAGCTTCTTGGCCTCGGACACGGCAATCTTGTGGTAGCCCACGTCGATCACGAAAATGGCGTCAGGCAGGGCGCTCATGTTCTGAATGCCGCCGATGTCTTTCTCGAGCTTTTCCATTTCGCGAGCAAACATCAGCTGCTCTTTTTTGGACATGTTGTCCAGGCCCGCTTCTTTCTGGGCCTGCATGTCTTTCAGGCGCTTGATCGAGGTCTTGACCG
>CAZEZY010000049.1:0-16323 GCA_964516635.1 uncultured Tepidimonas sp. | reverse complement strand
CTGGCCGCAGGCCGTGGCGAGCGCATGCGCCCGCTGACCGACACCACCCCCAAGCCGCTGCTGGCCGTTCAGGGCAAGCCGCTGGCGCAGTGGCACCTGGAAGCCCTGGCCCGGGGTGGCGTGCGCAGTGTGTGCATCAACACCGCTTGGCTGGGCGAGCAGTTGCCCGCCCGGTTGGGCCCGCACTTCACCCCCAGCGCCGCCGCCTGGGAGGGCACCGGCCCGGCCCCCACCCTGGCCCTGCACTACTCCATGGAGGGGCAGGACTTTGGCGGTGCGCTGGAAACGGCGGGCGGCATTGTGCGGGCGCTGCCCCTGCTGGACGACGTGTTCTGGCTGCTGGCCGGTGACGTGTTTGCGCCCGAGTTTGCGTTTTCCCACGCGGTGCGCGCCGCGTTTGCGCGCAGCCCGCTGCTGGCGCACATCTGGCTGGTGCCCAACCCCGAGCACCACCCCCAGGGCGACTTTGGCGTGGCCGTGCTGCCGGGTGGCCGCCTGCTGGCCCACAACGGGGCCGACGCGCCCAAGCACACCTATTCCACCATCGGGCTGTACAAGAAGGCGTTTTTCGCGCAGCCCTGGTGCCCCATTCCGGCAGGCAACCCGGAGGGGGTTTCAGCGCCACTGGCCCCCATGCTGCGCGCCGCCATCGATGCCGGGCAGGTGGGCGCGTCGGTCTACCCCGACCGCTGGGTGGACGTGGGCACGCCGGAGCGGCTGGCCGCGCTGAACGCCAGTGGGCCGGTCAGCGCGGCGTTGCACTGAAACTACCGCTTCAAGTCGCGGTAGAAGTTCTCGTGAGGCCCAAGGGCTTCCAGGTAGATCAGCCGCACCTCGTCTTCACGGGTGTACCCAAGCACGTACAACTGCCCTTGGCTGCGAAACTTGTGTACCCACAACTGGGCCAGATCGCCCTTTTTACGCTCTCCCAAATCGGGGTTCTCTGCCACGGCTTGTACTGCCGCATCGGTATCGGCCAGCAAAGTGGCGCTGGTGAGCTTCTTGTAGGTGCGTGCAAAACGGCGTGTTTGTCGTACCTCCCAGGTCATGTTTTGCGGGCACCAGTTGATCGGCTGCGCGGCACAAAGGGGGTACTGTCTTCACGCGGCTCGGCCATACTCATGAGGCTTTCGGCCACAAACGACACAGGCAAATCGGGGTTGTCCAGCGCGGCGCGGCCCACTTTGGCCCAGTACTCTAACTGGCCCTGCACGGTGCGAAATTCCGCCTTCGCGGCCACGCGCGCGGCGTTGACCAACGTTTCGTCTATGCGTACAGAGAGCGTGCTCATGGTCATCCTTTCGTGATTTACCACAATTGTAGCCAAGTCCGGCGCATCTGTCACGCGCGCTTCTCAGTCATAACCACAGCAGGCACAACAATCCGCTGCACAACCGTATCATTACCCCCATGACCGCCATTGCCCACCAAGCCATCTACGCCGACCGCCGCGCCCGCCTGGCCGCCCAGCTGGGTCCGGGGGGCATCGCCATCGTGCCCACCGCGCCCGAGCGCACCCGCAACCGCGACAGCGAATACCTGTTCCGCTTCGACAGCTACTTCTACTACCTCACCGGCTTCACCGAGCCGCGCGCCTGGCTGGTGATCACCGCCGAAGGCCACACCACCCTGTTCTGTCAACCCAAGGACCTGGAGCGCGAGATCTGGGACGGCATCCGCCTGGGGCCGCAGGCCGCGCCCGGCGCGCTGGGGGTGGACGAGGCCTGTTCGGTGGACGAGCTGGACGCCCGCCTGCCCAAGCTGCTGGAAAACCGCCGCACCGTGTGGTACCCGTTTGCCATTCACGCCGGGCTGGAAGGCCGGGTCGATGGCTGGCTGCAGAAGGTGCGCGCCCGCGTGCGCTACGGGGCGCTGTGCCCCGATGCCCAGCGCGACCTGTGCGTACCGCTGGACGAGATGCGCCTGATCAAGGACGCGCATGAAATCGGTGTGATGAAGCGCGCGGCGCAGATCAGCGCCCAGGCCCACATCCGCGCCATGCGCCGCAGCGCGGCCACGCTTCGCGCCGGGCAGGACCTGCGCGAATACCACCTGGACGCCGAGCTGCTGCACGAATTCCGCCAGCACGGCTCGCAGTACCCGGCTTACGGCAGCATCGTGGCCGCCGGGGCCAACGCCTGCGTGCTGCACTACCGCGCCGACGCGGCCCCCGTGCGCAATGGCGAACTGGTGCTGATCGATGCCGGCTGCGAGCTGGACGGCTACGCCAGCGACATCACCCGCACCTTCCCGGCCAACGGGAAATTCACCGGACCACAGCGAGACCTGTACGACCTGGTGCTGGCCAGCCAGGACGCCGCCGTGGCCGCCACCCAACCGGGCAACCGCTTCGTGGACCCGCACGACGCCACGGTGAAGGTGCTGGCGCAAGGGATGCTGGACCTGGGGTTGCTCAGCAAAAACGATGTGGGCCACCTGGACGACGTGATTGCCCATCGCCACTATTTCCGCTTCTACATGCACCGCACCGGCCACTGGCTGGGGCTGGACGTGCACGACGTGGGCAGCTATGTGGAGCCCACCCAGATCGGCGAACTGAGCGAGCGCCAGGACCCGCTGAGCGGCGAAACCATCAAAGACCGGCCCAGCCGCATCCTGCGGCCCGGCATGGTGCTGACCATCGAGCCCGGCCTCTACGTGAGCCCTGCCGAGGGCGTGCCCGAGCATTTCTGGAACATCGGCATCCGCATCGAAGACGACGCGGTGGTCACCGAAACGGGCTGCGAGCTGATCACCCGGGGCGTGCCGGTGAAGGCCGACGACATCGAAGCCCTGATGCGGGGCTGACCGCTTGCTGTACGCTTGAGCTTGCACAACACAAGGAGAACTGCATGATCGGTTATGTGACACTGGGTACCCAGGACCCCGAGATGGCCGCTGCCTTCTACGATCCGCTGATGGCCGTGCTGGGCGGACAGCGACTGTGGCAGTTCGAGCGCGGCATTGCCTGGGGCACGTCGCCCGACCGGCCGTCGCTGGGCTTGCTCAAACCCTTCGACGGCCAGGAGCCAACCATCGGGAACGGCACCATGGTGGCCCTGAAGGTCGATTCCCCGGCGCAGGTCCATCAGGTGCATGCCAAGGCGCTTGAGCTGGGCGGGCAGAACGAAGGCGATGTCGGGCCGCGCGGCGAAGGCTTCTATGGCGGTTACTTCCGTGACCCCGAAGGCCACAAGCTCTGTGTCTTTTGTGTGGGCTGAGGCGACATCCACACGCCCGTCGAGCCTGGCGACGGCGGTCCGCGTCCTCGGTCAACACCGGCCGGGTACCGCCCCTGCTCCTTGAGGGACGGCGATTCACCACGGCCATGGGCAAACGCCCTGGCCCATCGGGTCAGACTTTCTCGAGCACCAGCGCAATGCCCTGACCCACGCCAATGCACATGGTGCACAGCGCGTAGCGGCCACCGGTGGTGTGCAGGCGGTTGATGGCGGTGGTGGCGAGGCGGGCACCGCTGGCACCCAGCGGGTGGCCCAGGGCAATCGCACCGCCCCAGGCGTTCACGCGGGCATCGTCGTCCTTCAGGCCGAGCAGGCGCAGCACCGCCAGGCCTTGCGCGGCAAAGGCCTCGTTGAGTTCGATCACGTCCATCTGCGCCAGCGTCAGGCCCGTCTGGGCCAGCACCTTCTGCGTGGCCGGTGCCGGGCCGATGCCCATGATGCGTGGGGCCACGCCGGCGGTGGCCATGCCCACCACGCGGGCCTTCGGGGTCAGGCCGTTCCTGGCGGCGGTGGCTTCATCGGCCAGCAGCAGCGCGCAGGCGCCGTCGTTCACGCCGCTGGCGTTGCCGGCGGTCACGGAACCATCTGGCCGCACCACGCCCTTGAGCTTGGCCAGCGCTTCCAGGCTGGTCTTGCGCGGGTGCTCGTCGGTGTCCACCACGATGGCGTCGCCCTTCTTTTGCGGGATGATGACGGGGCAGATCTCGCGCGCCAGGTGGCCGGCTTCGATGGCCGCCACCGCGCGCAACTGGCTGTTCATGGCCATCAAATCCTGCGCTTCGCGCTCGATTTTGTAGTCCACCGCCACGTTCTCGGCGGTCTCGGGCATGGAGTCCACCCCGTACTTTTCCTTCATGAGCTTGTTGATGAAGCGCCAGCCGATGGTGGTGTCGTACACCGCGTTGGCGCGGCTGAAGGCGGACTCGGCCTTGGGCATGACGAAGGGGGCACGGCTCATGCTCTCCACGCCGCCGGCGATCATCAGGCCCGCTTCACCGGCCTTGATGGCGCGCGCCGCGGTACCGATGGCGTCCAGGCCCGAGCCGCACAGGCGGTTGACGGTGCCGCCGGGCACTTCCAGCGGCAGGCCGGCCAGCAGGCTGCTCATGTGCGCCACGTTGCGGTTGTCTTCACCGGCCTGGTTGGCGCAGCCGTAGATCACGTCGGCCACGGCGGCCCAGTCCACGTTGGGGTTGCGGGCCATCAGCGCCTTCAGCGGGATGGCGCCGAGGTCGTCGGTGCGGACGCCGGACAGCGCGCCGCCGTAGCGGCCGAAGGGGGTGCGGATGGCGTCGCAAACAAAGGCTTGGTTCATATCGGTCTCCGGGGCAGATGGTCTGGAAAGTGGATCACAGCTTACAGGGAAAGGACAGGGCGGGCGAATCAGGCCAGGAGGCCGCTCAGGTCACCCAGGCGGAAACCGTGGCCGGCCTCCTGCGCCAGGGCCTGCAGGTCGCGCGCCAGGGCGGCACGGTCTTGCTGGCGGGCCCAGAACACCGGGCCGCCTTCCCAGCGGGGGAAGCCGTAGCCTTGCACCAGCACCACGTCGATGTCGCTGGCGCGCGCGGCCACGCCTTCGGCCAGCAGCAGGGCGGCCTCGTTCACCATGGCCAGCAGGGCCCGACGGCAGATCTGTTCCGCGGTCAGTGACTGGCGGGAGATGCCCCGCGCTGCGCTGGCCTGCTCGATGATGCCGCGCACGGTGGCGTCGGTGGTTTTGGCGGCCTTGCCGTCGGTGTAGGTGTAGTAGCCGGCGCCGGTCTTTCGACCCAGGCGGCCCTGCTCGCACAACTGGTCGAGGATGCTCACATAGCGCTCGCGCGGGTCGCGCGTGGTGGCCTGGGCCTTGCGCATGCGCCAGGCAATGTCCAGGCCCGACAGGTCGGCCACGGCGAATGGGCCCATGGCAAAGCCCATGCCGGTGAGCGCGTTGTCCACGTCCTCGGGCCAGGCGCCGTCTTCCAGCATGAACTCGCACTGCTTGCGGTAGGCGTTGTAGATGCGGTTGCCAATGAAGCCGAAAGCGTTGCCGCACAGCACGGGCATTTTCCTGAGTGTCCTGCCCAGTGCCATGCCGGTGGCCAGCACATCGGGCGCGGTCTGCGCGCCGCGCACCACCTCCAGCAGCTTCATCACGTTGGCGGGGCTGAAGAAGTGCAGGCCCAGCACGTCCTGCGGCCGCGACGTGGCGTGGGCGATCTGGTCGATGTCGAGATAGGAGGTGTTGGTGGCCAGCACCGCCCCAGGGCGGGCATGGGCGTCGATCTGGCGGAACACGCCCTGCTTGACGGCGAGGTCTTCGAAGACGGCCTCGATCACCACGTCGGCACGGGCCAGCTGGGTCCAGTCGGTGGTGGCCGTCAGGCGGGCCTGGGCGGCGTCGGCCACGGCGGGCTTCATCTTGCCGGCGGCCACGCGGCCGCTGTAGTGCTCGGTCACGCGCTGCTGGCCACGCGCCAGGGCTTCGTCGTTCTGTTCCAGCAGCAACACGTTCAGGCCGGCATCGAGCGCGCAGATGGCGATGCCCGCGCCCATGGTGCCGGCGCCGATGACGGCCACGGTCTGTACCGGGCGCGGTTCGGCCTGCACATCCGGCGGCAGTTTGGTGGCCTCGCGCTCGGCCTTGAACTGGTGGCGCAGCGCCTGCGCGGCGTTGCTGGGCACCAGTTGCAGGAACCGCTCGCGTTCGCGCTTCGCGCCTTCGGCAAACGGCAGTGCACAGCCGGCCACCGCGTCCATCAGCGCGCCGTAGGCGGGTTGCAGGCGCTGGCGGGCGTTGAGCTTGGCGCGCTCGGCAGCCACCTGTTCGGCCACGGCGGCGGTGTCCAGCGTGCGCTCGCGGGTGCCCACCGGCAGGGCGCCGGGCTCGGCCCACTGGCGCGCCAGCGCACAGGCGGCGGCCACCACGTCGTCGGCCACCACGCGGTCGAACAGGCCGCTGTCGGCCCAGGCCTGTGCGGTCTGCGGCTGGCCGCTCAGCATCATGCCCAGTGCCTGGGGCACGCCCACCAGGCGCGGCAGCAACTGCGTGCCGGTGGAGCCGGGGATCAGGCCCAGGTTGATCTCGGGCAGGCCCACCCTGGCGTGGCCCAAGGCGACGCGGCCGTGGCAGGTCATGGCCAGTTCCAGGCCGCCCCCCAGCGCCACACCGCTCAGCGCCGCCACCACCGGCTTGCGGCAGGCCGCCACGCGCGCCAGCACCGTCAGCAGGATGGGTTCGGCCAATTGGGCCGGCGTGCCCAGCTCGGCCACATCGGCCCCGGCGGAAAAGGCCTTGTCGTTGCCCGCCAGCACGATGCCACGCACGGCCGAGTCGGCCTCGGCGGCGTCCAGCGCCTGCACGATGAAGGTGCGCAGCACCTGGCTGAGGCTGTTGACCGGCGGGTGGTTCAGGGTGACAACGGCAATGCCGTCCTGCAAAACGTAGAAGGTCATGGCGGGGAAGGTGAACACAAGGGAGTGTCATTGTTGCTTTTCACGTTTTCCTTGACAATCCCAATAGAAGTAAACAGACCGTCAAACAGGATTGAACAATGCTCGACGCCGCTGCCCTGCTCCTGCTGGTGGACATCGTGGACGCCGGGGGCCTGAGCCAGGCCGCCCGCAAGCGGCGCATGAGCCGCGCCAACATCAGCTACCACCTGACCCAGCTGGAAAAAACCGCCGGGCTGCAATTGGTGCGGCGCACCACCCGGCGCATCGAACCCACCGAGGCCGGGCTCAAACTCTACCGCCACGGCCGCACCATCCGTGACGAGTTGCTGGCCGCACAGGAATCGGTGGCCAGCCTGGCCGAAGGGCTGCACGGCTATGTGCGGCTCGCCGTGCCCACCGGCTTCGGGCAGATGGTGATGTCGGGCTGGCTGATCGAATTCAAGCGCCTTCACCCCAGCATCACGCTGGAGCTGGTGTTCGACAACCGGGTGGACGACCTGCTGCGCGACGAGGTGGACGTGGCGGTGCGGGTGATGAGCGACCCCCCACCCGGCCTGGTGGCGCGCGAGCTGGCCCCGATGCGCCACATCGCCTGCGCCTCCACCGGTTTTGCGGCGCGCCACGCCCTGCCTCAGCAGGTGGAAGACCTGCTGCAGTTGCCCATCATCACGTCCACCGTGGTGGGGCGCGAACTGCGGGTGGCCGCCTACCGGGGCGAGGAGCGGCGCGAACTGGCCCTGCAGCCCACCCTGGCATCAGAGAACTTTCAGTTCCTGCACGAGGCCATCCTCGGCGACCTGGGCGTGGGCCTGGTGCCCGACTACGTGGTGGCCGCCGATGTGGCGGCGGGCCGCGTGGTCACGGCGCTGGACGACTGGCGCCTGAGCCTGTTCGGCACCCGGCTGTACCTGCTGCGCATGCCCGACCGTTACCAGACCCTGGCCACCCGCACGCTGATCGACTTCGTGCTGGCCAAGGCAGCAGCGTGGACTCACGTGCAACAGGCCGTTTAACGCCGGCGCCCTGCTCGGGGGTTGCCCGCCCGGCGCACGGCACGGCGGTAACCCTGCAACGTCGCCTCCGCTCGCCCCAGCAAGGTGTCGGGCGGGTAGGCACCCACCCCGTCGCCCGACACCACCCCGGCGCCCACGGCCATGCCCGTCAGCAGCGCCAGCCCTTCCAGCGCATGGGTGGCGGTGTAGATGTGAAAACGCCCCTGCGCCACGGCGTCGCACACCTCGTCGTTCAGCATCAGGTGGCGCCGGTTGCGGTGCGGGATCAGCACACCCTGCTCACCGGTCAGCCCCTCGGCCTGACACACACGGTAAAAGCCTTCGATCTTCTCGTTCACGCCGCCGATGGGCAGCACCTCACCAAAGGCATTGAGCGCCCCCGTGACCGCAATGCCCTGCTTGAGCGGCACGCCGGCCAGCGAAGACAGCAACGCAAACAGTTCGGCACAGGAAGCCGAATCGCCCTCGATTCCGCTGTACTCCTGCTCGAACACGACCGACGCCGACAACGCCAGGGGGGCGACATGGGCAAACAAGGCAGACAGGTAGCTGTGCAGAATCAGCACCGCCTTGTCGTGAATGGGGCCAGACAGTTCCACTTCGCGTTCGATGTTGAGCAAGCCCTCTGAGCCCGCGACGGTGCGCGCGGCCACGCGCATGGGCAGCCCGAACCGGTAGTCACCCAGGTCGATCACGCTCAGGCCGTTGAGCTGCCCGACCCGCGCCCCACCCAATGCGATCAGGCGGTCGCCTTCGGCAATGGCTTCGCGCAGGCGCTGGTCTGGGTAATCGTGGCGGTGGTTGCGGGCCGTGATCGCGGCCTCCACGTCTTGCCGCTCCACCCCATTCACCCCACGTGCCTGGGCCATCTCAGCACTCTCCACCACCAGCGATTCGGTGCGCGCAAACGCCGCGCTCTGGCGGGTCTGGTCTTCGGCCTCTCGGTGGGTGTCTTCAATGAGGCGGGCCACCGCGGCGGCCTGAAAATGCGGCAGACCCAGCCGCTGGCAAGTGTGCGCCACAAACACGCCGGTGGCGTATCGGGTGTCGTCGCTGGCATGGAAGGCGTCGGCAAAGTCCACCTTCACCCGGAAATGGCGGGCAAATTCCGGGTCACCTTCCTGCAAGGCATAGAAATGTTCATTGGAGCCGATCAGGACGATCTTCACGTCCACGTCCACCGCCTCGGGGGCCAGTGACGTGGTGGCCAGCGCGCTGAACATGGTCCCGGGTTCTTCGATCTGCAGACGGCCGCTGCGCAGAAAGCGCCGCAGCTTTTCCCAGACCAGCTCGTCGGTCATGAGGTCGCGCAGGTGCAGCATCAGAAAACCGCCGTGCGCCTTGAGCAGGCTGCCGGCCCGGATGCGGGAGAAGTCCGTCACCAGCACATCGTTTTCCGAGCGGTATTCGATGCTGCCGAACAGTGGCCGGTAAAGCGGGTTGTCTTCCACGATCACCGGGGCTCCCTCGGCGTGGGCGTTGTCCACCACCAGGTTGACGCGGTAGCGCGACAGCTGGGCGGCCAGCAACTCACGGCGCTCGTCTTCGTCCTCGGGCGCTGCGGCTTCAAACAGCTCCAGGTGGTCCAGCACATCGCGGGCCACTTCGTCCAGCCAGGACCCCAGTTTGCGGGTGTCCTTGAACTGCTTTTTCAGGCCCTGACGGATGGCCTGCATTTCGCGGTCCACCAGCGGTTTGATGGCCTGCCGCCGCAAGGCGATCACGCCCTCTCGCAAGGCGCGCTCCAGCGGCGCGGTGGCTTCCAGGAATCGCAGGATTTCGCCGCGAAGTTCGCGTTCCCCCTGGTCGAAGCGGTCCCGCTCGGCTTTGGGCAGGCTGGTCATGTCGGTGGCCGTCAGCGTCTCGCCCGATTCGGTGATCAGCGTGAACACCAACTGTCCGCTGTCTCGACGCAGCGCGAAGTGGCGCGCCTCGGCAAATGCCGACAGGGCCGTGTAGGCCTGGGCCTCCTGCTCGGCGTACCGCTGTTCCAGCGCGTCCTGTTCGTTCTTGAAATCGGGTTCGGCAAAGCGCTTGGGAATATCGGCCTGCAAGGCACGGGTGAACTGCTGCATGAGCTGGCGCAGTTCACGCCCCTGGCCAGCAGGCAGGCGCAGGGCACGAGGCCGTTCAGGCGTTTCAAAATGGTGCAGGTAGCAGAGATCAGGCGGCACGGGGCGTGCCGCAGCCGCCGCCGCCATTTCCTGGCGCAGCAGGGTGGATCGGCCGGTGCCCACATCGCCCAGCACAAACAGGTGGTAGTCGGGCTGGTCCACCCCCAGACCAAACCGGGCCGCCGTGTGGGCGCGTTCCTGGCCGATCCAGGGCAAGGGCTCCTGCGCCAGTTCGGCCGTGGAGGCAAATCCCAGACGACCCGGATCCACCCGGTGGCGCAGATCGGAAGGCGCCAGACGTCGGGCAAACGGGGTCATGCGCAACCCCCTTCGGGCCGGTGGGAGCGCTCTTCAGCGGGGGGAAGACCAAACCGCTCGGCACTGGCCTTCGCCCAGTACAGACGGTAGACACCCTGCAAGCCTGCCGGATCTCCCAGCAAGGCACCCGGCGCCAGGCGCGGGAGCAGGGTGCTCAGCAAGCGGACCTGGCCATCGCTGACCCGACGCACGATGTGCTCGGCCTGAATCTCGCCCGGGTGATGGAGGCCGGCTGCCTGGACCAGTTCACGCAAGGCTTTCAGGGTATTCTGGTGGAAGTGGTACACCCGGTCGGCCTTGTTGGGCACCACCAGCGCCTGCTGGCGCACCGGGTCCTGGGTGGTCACGCCGGTGGGGCAATGCCCGGTGTGGCAGGTCTGGGCCTGGATGCAGCCCAGCGCGAACATGAAGCCTCGCGCGCTGTTGCACCAGTCCGCCCCCAGGGCCATGGCCCGAGCGATGTCGAAGGCGCTGATCACCTTGCCCGAAGCGCCGATGCGCACCCGGTCGCGCAGCCCCACACCCACCAGCGTGTCGTGCACCAGCTGAAGGCCTTCCTGCAAGGGCACACCCACGTGGTCGGTAAATTCCTGCGGTGCAGCACCCGTGCCGCCTTCACTCCCGTCCACCACGATGAAGTCCGGGGTGATGCCGGTGGCCAGCATGGCCTTGACGATCGCGAACCACTCCCAGGGATGGCCGATGCACAGCTTGAAGCCCACCGGCTTGCCGCCGGACAACTGACGCAACTGGGTCACAAAGGCCAGCAGTTCTCGCGGCGTGCCGAAGGCACTGTGCCCGGGTGGTGACACGCAATCCACCCCTTCGGGCACCCCCCGGGCCGCCGCGATTTCCGCCGTCACCTTCGGGCCAGGCAGGACACCGCCGTGGCCCGGCTTCGCACCCTGACTGAGCTTGATCTCGATCATCTTCACCTGCGGTTCGGCCGCCTGGGCAGCAAACCGGTCTGGGCTGAAGCGGCCATCCTCCGCGCGACAGCCGAAGTAGCCGGAACCGATTTCCCAGATCAGATCGCCCCCGTGCACCCGGTGCCAGCGAGAGATGGACCCCTCGCCTGTGTCGTGGGCAAACCGTCCACGGGCCGCCCCCGCGTTGAGGGCCTGGATGGCATGGGCGCTCAGGGAACCAAAGCTCATGGCCGAGATGTTGAACACGCTCGCCTCATAAGGCTGCTGGCAGTCCGGTCCCCCGATGCGGATCCGGAAATCGTGGCTCGCCACGGCCGAGGGCACGATCGAGTGGTTGATCCACTCGTGGCCATCGGCCTTCACGTCCAGCTGGGTGCCAAAGGGCCGCTTGTCCGTCTGGTTCTTGGCGCGGGCGTAGGCCAGGCTGCGCTGGGAACGGGAGAAAGGCGTGGCTTCGGTGTCGCTTTCCAGAAAATACTGCCGGATCTCGGGGCGCACCATCTCGAGCATGAAACGCAGGTTGCCGATGATGGGGTAATTGCGCCGGACCGCACTGAAGGTCTGGGTCAGGTCGCGCAGACCCACCAGCAACAGCAGGCTCGTGGCCGCCATCCAGACCCCCCCGAGCGCGGTGAGTCCACCCTGCCACCAGCCCCACAACCCCCCCAGCCAGCCCGCCACACACAGCGCAAACACGGTATAGCGCACGGGATACAACGCGTTGAGGCGGTCGAGCATGGGCAGGGCTCCAGAAGCTACACTGGCTGCATCATAGCCATCGCCTTGTGAAATGTCTGCCGAAACCCACGCCTCGCCCCTCCAGCCCCTGGATGACACCGCTTACGACCAGCTGGACCAGATCCTCGACGAACTGCGCGGCCGGATGGACGAGGTCCCCCAGTGGGAGTTCTGCGAGGGCTTCATGGCTGCGCTCATCTGCTGCCGCCGCCCCATTCCGTCCGAGGAGTATTTCGGCGCCCTCCTGAGCGACCCCGTCACCGGCACCTTCGGCCCGCACCTGTTCGACAGCCCCGAATCGCACGACCGCTTCCTCCAGCTCTGGCACCACCGCTGGGCCGAAGTGCAAACCCAACTGGATGCCCCCGTTGAATCGCTGGAAGACGAACGCTGCTACGCCCCGGAGGTGATGGACCTGCGGGGCGCCGTCGCCAGCATGACCGACGAAGAGCGCGCCGAGATGATGCAGCAACTGGGGGGTGAATCCCTGCCCTCCTTCGCGCAGGTGTGGGCGCTGGGTTTCATGTACGCCGTCGAAACCTGGCCCGAGGAATGGCAAGCCCCACGCGACAAGGAAGCCGCCGGCTGGGTGGAAGATGCCATGGAACGCATCGTGGCCATGACCGAGGACGACGAGGGGGAACCCACCATCCGCATGTTCGGTGACGACAGCCCACCCAGCGTCAGCCAGGAGCGCCTCAATGCCTACGGCAACGCGATCTGGGCGGTGTACGACCTGCGCGACACCTGGAAGCAGGTGGGCCCGCGCGTGGACACCGTGCGCAAGGCCGAAGAACCGGGCCGCAACGACCCCTGCTCCTGCGGCTCCGGCAAGAAGTACAAGAAGTGCTGCGGGGCCTGAACCCCGCCGGGGCTCGCCCGCTCAGGCCGGACTGAGGAACACACGCGCCTTGCGCGGCGACACCACGACCTTCTCGCCCTCTTTCAGACCCAGGAGCCGGAAGTGCTCGGCCGGGATCTGCGCCTCGATCAGCGGATCGTGCCCGTCGGGTTGCCGGGGGTCTTCGGGCCACAGTTCCAGCCGGGCGATGGGCCCCACCACGATGGCGCGCTGCAGCTCGGCCACGATGCCCACGGCACCCGGTTTGTAGCGTTCCACTTCCAGGTCGTGCGGTCTCACGTAGGCATAGGCCTTGGCGTCGCGGGCCTGGGCGTGCTCGGGGCTGTCGATGGCCACGCCCTCCAGATGCAGCTGGCCTTCGTGGGCCCGGCCATGGAACAGGTTCACATCACCCAGGAAACCGTACACAAACGGGCTGGCGGGGTGCTCCCACACGTCTTGCGGCGTGCCCACCTGTTCGATGTGGCCCTGGTTCATCAGCACCACGCGGTCGGCCACCTCCAGCGCCTCTTCCTGGTCGTGCGTCACGAAGATGCTGGTCACGTGCAGCTCGTCGTGCAGGCGGCGCAGCCAGCGACGCAGCTCCTTGCGAACCTTGGCGTCGAGCGCACCGAAGGGTTCGTCGAGCAACAGCACCTTGGGCTCCACGGCCAGGGCACGGGCCAGGGCGATGCGCTGGCGCTGTCCACCCGAGAGTTGCGAGGGGTAGCGGTCGGCAATCCAGTCGAGCTGCACCAGCTTGAGCAGGTCGGTCACCTTCTGCCGGATCTGCGCGTCGCTCGGGCGTTCGCCCCGGGGCTTCACCCGCAGGCCGAAGGCCACGTTCTCGAACACGGTCATGTGGCGGAACAGCGCGTAGTGCTGGAACACGAAGCCCACGTTGCGGTCGCGCACATGCACGTCGGTGGTGTCGGCGCCGCTGAACAGGATGCTGCCCGTGTCCGGCGTTTCCAGCCCGGCGATGATGCGCAGCAGCGTCGTCTTGCCGCAACCCGAGGGGCCCAGCAGGGCCAGCAGTTCGCCCGAGTCGATGTCGAGATTCACATCGCGCAGCGCGTGAAAGCGGCCGAAGTGCTTGTTGACGTGGCGAATTTCAATGCTCATGGCTCATTCTCACGGGGGTAAAGGGTTCGGTAGGCCGCTCGGGCGGCAGTTCGGCAATGCTCCTGAGCGTGCGCTCGTGCTGCCATTCCACAAAGCTCTTGATGGCCAGCGTGACCAGCGCCAGCAACGCCAGCAGCGAAGCCACCGCAAAGGCCGCCACCGACTGGTATTCGTTGTACAGCACCTCCACATGCAGCGGCATGGTGTTGGTCTGGCCACGGATGTGCCCCGACACGACCGACACGGCACCGAACTCGCCCATGGCGCGGGCGTTGCACAGAATCACGCCGTAGATCAGGCCCCACTTGATGTTGGGCAGCGTCACGCGCCAGAAGGTCTGCCAGCCGGTGGCGCCGAGCACGATGGCGGCCTGTTCCTCATCGTTGCCCTGCGCCTGCATGAGCGGAATCAATTCGCGAGCGATGAAGGGGAAGGTGATGAACAGGGTGGCGAGCACGATGCCGGGCACGGCAAAGATGATCTTGATGTCGTGTTCCATGAGCCAGGGGCCCAGCCACCCCTGCGCGCCAAACACCAGCACGTAGATCAGGCCGGCCACCACGGGCGACACCGAAAACGGCAGGTCGATCAGGGTGGTGAGGAAGGACTTGCCCCAGAACTCGTACTTGGCCACGCACCAGGCGGCGGCGATGCCGAACACCAGGTTCAGCGGCACCGAGATCGCGGCGACCAGCAGGGTCAGGCGGATGGCCGACCAGGCATCGGGCTCCTTCAAAGCCTCCCAGTAGGCGTGCCAACCCTGGCGCAGGGCCTCGGTGAAGACGGCAGCGAGCGGCAGCACCAGAAACAGCAGCATGAAGACCAGGGCCAGCCCGGTCAGGGTGTAGCGTATCCACGACGCCTCGGTGGTGCCGTGCAGGGCGCTTCTTGTCAGAGGGGTGCTCATTGCGAATTTCCTGCGGCACGTCGGCGTTGCCAGCCTTGCAGGCCGTTGATGATCAGCAACAGCACGAACGAGATGACCAGCATCACCGAGGCCACGGCCGTGGCACCCGCGTAGTCGTACTGCTCCAGGCGCCCGATGATGATCAGGGGCGTGATTTCCGACACCATGGGGATGTTGCCCGCGATGAACACCACCGAGCCGTACTCGCCCACCGCGCGGGCGAACGCCAGGGCAAAGCCCGTGAGCAGTGCCGGCAGGATGGTGGGCAGGATCACGCGGCTGAAGGTCTGCCAGCGGGTGGCGCCCAGGCAGGTGGCCGCCTCTTCCAGTTCACGCTCGGCGTCTTCCAGCACCGGTTGCACCGTGCGCACCACGAAAGGCAGCGTCACGAAAATCAGGGCGATGATGACGCCATTGCGGTTGAAAGCGAGCTGGATGCCATAAGGTTCGAACCACTGGCCCACCCATCCGTTGCCGGCGAGCAAGGCCGTCAAGGAAATACCGGCCACGGCCGTGGGGAGCGCAAACGGCAGGTCCACCAGGGCATCGACGATCTTCTTGCCGGGAAAGGTGTAGCGCACCAGCACCCAGGCCACCAGCAGCCCGAACACCACATTCACCAGGGCTGCCGCCAGCGAAGCCCCGAACGTGAGCTGGTACGAGGCCACCACCCGGGGGGACGACACCGCTGCCCAGAACTCGGCCCAGGTGAGCGTGAAGGTCTTGAACAGCAGGGCCGACAACGGGATGAGCACGATCAGGCTGAGGTACAGCAAGGTGTAGCCCAGGGTCAGGTTGAACCCCGGCAACACCCTTGCCCCCCCTCGCCGGGAAGTCGCGGCGGGCAGGCCTGGCCCGGCCAGTGCGGAAGCGGCTGCCGACATGGATCAACGCCCCTGGGTGTAGATTTGATCGAACAGACCGCCGTCGTTGAAGTGCACGCGCTGCGCTTCCACCAGCGAGCCGAAATACTGTTCGACGGTGAACAGCTTGATCGGCTTGAAGGCCTGTGCATGGCGGGCCAGCACGGCCGGATCACGCGGACGGATGTGGTGCTTGGCCGCGATTTCCTGGCCAGTCGGGCTGTAGAGGAAATCCAGATACGCCTTGGCCTCGGCAGCCGTGCCCTTGCGGCCCACGGTGCGTTCCACCACGGCGACCGGGTTTTCGGTCAGCAGCGAGGCGCTGGGGTGGATGGCGTCGACCCGGCCCTTGCCGAATTCGTTGTCCACCGACACCACCTCCGACTCGAACGTGACCAGCACGTCGCCGATGTTGCGCTGCAGGAAGATGCCGGTGGCATCGCGCCCACCACGGGCCAGCACGGGCACATTGCGATACAACTGGTTCACGAAGGCTTGCGCTTCGGCGTCGGTGCCGCCCTTGCTGCGCACATAGCCCCAGGCGGCCAGGTAGGCCATGCGGCCGTTGCCGCCGGTCTTGGGGTTCACCACCACCACCTGAATGCCGGGCTTGACGAGGTCATCCCAGTCCCTGATGTTCTTGGGATTGCCCTGGCGCACCAGGAACAGCATGGTGGAGGTGGTGGGCGCGGCGTTGTGCGGGAAGCGCTGGCGCCAGTCCTTGGCCACCACCCCGCGCTCGGCCAGAAAATCGACATCGGTGGTGGTGTTGAAGGTCACCACATCGGCGGCCAGGCC
>CAZEZY010000048.1:0-16567 GCA_964516635.1 uncultured Tepidimonas sp. | reverse complement strand
CCTCGGGGGCTTGGACCGAGGCGTGCACGGGGCACGCGCAAACAGGGGACGTGGCTGTTGCACATCGCCCTGGTAGAAGCCGCTGAAATGGCGCAGCAGTTGCTCGCCGTGGGTCAGGTTCTGGTCGTTGCGCAGGACGGCTTCGCTGAAGCCGCAACGCTGCATCTGCACGAGTTGGTCGATCAGCACGTCGCCGGTGGCGCGGATGGCGCCCTGAAAGCCCAGGCGCTTGCGCAGGACCACGGCCTGGCTGAAGGCGCGGCCATCGGTGAATTTGGGGAAATGCAGGTCGATGCGCTGAATGCCGTCCAGCGGCAGGGCCCGCACGTCGGCGGTGTTGTCCACGGCCAGCACACCTTCGGTGTGGCTGGGGGCTTGGGTCGGGGTGAGCAGTTTCATGGAAGGTTCGGATACGGGCTGCGGTTGCGCGATGGGGTCCCAGTGCTTGCTGTGGCGCTCACGAACCGACGGATTCAGCCTCGGCCGGGGCTCTGGCCGTGGTCACGCGCACGGCGTTGGCGGCAGCCTTGAACGGGTCGTGGCCCATGCGCTTGAGCGTGTCGATGAAGCGTTCGCCTTCGAGGCGCTGGGCGCGGTAGGCGTCGATCACGGCCTCCACCGCTTCGGTGATTTCGTTCGCCGCGAACGACGGCCCCACCACCCTGCCAGCCCCGGGGGCGCCGCTCAGGGCCGAACCGTCGGAGCCGCCCAGCGTCAGCTGGTACCACTCCTGGCCGTCCTTGTCCACGCCCAGGATGCCGATGTGGCCGCTGTGGTGGTGCCCGCAGCTGTTGATGCAGCCGCTGATGTGCAGGTCGATCTCGCCCAGGTCGTGCAAGTCGTCCAGGTCCTGGTAGCGCTCGGTGATGGCTTCGGCCACGGTGATGGAACGGGCGTTGGCCAGGTCGCAGAAGTCGCCGCCCGGGCAAGCGATCATGTCGGTCAGGAGGCGGATGTTGGGGCGTGCCAGGCCCAGGCGCCGCGCGTCGCGCCACAGGTCAGGCAGGGCGTCGCAGCGCACCCAGGGCAGCACCAGGTTCTGGTCGTGCGTGACACGCACTTCGCCCGCGCTGTATTGTTCCGCCAGTTCAGCCACGGCGTCCAGCTGGTTGGCCGTGGCGTCCCCGGGGGCCTGGCCCAGGCGCTTGAACGACAGCGTCACGGCGCGCAGGTCGGGGTTCTGGTGCGGCTGCACGTTCTGCTGGATCCAGCGGCCGAACTCCACGTCGTCGTCGGCCGCTGCGCGAAGGATGCGGGCCACTTTTTCGTCGGTGCAGTGGGCCGATGCGCTGGCTGGCGGCGGTGCGAAACAGCGGCTCACCCGCTCCAGCTCGGCGGCGGTGATGGTGTGTGGTGCGCCGTCCTGTTCCACGATGCGGCGGTATTCGGCTTCCACCTCGTCGAGGTAACGTTGGCCTTCGGCCTTCACCAGGATCTTGATGCGGGCCTTGTAAATGTTGTCGCGGCGGCCCCAGGCGTTGTAGACGCGCACGAGGGCTTCGAGGTAGTTGAGGATCTGGTCGCAGGGGAGGAAATCGCGCATCACCGTGGCGATGGCGGGCGTTCGGCCCATACCGCCACCGGCCAACACCTTGAACCCGAGCTGGCCAGACTCGTTGCGCAGCAACTGCAGGCCCACGTCGTGCCAGTAGGTGGCCGCGCGGTCTTCGCGTGCGCCGGTGATGGCGATCTTGAACTTGCGCGGCAGGAACGCGAACTCGGGGTGCAGGGTGCTCCACTGGCGCAGGATTTCGGCGAAGGGGCGTGGATCGGCCACTTCGTCCACGGCAATGCCGGCCCGTTCGTCGGTGGTGATGTTGCGGATGCAGTTGCCGCTGGTCTGGATGCCGTGCATGTCCACACTGGCCAGCAGGTCCATCACGTCAGCCGCCAGGTGCAGCGGAATCCAGTTGAACTGGACGTTCTGCCGCGTGGTGAAGTGAGCGTAGCCTGTGGACAGGCGGCTGGCAATCGCCTTGCCGTCGCGCAGCTGGATGCTGCCCAGCTGGTTCTGTGCGGCCACGGCGCCCTGGAACACCTCGTGGCTGGGCTGGTCATATTCGCGGGCAATTCGGGCCAGCACGCGCACCTGGCGGCTGGACAGTTCGCCATACGGCACCGCCACACGCAGCATGGGCGCGTGGCGCTGGATGTACCAACCATTCTGCAGCCGCAAAGGTTTGAAATCGTCGCTGCCCAGGGTGCCGGCCTGGTAGCGCGCCAGCTGGTCTCTGAACTGGGCGGCGCGCTGGCGCACGAACTGGCGGTCAAACTCGGTATAGGCGTACATGAAGAACATTCGCTCGGAATTGATCGATGGAGCGGACTTTAAGGGCGCTCCTCATGAATCCAAACGACTTTTTATTCATTCTTTTATGCGATTGGGTTATGTGAATCCGTTCGAGGTGGGCTGTCATCGACAACTCCCACAAAACTGCTAGATTGTTTGCATGCCCAAAACCCAAACCCCATCTGCCGGATCGACTGAGTTGGCAGACGTCTTCCTCAACCGTGGTCGAGACCGACGAGAACCGGTCGAAACCCCTTCTGTCACACCAGACCAGGCGGTCGATGCCCAGGCCATGGCGCAGATGGCCCATGGGTCGTCTGGCATCTCTCCCATTTCTCTGGCGTTGGCCTGGACGGATTGGGCGCTTCACCTTGCCGCCTCGCCAGGTTCTCAATCCCGGCTGTTGCGCGAGGCCATGCAGCAGGGTCTGAAATGGTCTCAGGACAGCACACGCGCCTGGACGACCGGGTTTCTCCCGTCAGCGGGGGAAGGTCAGCAGTCCCCGGACTTGCCGCTGGACGAGGCGCTCACCCAGGACAGTCGGTTTGCTGCCCAACCCTGGCACCAATGGCCCTGGCGACCCCTGGCGACGGCCAACAAGGCCTGGGAAGAATGGTGGAAATCCGCCTGCAGCCTTCGGGGCATGCAGAATCACAGCCGACAACAGATGGATTTTTACGGTCGGCAGGTGCTTGACCTCTGTTCGCCTGGCAACTGGTTGTGGTCCAACCCCCAGGCGCTCGAGGCCGCCTGGCGCAGCCGTGGACAGACCCTGGCTCAAGGTTGGGAGCTGGCCATGCAGGACTGGAAATCAAGGCTGGATCGAACGGCTGGCTCGCTGCCTCAGCCCGATCTGTCACCCGGCCAGGGCTTGGCCATGACGCCCGGCGAGGTTGTGATGCGCAACGGGCTTGTCGAACTGATCCAGTACACGCCCACCACGCCCAAGGTCCAGGCAGAGCCGGTGCTCATCGTGCCCTCCTGCATCATGAAGTACTACATTCTTGACCTGTCGCCCCACAATTCCCTGGTGCGCTGGCTGGTGGGTCAGGGGCACACCGTCTACATCGTTTCCTGGCGGAACCCTGATGAAGGCGATGCCCTGCTCGGGATGAACGACTACGTGCGAGACGGGATTCTGGCCACCCTGGAGCACGTACACAACGCCACTGGTGAGGCGACCCACCTGATGGGCTACTGCCTGGGCGGTACGTTTGCGGCCATTGCGGCTGCGGCTCTCGGGGCGGACAACGGGCTCGGGACCACTCCCATCGCCAGCCTGAGCCTCCTGGCCGCCGAGGTCGATTTCACCGAGCCCGGCGACATGGGCGTGCTGATTGACGCAGCCCAGGTCCGACTGCTCGAAGACATGATGGCCGCACGCGGTTTCCTCACGGGCTGGCAGATGGCGGCATCGTTCCAGTTCCTGCACGCCCGAGATCTCGTCTGGTCGAGCCAGACCCGTCGCTGGCTTCTGGGTCAGGAAGAAGTGCCGAACGATCTCATGGTCTGGAACGCCGACGTCACGCGCCTGCCGGCCGTCATGCACAGCCAGTACCTGCGCTCATGTTTCCTGAACAACGACCTGGCCGAGGGTCGCCATCTGCATGAAGGTCGTCCGATTTCACTTCGGGACATTCGTGTGCCGGTTTTTGCGGTGGGCACCCTCAAGGACCACGTGGCTCCCTGGCGGTCGGTTTACAAGATTCACCGGCTGGCGTCATCCGATGTGGTGTTTGCACTCACCAGTGGTGGGCACAACGCGGGAATCGTCTCGGAGCCGGGGCATCCGGGTCGCTACCACCATCTGCTCAGCACCCCTGCCAGCGCTTCGTGGCGCACGCCCGATGAATGGCTGCAACAGGCCCCGCGGCACGAGGGCAGCTGGTGGCCTGCGTGGTCTGACTGGCTCATTCAGCAAGGCCGCGGGCGGACGGTCCCGGCCCGACAGCCATCCCGAGACCCGGCCCTCGGTCCTGCGCCGGGCACCTACGTGTTCGTGCGCTACGGCGACTGAACCTGGACGCTGGCCGTACCCGCAAAGCGGCTGGCCAGCAGTCTTCTGGCCAGGCGTGGCTGAAGCGGCCAGGGTTCAGCCATCAGCTGGGCCGCCAGCACTTCACCGCCCAGGACCGACAAGGTCAATCCCCTGGCCCCCAGGCCCGTGAACACGTGCAGTCCCGGCCATGCATCGGGCTGGATCGCTCCCACGGCCGGTAGTCGGTCGGGCAGCGTGCAGCGCACCCCAGCCCAGCCAGAAGACCGTTGGCACAGCTCGGGGGCAGCAGCGGCCAGGGCGGGCAGCAGCCTGGCCAGCCTGTCCTGATTGGCCTGGTGGTCGCCAGGCTTCAAATGGGCCTGCGCGACCCCGCGCTCGAAGGTGGAGCCCATCACCCAGAACGGGGCTCCCGTTTCGCCCGGGATCCCGCTCAGAAAGCTCCCGTGGCCATTCACAGGCCATGGTGGTAGCCGGTCTCCGGCCTCGTTCAGATGGCTCATCGGTCCCCAGCTCACCTGACCCCGCAGGGGGTGGGCCGGCAGTTCCCCCAGCTTGTTTGCCAGTGGCGCCAGCAGCTCGCGGACCCCGTATGCGCAGGCCAGGACCAGAACCGGGGTTTCGGCCAGCGGGCGTTCATCGGCATCGAGCAACACCCAGTGCTCGGCGTTTCTTCTCAAAGCGGCCACGGCGCAAGCACCGCGAAAGCGGATCAGCGGATGCGCCAGTTGAGCCGTCACCAGTGCGGCGGGCCTGACCCAGCCGCCGCTGGCATGCCACAGGCCGGAGGCCGCTTCAGGCAGGTGTGCAAGGCTGACCTGCTCGCGGGTGGCTTCTGAACTCCAGTCGGTCATCCAGTCGATGGGATGGGCAACAGGGTCGGGTTGGGGAAGCGATCGTTTCCCTTCCACCCGGTGTTCGAGCACGCCCGAGGGCGCCCAGTCGGTTCCGGGCGACAGCAACGCCCGAGCGCGCTCCAGCGTGGCCCTGACGCCGTCTCGGCTCAGACGCGATAGCGGGGCATCGTCTGGGGACGCATGCGGTGCAACCAGACCCGCGGGCAGCGCTGAAGCCCCCTGTGAGGGCTGTGCGGCCCCATCCAGCACCTCCACCGCCCAGCCCCGGCGAGCCAGGCTCCAGGCCACCGACGATCCGGCCAGGCCCGCACCGACCACCACCGCCTTGCGGTGCGCGCCAGCGCAGGGCTTGCGGAAAGAGCGGCCCACGGGCCATCGCGGCAAATAGGTTGCAGGCAGCCAACCTTCCCGATCGTCCCCTGCCGTGGGGGAGCCGATGGCAAAACCAGCGCTGAGCAGTTCGCGTTTCAGATCGTGCCCGGCATGCCAGGCAGCCAGCCGGGTACCGGACTGGCACACACGAAACACCCGTTTCAGCCAGGGAGGCGCAGACGTCGAGCCCCCCAGGACGACGGCATCCAGGGGGGTATCCATCGTGGAGAGTGCCTCTTCGGCGTCGACCACCTGCAGGATCAACTGCACGCATTCCTGCTCGAAAACCAGCCGGTGGGTGCCTGGCAACAGGCCTTTCCAGCGGTCAACCAGTTGCCGGACCAGAGGCGCCAGGTGAGCATGGCCAGACGCATGGTGCAACAATGCATCGGCCCGATCGGGTCTGGGGAGCAGCACCGTGTAGAACAGCCGGGACGGGCGTTGGGGGCAACGTATCCAGGCATCCCAGGCTGCCAGGAAGCGCAGCCCGTGATCCCAATGCGTGTCCAGCACATGCCATTGCGGCCTCTGGGCCCAACCGGGCGGCTCGGCCGTGTTGCCGTTCAGGCCACACAGACTCAGCCACGACTCGTGGGGCGCGGGGAGCGTCCGCACCGCCTCCTCCGGAGTCATGAAGCCGGGTCAGCCCTGAGTGGGTGGGACGTAACCCGCGGCCTGATCGGCGCCTTCCCCGAAGAAGTGCTTTTCCATCTGACGTGCCAGGTACTGACGGGCCCGGGCATCGGCCAGATTGAGTCGGTTTTCGTTGACCAGCATGGTCTGGTGCTTGAGCCAGTCGGCCCAGGCCTGCTTGCTCACGCTGGTGTAGATGCGCTTGCCGAGTTCGCCAGGGTAGGGCGGAAAGTCCAGGCCTTCAGCCTCGGTACCCAGTTTGATGCACTGAACCATGCGAGCCATGTGATGTCCTCTAAAGAAACTTTGGTGATGACCAAATGAGTTTTTATTGTTTCCGGTTGGCAGGATGCACGGGCACAATGAACATGCATGGCCGTGACCGGTCAACCCTTTGCAACCCTCGAATGTATCAAGCTTTGGTCTCCCCTGGCTGCATCGAGGTTGTGGAAGATCAAACCAGGCCCGAGGCACACTCGGTACACTTGCGGCCTGACATTCCTATTCACAACATGAGCGCATTCAACGAAGAACGGGTCCTCACCGTTCACCACTGGACCGATCGGCTGTTCAGCTTCACCACCACCCGTGACCAGTCGTTGCGATTCTCCAACGGTCACTTCACCATGATCGGCCTCAAGCAGCCTGGCGGAAAGCCATTGCTGCGCGCTTACAGCATCGCGAGTGCCAATTACGAAGAACACCTCGAATTTCTGAGCATCAAGGTGCCCGACGGCCCTCTGACCAGCCAGTTGCAGCACATTCAGCCAGGCGACACGATCGTCGTGGGCCGCAAACCCACAGGGACCCTGCTCATCGATTACCTGCTGCCTGGCAAGCGCCTGTACCTGCTGGGCACCGGCACCGGCCTGGCCCCCTGGATGAGCGTGATCCGCGACCCGGAAACCTACGAGAAATTCGAGCAGGTGGTGCTCGTGCACGGGGTGCGCCAGGTCAACGAACTGGCCTATTACGAATACATCACGGTCGATCTGCCCAAGCATGAATTCCTGGGCGACATCGTGTCGCAGCAATTGCGGTATTACCCCACCGTGACGCGTGAACCCTTCAAGAACCGGGGTCGCATCACCGATCTCATCGAAACCGGCAAACTCGAAGCCGATCTGGGTTTGCCCAGGCTGAATCCGGCCGAAGACCGCGTGATGATTTGCGGCAGCCCCGACATGCTGCGCGACCTCAAGCGCATGATGGAAGCCCGCCATTTTGTGGAAGGCAACACCAGCACGCCAGGCGATTTCGTCATCGAACGCGCCTTCGCCGAAAGCTGATCACCGAGCATCCGACCCATGCAGGCTTTCTTGTACGCCCTCAATCAACACCCGCGTCGCTGGCTGAGCCTGCTGGCGGCGGTCTGCGCTGGCATGTTTGCCTTTGGCATTTACCTTCAGCATGTGGAAGGCCTGGATCCATGCCCCATGTGCATTGTTCAGCGTTATGCCCTGGTGGGTGTCGGTCTGGCCGCACTGCTGGCCGCGCTGTTTCCCCAGAAGGTCGCGCATGGAGTGGGGGCGGTGGGCGTGGTGGCGATTGCCGGTTTTGGGGCCTTCACGGCCGCCCGCCAGAGCTGGCTGCAATGGTATCCCCCTGAAGTCATGAGTTGTGGCCGCGACCTCTTTGGGATGATCGAGAGCTTTCCCCTCCGTCGCGTCATTCCCATGGTGTTTCGTGGCACCGGCGACTGCTCCAAGATCGACTGGACCTTTTTGGGTCTCACGATCGCCAACTGGTCGTTTCTGGTGTTCTGTGGCATGGCTGTGCTGGGCATGGCCCTGATCTGGGCGTTGCGCCGCCGCTGAATCATGGATCGCGTCGATGCGGTGGTGGTGGGGGCTGGCGTGGTGGGCCTGGCGGTCGCCCGGACGCTGGCGATGGCGGGTCTTGAAGTCATCGTGCTCGAACGGGAAAACGCCATGGGTACCGGGGTGAGTGCCCGCAACAGCGAAGTCATCCACGCCGGGTTGTACTACCCGCCCGGCTCACGCAAGGCGCAGTGGTGTGTGCGGGGCAAGGCCTTGCTGTACGAATACGCCGCGTCGCGGGGTGTCCGTCACCGTGCCTGCGGCAAGCTGGTGGTGGCCTGCGAGGCGTCACAGATCCCTGCGCTGGAAACGTTGCAGGCGAAGGCCAACGACAACGGCGTGCCGGTCAACCTGCTCACCGGACTCGAGGCCGGTGCGATGGAGCCGGCATTGCGGTGCGTGGCCGCGCTGTGGTCGCCGACCACGGGCATTGTCGACAGCCACGGCCTGATGCTGGCGCTGCAGGGTGATTTGGAAAGTGCCGGTGGCATGGTGGCGCTCGCCTCATCGCTGGAGCGTGCGATTCCCGTGGCGGGTGGTTTCGAGCTTCAGGTGTCGGCAGGCGCCGACATCACCCCGCTGGCATGCCGTTACCTGGTGAATGCCGCCGGCCTGCATGCGTGCGCCGTGACCCGCACCATTGAGGGCCTGGGTCCTGCCTGGCAGCCACAGCCCTTTTTTGCCAAAGGCAACTATTTCGCCCTGTCGGGCCAGGCGCCGTTCTCGCGACTCATCTATCCCGCCCCTCAGGATGCGTGGCTGGGCGTCCACCTCACGCTCGATCTTGGCGGGCAGGCCCGGTTCGGCCCCGATCTCGAATGGCTCGATTGGCAGGACCCGCTGACCATCGACTATTCGGTCGATCCCAGGCGGGCCGAGGGTTTCTACGCCGAAGTCCGCCGCTACTGGCCCGATCTGCCGGATGGGGCCCTACAGCCAGCCTACAGCGGTGTCCGTCCCAAGCTGTATGGTCCGGGTCAGACGGCCCCCGATTTCCGGGTGGATGGCCCCCTGGACCATGGCATCGATGGCCTCGTGAACTTGCTGGGCATCGAATCGCCCGGCCTGACCGGTTCCCTGGCCATCGCAGAACACGTCGCCGGCCTGCTTCAGGCTTAGGTCGAACTCAGAGCAGGGCGCCCGGTTTCTCGCCTTTTTCGTACACCACGTGGGCCCGGCCCACGATGAGCGGATCCAGACGGCCAATCTGTTCGAGCGACTTGTTGCTGTACGGCAGTTTGTGCAGCACATAACGCATGGCGTTCAGTCGTGCGCGCTTCTTGCAGTCGCTCTTGATCACGGTCCAGGGCGCTTCGGCGGTATCGGTTTCGAAGAACATGGCCTCCTTGGCGCGGGTGTAGTCGTCCCATTTGTCCAGAGAGGCCAGATCGACCGGGCTCAGCTTCCATTGTTTCAGCGGGTGTACCTCCCGCTCCTTGAAGCGTCTCCGCTGCTCCTGCTGGCTGACCGAAAACCAGAACTTGATCAGGTGAACACCACTGCGCACCAGATGCCTTTCAAACTCGGGTGCCTGACGCATGAATTCCTGGTACTCATGATCGGAGCAGAAACCCATCACCCGTTCCACGCCCGCACGGTTGTACCAGCTGCGGTCGAACATCACGATCTCGCCTGCCGTGGGCAGGTGCTGAACATAGCGCTGGAAGTACCACTGACCGCGTTCCGTTTCGGTGGGTTTTTCCAGGGCCACCACCCGGGCTCCCCGGGGGTTCAGGTGCTCCATGAACCGCTTGATCGTGCCCCCTTTGCCGGCGGCATCGCGGCCTTCAAACAGGATCACCACGCGTTGACGGTTTTCTTTCACCCATGCCTGCAGCTTCAGCAATTCCACCTGAAGGGCGTACTTGTGTTCTTCATACGTCCCGCGACGCATGAGGTGCCGGTAAGGGTAACCGCCGTCGCGCCAGTCGGCAGACAGCACCTCGTCCGGGTTTACTCCGTTCTTTGTTCGGCCCGCATCGGGCCCCTTGCGCACCAGCAAGGCATTGTGGATCACGGCAAGGTCGTCAGCCGATGCGCCCTTCAAAGTGGCTGCCAGCGCTTCCGCCCGCTCCTGTCCGGTCAGGTTCGGGTTGTCGATCAACCCCTTCATCTGGGCCAGTTGCTTGCCTTGGGCGGCCCTGGAGGCCTCGGCACTCACTTCCTGTCGGATGGCCCTGGGCTTGCGGGTTCGAAGGGTGTCCCCTGATTTCACCTCGCGCAGGTCAGAGGCGCTGATGGCCGGTTGGCGAGTCGTCCGTGTGGCGGTCGCACGAGGCCGGGCGGTTGGGGTGGCTGCTTCGGTCGCAGGGTTGGGAGGCGATGCGGGTGTGTCCTTCATGGGCGGTCTTCCTGTACCGGCCCATTTTGTCATCGAAGTGTCATAAAGTCATCAGCAGGCACTTGATGCAGGTCAAGAACCGTTTTCAGACGCGTGTTTTGAGCAGCGCACGTGCCACCTCGGTCACCAGCGCAGGCCCCTTGTAGATGAGCCCGGTGTAGATCTGGACCACGTCGGCACCCGCCTGGATTTTGCTGATCGCATCCTCGCCGCTCAGAATGCCCCCGACACCGATGATGGGAAAGTGCCTTCCCAGACGAGTTCGCAACTGGCGGATCACCGCATTGCTGGCCTTCAGCACGGGCGCGCCCGATAGCCCTCCCGCTTCATGGGCGTGCGCCAGACCCTGCACGGCCTCTCGGGCCAGGGTGGTGTTGGTGGCGATCACGCCATCCATGCCGTGTCTGAGCAGCGTGTCGGCTATCACGCTCACCTGCTGTTCGTCAAGGTCCGGAGCGATCTTGACGAAGACGGGCTTTTTCTGACCCATGTCGTCTTGAAGCTGTTGCCGTTCGGCGGCAATCGCGCCCAGCAGTTGGTCCAGCGCCTCGTCGCTTTGCAGCGCACGCAGGTTTTTCGTGTTGGGACTGGAAATGTTCACCGTGATGTAGTCGGCGTAAGGGTACACCCCGCGCAAGGCCTTCAGGTAATCCGTCGTGGCCTCCTCGATGGGCGTTGCAGCGTTCTTGCCAATGTTCAGGCCCACCAGCATGCGTCCCGGCTGTGGTTGCTGACGCAGGCGGGCGCGCTGCACGTTTCGAACAAACGCATCCAGCCCGTCGTTGTTGAACCCCAGCCGGTTGATGAGGGCCTGCTTCTCCGGAAGCCGGAACATGCGGGGCTTGGGATTGCCCGGCTGGCCCAGGGGTGTCACGGTACCCACTTCGACGAATCCGAAACCCATGGCACCCCAGGCATCGATGCAGCGGGCGTTTTTGTCCAGCCCGGCTGCCAGTCCGACCCGATTCGGGAATGCCAGCCCGGCCAGCTTGACCGGGTCACTGATGCGCTTTTCGCCAGCCAGGCACATCAGCGGTGTGTGCTGAATCCGCTCCAGGTTGTTCAGTGTCAGTTCGTGGGCCTCTTCCGGATCCATCCTGAACAGAAAGGGGCGGGTGAGGGCATAAGGCAGGAGTGACATTGGATAATGGCGTGTCGTGGAGCCTGACGGCTTGAAAGTGCACCGATTGTCTCCGATGGTGGTCACTGTCTGCCGATTCCCCACGGTTTTCTCATCCACTTACTGCCCGATTGCCCATGTCCACTGCCACGCCAACCCTGTCCCAAGACGAACTCAAAACCCGGGTTGGGCAGGCTGCCCTCGATTACGTGGTGCCCGGGGACATCGTCGGCGTGGGCACCGGGTCCACCGTCAACAAGTTCATCGATGCGCTGGGCACCATGAAAGATCGCATCCGTGGCGCCGTGTCCAGTTCGGAAGCCTCGACAGCGCGGCTCAAGGCCCTGGGCATCGAGGTGTTCGACGCCAATGCGGTCGAGCGTCTGTCGGTTTACGTTGACGGGGCCGATGAAATCGACCCCCGCGGTCACATGATCAAGGGCGGCGGCGCTGCACTCACCCGCGAAAAGATCGTCGCGGCGCTCTCGGACCGGTTTGTCTGCATTGCCGACGAAAGCAAGTGGGTGCCGGTGCTGGGTGCCTTCCCGCTGCCGGTGGAGGTGATTCCAATGGCTGCTCAGCAGATCGCTCGCCGTTTTGCGGCATGGGGTGGTTCGGCTCGGCTTCGCCTGAAGGACGGTCTACCGCTCCTCACCGACAACGGGCAGCAGATTCTGGATGTGACGGGCCTGCAGATCACCGATCCCCTGGGTTTTGAAAACACCGTCAACAACTGGCCTGGCGTGGTCACGGTGGGCGTTTTTGCCCACCAGAAAGCCCATGTCTGTCTGCTGGGAACCGCCGCGGGCGTGAAAACCGTGACCTTCTGAGGTCGACAGCGGTTCAGGCCATGCCCTGGTGCCTGAGCAGGGCATCGATGGACGGCTCGCGACCGCGAAACGCCTTGAACGATGCCATGGCCGGGCGGCTGCCCCCCACTTCCAGGACCGCCTCGCGGTACCGCCGACCGGTCGCGGGATCGAGCGTCGTGCCGGTGGTTTGGGCGGCTTCCTCGAAGGCGGCATAGGCATCGGCGCTGAGCACTTCGGCCCATTTGTAGCTGTAGTAACCCGCGGCGTAGCCACCTGCGAAGATGTGGCTGAAGGTGTGTGCCATGCGGTTGTAGGCCGGTGGCTGAATCACGGCCACTTCGTCGCGCACCTGTTGCAGCAGGCCCATGAAGTCCACCCCATCGGCATGTCGAGGGGCCTGGGCGCTGTGGAGCAGCATGTCGAACAACGCGAATTCGATCTGCCGCAGCGTCTGGAGGCCAGTCTGAAAGTTTTTCGCGGCGAGCATCTTGTCAAACAGCTCGCGGGGCAGCGGTTCACCGGTGTCCACATGGGCCGTCATGTGCTTGAGGACGTCCCACTCCCAGCAGAAGTTTTCCATGAACTGGCTGGGCAACTCCACCGCGTCCCACTCCACCCCGCTGATGCCGCTCACGTCGCGTTCGTTCACCTGCGTCAGCATGTGATGCAGACCATGGCCAAACTCATGGAACAGCGTGATCACATCGTCGTGCGTGAGCAGCGGCGGTTTGCCATTCACGCCTTCAGCGAAGTTGCACACCAGGTGGGCGACCGGGGTCTGTAGCTGGCCGTTGTCGGGACGCAGCCAGCGGGCGCGCACATCGTCCATCCAGGCGCCACCGCGTTTGCCATTTCGTGCGCCGGGGTCGAGGTAGAACTGGCCCACCCGTTGTGCGGCCCCATCGCCCATGCCATGGCCGTGGCGCTCGATGCAGAAGAATTGGACACCCGGGTGCCACACCGGCGCCTGATCGGGCCGGATTCGGACGTCAAAGAGGGTCTCGATGATGTGAAACAGCCCCTGCAGCACCTTGGGCGCCGTGAAATAGGGTTTGACCTCCTGTTCGCTGTAGGCATAACGGACCTGGCGAAGCTGTTCGCCAATGTAGGGCCAGTCCCATGCCTGAGGTTCGGTCAGGCCGAGGTGCGCCGCGGCAAAGGTGCGCATGTCGTCCAGGTCCTTCTGGGCATAGGGACGCGCCTTGGCCGCCAGTTCGCGCAGGAATATCACCACCTGCTCGGGCGAATCGGCCATTTTCGGGACCAGCGAAACGGTTGCAAAATCCGGATAGCCGAGCAACTCGGCTTCTTCCTGACGCAGAGCCAGGATTTCGCGGATCAGCGCGGTGTTGTCAAACTTGGCTGCATCACCCTCGGCCTGGTCACTGGCCCGGGTGGCGTAGGCGCGGTACAGGCGCTCGCGCAGGGCCCTGTCGCGGCCAAACTGCATCACCGGCAGGTAGCAGGGCAACTTGAGTGTGATCTTGTGCCCGGCCTTGCCGTCGGCCTCTGCGGCGGCACGCGTCGCGGCTTTGACGTCATCCGGCACGCCGTCCAGTTCGTCGGCCGTGGCGTAATACGCGTAGGCATCGGTCGCATCGAGCGCGTTTTCGCTGAACTTCTGGCTCAGCTCGGCCTGCCGCTCCTGAATGGCAGCAAAGCGCTCCTTGGCCGCACCTTGCAGTTCGGCCCCGCCCAGCACAAAACCCCGTATCGCGTTGCGATGGGCTTGTGCCTGTTCGGGCGTGAGGGCGGCTGGATCCATGGCCTTGTACTTGGCATACAGGCGCTCGTCGGCACCCAGCCGCGTCCAGAATTCGGTAACCAGTGGCAGCGCCGCATTGAAGGCCGCCCGCAACTCGGGGGTATCGGCGACGGCATTCAGGTGGCTGACTGCCCCCCAGGCTCGACCCAGCCGCTCGGTGGCCACGTCGAGCACCTGTGCCATCTGGCGCCATTCGCTGGGAAAGGGGTCAGCGGTCACGGTTTCCAGCGCGGCATTCGCTCGGTCCAGCAAGGCCTCGATCGCTGGCTGCACGTGTTCGGGCCGTATGCCGTCAAACAGCGGCAGGTCGGCAAAGTCCAGCAGAGGGTTCTGGGTCAGTACACGGGTTTCGGAGGCGGTGATGGCATTCATGGTTTCAATCCGGATCGGTTTCAGCCCTGGCTGGTTTTCTTGACGCTCTTGGGTTTGGTTTTCTTGGCACGCTTGATCAGTCCGCCCGGCGTCAGCCGCTCGTTGCCCAGCACCCGGACCATTTTCACCTCGGGCCGCTGGCCCCCTTTCTTGCTGTACTTCAGGATCTTCACATCCCGAGGGCCCGGCTTGCGGTCTTCCGCAACGGCTTTTTCCTTCTCGGGGATGGGCCGCCACAGCACCAGCAACTTGCCGATGTGCTGGATGGGGGCGGCATCCAGTTCGTCCGCCAGGGTCTGGAGATAATGCTCCCGTTGGGCACGGTCGTCGCTGAACACGCGGACCTTGATGAGTCCATGCGAGCGCAGGGCTGCGTCCACCTCTTTGCGAACCGCTTCGGTGAGTCCGTCGCCACCGATCAGGACGACCGGGTCGAGGTGATGGGCATCGGCACGATGCGCTTTGCGCTGGGCAGGAGTGAGTGTGATGTGAGACATGGGACAATTATCCCAGCATGAAGGTCAAAACACAGAGCAAGAAGGTCAATAAGGCCTGGCTGAACCAGCACGTCAACGATCCGTGGGTCAAACTGGCCCAGAAGGAAGGCTACCGTGCGCGCGCGGCTTACAAGCTCAAGGAAATCGACGAAACCTTTCACCTGATCCGGCCTGGCCAGTGTGTGGTCGATCTGGGTTGCGCCCCAGGAGCCTGGGGCCAGTACCTGCGTCGCCGACTCTCACCAGAAGGCGCGGCCGCCGGTGCGCTCAACGGCGTCATCATCGGGCTGGACCTGCTCCCCATGGAGGCGATTGAAGGCGTGCACTTCATTCAAGGCGACTTCCGCGAAGAGGGGGTGCTGGCGCAGCTGGAAGCCGCCCTGGCGTTGCCCGGAGGCGAAACCCGGGCGGTGGATGTCGTGGTGTCCGACATGGCGCCCAACCTCTCGGGCGTCGAATCGGTGGATGCGGCTCGCATCGTGCATCTGGTGGAACTGGCGGTGGCGTTTGCGAGTCGGCATCTCAAAAAAGAGGGGGCGCTGGTGGTCAAGCTGTTTCATGGCAGCGGCTACAACGAACTGCTCAAGCTCTTCAAAGCCACTTTTCGGGTGGTCAAGCCGCTCAAACCCAGGGCCTCGCGTGACAAGTCCTCGGAAACCTTTCTGGTGGGCATGGGTCTGAGGTGAAACATCCCCCGAAGTCCCTTGTTTGGGGATTTCTATCCATTCGATAGCCATGGATTTGTCGATGATCCCGGTAGGACGTCTTGAAAGACCTAAAATGGGTCTCATGTCAAGTGTTGTGAATCAGATCAGGAGCCTGTCTTGAACAACCAGTGGTTTTCCAAAGTTGCGGTGTGGATGGTGATTGCCATGGTGCTCTTCACCGTCTTCAAGCAATTCGACGGGCGCACCACCGCGGGCGCGGGTTACATGGGCTATTCCGAGTTCCTCAGCGAGGTGCGGGCCCAGCGGATCAAGAGCGCGACCATCCAGGAGGGGTCTGGCGGCACCGAAATTCTCGCCATCACCAGCGACGACCGCCGTGTGCGCACCAACGCCACCTTCCTCGATCGCGGCCTGATTGGCGACCTGATTGCCAACGACGTCAAGTTCGACGTGCGTCCCCGTGAAGAGGGCTCGCTGCTCATGACCCTGCTGGTCAGCTGGGGGCCCATGCTGCTGCTCATCGGCGTCTGGATCTACTTCATGCGTCAGATGCAGGGCGGCGGCAAGGGCGGTGCCTTCAGCTTCGGCAAGAGCAAGGCCCGCATGCTCGACGAGAACGCCAACACCGTGACCTTTGCCGATGTGGCCGGCTGTGACGAAGCCAAGGAAGAGGTCAAGGAGGTGGTGGACTTCCTGAAAGATCCTTCCAAATTCCAGAAGCTGGGCGGCCGTATTCCGCGTGGCCTCTTGCTGGTGGGGCCACCGGGTACCGGAAAAACGCTGCTGGCCAAGTCGATTGCTGGTGAGGCCAAGGTGCCTTTCTTCAGCATCTCCGGCTCTGACTTCGTCGAGATGTTTGTCGGCGTGGGCGCCGCTCGCGTGCGCGACATGTTCGAGCAGGCCAAGAAGAACGCACCCTGCATCATCTTCATCGACGAAATCGATGCGGTGGGCCGACAGCGCGGAGCCGGTCTGGGCGGTGGCAACGACGAACGCGAGCAGACCCTCAACCAGATGTTGGTTG
>CAZEZY010000047.1:0-16656 GCA_964516635.1 uncultured Tepidimonas sp. | reverse complement strand
AGCGGGCTCATCTCGGTCATGCCCCAGGCGTGCAGCACGTCCACGTCATACTGCTCACGGAAGGCGGTGATCATGGCGGGTGGGCAGGCCGAGCCACCGATCACGGTGCGCGTCAGGTGCGGCAGTTTCAGGCCGTTCTGTGCCATGTGGGTCAGCAGCATCTGCCAGACCGTGGGGACACCGGCGGCAAAGGTCACGCGCTCGCCATCCAGCAACTCCCAGATGGACTTGCCGTCCATCGCCGGGCCCGGGAACACCAGCTTGCAACCCACGGCGCTGGCCGAATACGGAATGCCCCACGCGTTGACGTGGAACATGGGCACCACCGGCAGCACCGCATCGCGGGCGCTCAGGCACATCACGTCGGGCAAGGCGGCCGCGTAGGCGTGCAGGATGGTGGACTTGTGGCTGTACAGCGCGGCCTTGGGGTTCCCGGTGGTGCCGCTGGTGTAGCACATGCTCGACGCGGTGTGGTCGTCAAACCGGGGCCAGTCGTAAGCGGTGGGTTGGCTGGCGATCATGGCCTCGTAACTCACGAGGTGGGGAATGGTGCCGCCTTCGGTCATTTTGGCCAGATGGGCATCGTCGCACAGAGCCACCCAGCGTTTCACGGTCGGGCATTGGTCGTGGATGGCCTTGATGATGGGCCAGAACGTCATGTCAAAACACAGCGCCTGGTCCTCGGCATGGTTCACGATCCACACAATCTGCTCGGGAATCAGGCGCGGATTGATGGTGTGCAGCACGCGGCCCGAACCACTCACCCCGAAGTACATCTCGAAATGGCGGTAGCCGTTCCAGGCCAGCGAGGCCACCCGGTCACCCCTTTGCAGGCCCATGGCATCCAGGGCACCGGCCAGCTGCCTGGCACGCCTGGCGGCCTGCTGGTAAGTGGTGCGGTGAATGTCGCCCTCGACCCGGCGCGACACGATTTCCACATCGCCATGGTGCCTTTCGGCGTGCTCGATGAGGTCCGCAATCAGCAGGGGTTGATCTTGCATCAGGCCAAGCATCAGGGTCTCCGTCGTTACAGTCAGAACAATGTAAGCCTGAACTATCTTGCGTTGCCCGAACTCTGGCATCATGGGAAACCCGAGTGTCTCGCAGAATCTGTCGCAGAGCCGACAACTTTTCATCAAGGCCCCTCACTCATGCTCCTGGAACCTCGCTCTCCTGCCTGCGTGTTTCTGCACAGCCAGGCCTGGTTTGGCACCCTCGGCCCGGCAGAACGGAACGACCTGCTGGACGCCATGGTGTTGCGCAAAGCGAGCAAGGGCGAGGTATTGCTGGCCGAAGGCGAACCGATCGAGGCCTGGTACGGCGTGCTCTCGGGCATGGCCAAACTGCAGACCCGCGCACCTGACGGCCGACTGTCCGCCTTCCTGGGGGTGCAGGCAGGTGAATGGTTTGGTGAAGGGTCCGTGCTCAAGGGCGGTGTCTGGCGATACGACGTCGTGGCCCTGCGCGACACCACCCTCATCGGCATGCCGCTCGGCCAATTTCAGCGGCTGTACCGCCACAGCCTGCCGTTTGCCCACTTTCTCATCGAGCACCTGAACCGGCGACTGGGCCAGGCCATGGCCGCGATCGAATCGGGCCGCCTGCGCAACCCGGACGAGCGCGTGGCCCAATACCTGAGCCACTTCTTCTGGTCGGGGGTGCGCAAGATCACCCTCTCGCAGGAAGACCTCGGTCACCTGGCCGGCCTGTCGCGCCAGACCATCAACCGCGTGCTCAAGCAGTTCGAGGCCCAGGGCTGGGTGTCGCTGGAATTCGGCCGTGTCGACATCCTGAACCAGCAGGCCCTGGAGGAACTGGCCAACCCCGACCGCAACAAGGCCACCGCCGAAGCTTGACAATCCGGTCATGAGCTACCCGATCCGCAAATCCGAAACCGAGTGGCGCGAGGTGCTGGCCAGCAAGGGCGCCGAGCCCCTTGCCTACCACGTCACCCGGCAGGCCTACACCGAGCGCCCCTACACCGGCAAGTACGAACAGGTCTGGGCCGATGGCAGCTACCACTGCATCTGCTGCGGCAACCACCTGTTCGACAGCAAAACCAAATTCGATGCCGGTTGCGGCTGGCCCAGTTTTTACGAAGCCATCCCCGGCGCCATCACCGAAATCACCGACACCAGCCATGGCATGGTGCGCACCGAAACCGTCTGCAGCCAGTGTGGCGCCCACCTGGGTCATGTGTTCGAAGACGGCCCCCGCCCCACCGGCCTGCGCTACTGCATGAACTCGGCATCGCTCGATCTGAAGCCGCGATAATCGGGGCATGCGCCTTCTGATCGATTTTTTCCCCATCGCCCTGTTCGTGGTGGCGTACAAGATGCACGACATCTACGCCGCCACCGCCGTGCTCATGGGTGCCACCGTGGTACAGACGGCCATCATCTACGGCATCGACCGCCGCCTGCAAACCCTGCAGAAGGTCACGTTGCTGCTGGTGCTGGTGTTTGGCGCCCTCACCCTGTTCCTGCAAGATGAACGCTTCATCAAGTGGAAACCCACCGTGATGTACGCCAGCATGGCCATCGTGCTGGGCGCGGCGCTCTGGGTCTGGAAGAAGAACTTCCTCCAGATGCTGCTGAGCAGCCAGCTCAAACTGCCCGACGGGGTGTGGGCACGCCTCACCGTGGCCTGGGTGCTGTATTTCCTGTTCATGGCGGGCATCAACGCCTACGTGGCCGCCTATTTCAGCACCGAAGCCTGGGTCAACTTCAAGCTATGGGGCTACATCTTCCCGGTGCTGTTCATCGTCGGTCAGGGCCTGTACGTGGCCCGGCACCTCAAAGAAGACCCGCCAGCTGAAAAGACGTGAACCCCTTCCCCTTGCCCACGGCCAACGCCATCGAGGCCACCCTGCGCGAGCGGCTGGCACCCACCTGGCTCGAAGTGACCGACGACAGCGCCGCGCATGCGGGCCACGCCGGCGCCAATGGCCTGGGATACGGCACCCATTTCCGGGTGCGCATTGCCGACCCGCTTTTCAAGGCATCAGCCGGGTGACTGCCCACCGGCTTGTGTATGATGCGCTGCAAGATTACCTGGATGCCGGGCTCCACGCCCTGCAGATCGATATTCAACGCTAGTTAGTTTGATTTCAAAGTCCCTTCCATGAAACACCTGCTCACCGCCGTGGCCCTGGCCACCACCCTTGCCCTGCCCGCCATGGCGCAGAACGTTGCCATCATCAACGGCAAACCCGTGCCCTCTTCCCGCATCGATGCCCTGGCCAAGCAGCTCGAGCGCTCGGGCCGCCCGGTGGATGCCAGCGTGCGCGAACAGCTCAAGGAAGAAGTCATCCTCCGCGAGATCTTCGTGCAGGAGGCCGAAAAGCGCGGCATCAAGACGCAGCCTGAGTACCGCGCCCAGGTGGAACTGGCCACCCAGACCATCCTGATTCGTGAGCTGTTCAACGACTTCCAGCGCCGAAACCCCGTGACCGACGCCGAAATCAAGGCCGAGTACAACAAGTTCACCGCTGCCAACGGCGGTCAGGAATTCCGTTCACGCCACATCCTCGTCGAGAGCGAAGCCGACGCCAAGGCCATCATTGCCCAGATCAAGGGCGGCGCCTCCTTCGAGCAACTGGCCCGCACCCGTTCGCTGGACTCCGGCTCCGGGCAGGCTGGCGGCGACCTTGACTGGGCCGGCGCCAATGTGTTTGTGCCTGAGTTCTCCGAAGCCATGATCAAGCTTGGCAAAGGCCAGATGACCGACGCCCCTGTGAAGAGCCAGTTTGGCTGGCACATCATCCGTGTGGACGACATCCGCCAGGCGGCCCTGCCCAGCGTGGACGAACTGCGCCCCCAGATCGAACAGACCCTGCAACAGCAAAAACTGATGGATTTCCAGGAAAACCTGCGCGCCAAGGCCCGCATCCAGTAAACCAGGCCCATCGATTGTGCAAAGCCCGTGTTTCACGACACGGGCTTTTTCTATTTCTAAATCATCATTTTGAAAATATTGCCACCATCATGGTGTCGCGCAGGTCTCCATCAAGCACCAAACCCTAAATTTGACAATGAAATCAAAGCAACAAACAATGATGGCATGACCTCTGATGAACTTTCATCCCGGATGGCCTCGGGCGAGTACTACACGACCCTGGAAGTGGCCAAAAAACTCGGTCTTGCCATCCGCTCGATCCAGCTCATGGTGGATCGCGGCGATCTGGAAGCCTGGAAAACACCGGGCGGTCATCGGCGCATCACCCGCGAGTCGGTGAACAACTGGATCCAGAACAGCCGGGTGATGGTCACCGGGGTACCCGCCCTGCATGTGAACCACAAAAGCAAGGGCGGGCGGCAACGGGTGCGTTCGCACATCCCGCGCATCCTGCTGCTGGAAGATTCGGCGCACCACCAGAATCTGGTCCGCATGCTGGTGCACAACCGTTTTCCTTCGATAGACCTGCACGTTGCTGATGACGGGATTTCAGGTCTGGTGTCGTTCGGCCATCTCCAGCCCGACCTGATCATTGTCGACATCCTGATGCCCGGCATTGACGGTGCCGCGCTCGTCATGGGCCTGAAGCGGCATGCCCTGCTGGGCGACTGCAAGCTGGTCGTTCTCACGGGACTGGACGAAGCGCAACGAGCGCCTTACGATTTTGCGCTACACGACGTCACGGTGGTCCAAAAACCCGATCTGGTCAGAGAGTTGCCACCAATGATCGAGGCGGCCGTGGGCCATCTGATTCCCCACCAGACGCCCCAAACCAGCGCCTGAAAAGCGCGCCCATGCGAGCAAGCCCCCTCGATAACATTTTGATCTGCCCATGATCCATGCCTGAAGCATTGATTTGAGGCTGAACACCCGTTCGATCCCGCGAGGAGACGCGATGCGCACCAACCTGCCTGTCACACAACACAACCATGACTTCCCAGCCGACCAGACGTTGATTTCGGTCACCGACACCAAAGGGCGCATCACCTACTGCAACGACAACTTCATCGCCGTCAGCGGCTACACCAAAGACGAGCTCATGGGGCAGCCACACAACCTGGTGCGCCACCCCGACATGCCCGAGGAAGCCTTCCGCGACATGTGGGAAACCATCCAGACGCAGGGCAAGCCCTGGAGTGCACTGGTCAAGAACCGCCGCAAGAACGGCGACCACTACTGGGTGCGGGCCAACGCCACCCCGGTTCGCAACGGCGACCAGATTGTGGGCTTCCTCTCGGTGCGCACCAAGCCGTCCGAGAAGGAAATTGCCACCTTCGAGCAGCTCTATGAAACCATGCGGGCTGAAGCGGCGGCCGGACGGCTCAAGCATGTGCTGGACAGTGGTGTCGTCAAACGCAGGGGCTTGCTGCCTTCGTTGGCGCGGGCGCTCACGCCCGGCCTGCGCGGCAAACTGATGTGGTTGAGTGCCCTCGCGGCCCTGGGACCGGTCGTGGGCATTGCCTTCGGCCTGCCTCTGCTGGCCATCGTGGGCGTGGCGGTGCTCACCACCCTGCTGACGGGCTTTCTGGCCAACCAGCTGGCGGTCAAGCCGTTGCATGACGTGATTGGCGTGGCCAATGTCATGGCCGCTGGCGATCTGTCGCATCGGGTCGAAGTGAGTGGCACGGGCGAAACCAAAGAGCTGCAACTCGCACTGGCACAGCTCAACGTGACCGTGCGCACCATCGTGCGCGACGTGCAGCAGGAAGTGGTCAACCTCATGGGGGGCACCCAGGAAATTTCGGCCGGCAATCACGACATGTCGTCTCGCACCGAAGCGCAGGCCTCCAGCCTGGAGGAAACCGCCGCCTCCATGGAAGAAATCAACGGCACCATCCGCCACACGGCTCAAATGGCGACCGAAGGCGCCGAGCTGGCCCGCGAAACGGCCAGCGTCGCGCAGCGCAGCCACGCGGCTGTGCTCACCGTGGCCGACACCATGCGCGAGATCACCGAGTCATCGCGCAAGATCGGCGACATCATCCAGGTGATCGAAGGCGTGGCCTTCCAGACCAACATCCTGGCCTTGAACGCGGCGGTGGAAGCCGCCCGGGCCGGCGAACAGGGGCGTGGCTTTGCGGTGGTGGCCTCCGAAGTGCGGGCGCTGGCCCAGCGCACCACCAGTGCGGCCAAGGAAATTCGGGAGCTCATCGAGGAATCTCGCACCCGCGTCGAGGCCGGCAACAGCCGTGCGGCCGAGGCCCGCAACCGCATGGACGAGGCCATGGCCTCGGTGGAGCGAGTCAGCACCCTGCTGGAAGAAATCAGCAACTCGGCTCGGGAGCAATCCCAAGGGGCCTCGCAAATCAGCGAGGCGGTGGCCCATCTGGACTCTATCACCCAGCAGAACGCGGCCATGGTGGAAGAGCTGGCAGCGGCCTCATCGTCGCTCAACGGTCAGGTGCAGCGGGTGCATCAGACCATCCGCGTGTTCCGCCTCAACCCGCAGGACGTGACGCTGGCCGAAGAAGACGCCGTGGCCATGCGCAAAGCCGCCCACACCCTCAACGAAGCAGCCCCGGTGTCCGTCGCCCATCGGATGCAGCCGGCGCCGGTGAGTCGAACCGCACCGAAAATGGCCCCGTCAGCACCGGCCCGGCCTGCGATCGGGAAAACGCGCGAGGCCGATGATTGGGATGCGTTCTGAATTCCCTGTTTTCGATGTTCTTCAGGCCAGACACCGGCCCGAATGCCTTGGACACCCTCAGACTGGCGTCGGCTTCCCTGGCTCAATGACGACATCGCCAGGGAATTGCTCAGGGATCAGTGATGTCCACTGGCCTGTCCGCAGAGGCGTTGCCTCACGCCACGCAGACGAGGCTTCGAAGACCCAGCGTGAACGGACCCCATTGCCGATCGGCAATCATGAGGCCCACCTGGCTGACCCGCTCCGGGGCCAGCGGTGGCGCCGACACCGTGCGGCCACGAAAGGTGGCCACGAAGGCATCGACGGGCAACTCGATGGTGGTCCAGTGTCCTGCAAGTGGCTGAAACACCGCCTGGTAGTTCACCCCGTCCAAGGTCTGATCGGTTCGCAGGTTGAGCTTGTAACGTTTGCCGTCGCCCAGCACGTCCAGGCGGTAGGCCACGGCGTTGGCCACGCCCAATGACAGGCCGGCATGCCGAACCGAGGCGAAACCGCCGCCGTTGTCGGGCGATACCTGGCCCTCGAACACCGCATACCCGGCAGGGTCGTGACGCAGCCGGCTGCGAGACACACCGCCCATGATCCGATCGTCAATCGCGTGCCAGGCATGAGTGCTGTCCGCCTCGGTGAAATTCACCCCGTTCATCGCATCGTCAGACGGTCGTGACCGGCGTGAAACGCCTGACCAGGCCATGATCGGTGCTGACCTGTTCATCAAATGCGCTGGCCGGTCGCATCCAGAGCACATGGCGCGAATCGCCCTGCTGAGGCCGATACAGAATGCCGGCTTCCAGGGTCGCCTCAATCAGGCACGAACCCTCTACCCGGTACAGGCCGCCCTTGTAATGCCGCAGCAGCGTACCGGGTTGCAAATGAGCGGGCAGGGCGATCGTTGGAATGTCAGTCATGAGGGCATAGCCTACCAGCTGCCGGCCCGAGCGGACATTGCCTATGATGCCTGCATGCCTTCGCCACACCTGACCATCGACTTTGTCTCCGACATTTCCTGCCCCTGGTGCGCCGTGGGCCTGTCAGCCTTGAATCTGGCCCTGGCACAGGTTCAACCCGATATCACCGCCTCGGTCCGATTCCAGCCTTTCGAGCTCAATCCGCAAATGGGGCCTGGCGGACAGGACATCGGTGAACACCTGACACAGAAATACGGTTCCTCGCCAGAGCAGCAGGCGCAGATACGCGAAACCATCCGCCAGCGCGGTGCGGCGGTGGGCTTCACCTTCCATGCCGATGGCCGGGGCCGGATCTACAACACCTTCCATGCCCACCGCCTGCTGCATTGGGCGGGGGAAGAACACCCGGCTCAACAGGCTGCACTCAAATTGGCGCTGCTTCAAGCCTGCCACACGGACCGCCAGGCGATGGATGACCCTGAGGTTCTGGTCGCCGCGGTGGCGGCAGCGGGCTTGGATGAAGCCCAGGCTCGGGAGATATTGGCCAGCGATGCGTTCACGCAAGCGGTTCGCGAACGGGAGGCAATGTACCTCAATGCCGGCGTCCATGCCGTACCGGCCGTGGTCATCAACCAGCGACACCTGATCGCTGGCGGTCAGCCGGTGGAAGTTTATGTGAAGGTGATCCGGGATCTGGCTGCGTGATGCAGAACCGGCAATCTGGTGGGTCGTAGTGGGATCGAACCACTGGCTTCCACCGTGTGAAGGTGGCACTCTACCGCTGAGTTAACGACCCGGTGCTGGTGGGTGATACATGGATCGAACATGTGACCCCTGCCGTGTGAAGGCAGTGCTCTACCGCTGAGCTAATCACCCAACAAGCCTTCAATTATACACCGGAATCAACCCGATTCCGCGACGAGCTCCACCTTGCGCCACACCGTCCGGCCTTTGCTGGCCTTGTCGATATCGGCCAGCAGGGCTTCGTGGGCCTGGGCCTCCTGCTCGTTGGCATTGAGCACTGGGAGCTGAAAACGCGACAGGTCAAGCGCCTGCAGTTGCGAACCCTGCCCGCCCGAGGTGTCGATTTCCATGACCAGGGCGTCCTGCCCGCGGGTCAGGTTGATGTACACGTCGGCCAGCAATTCGGCATCGAGCAGCGCCCCATGCAGGGTACGGCCGGAATTGTCCACACCCAGGCGATCACACAGGGCATCCAGCCCGTTGCGCTTGCCAGGAAACATCTCCTTGGCCATGACCAGGGTGTCAATCACGCCACTCACCAACTCACGGGTCCGCCCGTGCCCCAGGCGGCGGAATTCCTCGTCCAGAAAACCGATATCGAAAGGCGCGTTGTGGATGATCAGTTCGGCACCGGCCAGGTAGTCCAGCAACTCGTTGGCCACTTCGGCAAAACGGGGCTTGTCGGCCAGGAACTCGAGCGAGATGCCGTGCACCCTCAAGGCATCCTCATGGATGTCACGCTCGGGGTTGAGGTAGAAATGCCGGTTGTTGCCGGTGAGCTTGCGATTGAGCAACTCCACACAGCCGATTTCGATGATCCGGTCGCCATCCTGGGCCGACAGACCGGTGGTTTCCGTGTCCAGAACGATCTGGCGCATGGCTCAGTGGTGCTCGCGGGCGTGGTTGATGGTGTAGCGGGGGATCTCGATGGTGAGATCCGTGCTCCCCAGATGCACCTGACAGCTCAGGCGAGACTGCGGCTCCAGGCCCCAGGCCTTGTCGAGCAGGTCTTCCTCGTCTTCGGTGGCCTCGTTCAGGGTCTCGAAACCCTTGCGAACGACCACATGGCAGGTGGTGCAGGCACAACTCATGTCGCAGGCGTGCTCGATTTCGATGTCATGGTCAAGGAGGGCCTCGCACAGCGTGGTGCCACTCAGGGCCTTGATCTGGGTGCCTTCGGGGCAATATTCCGGGTGAGGCAGGATGGTGATGATCGGCATGGGTAGAGGTTCAGAGAGCGTCTATGTTCTGCCCGGCCAGCGCCTGGGCAATGCTGCGGTTCATGCGACGGGCGGCAAACGTTTCAGAACCTTTGGCCAGGGCTTCGGTGGCCGCCTCGATGGCAGCTGCATCGGTGAGTTCGCGGGCAGCGAGGGCCGCCTGCATCAGTTGCGCCAGCTCATCCTGTTCCGCCGCAGACAGCAGCGCGGCATCGGCCGCCAGGGCCGAACGGGTGGCGTCCACCATGCGTTCAGCGTCTACCCGGGCCTCTACCAGCGCACGCGTGGCCATGTCCTGCTGGGCGGTGGCAAAGCTGTCCTGCAGCATGGCGGCAATCTGCTCGTCGCTCAAGCCATAGGAGGGCTTGACGTCGATCCGCGCCTCCACCCCGGTGCCCTGCTCGCGAGCACTCACGGTGAGCAGGCCATCGGCATCCACGGTGAAGGTGACGCGGATGCGAGCGGCACCGGCTGCCATCGGGGGAATGCCTCGCAGCTCGAAACGCGCGAGGCTTCTGCAGTCGGCCACCAGATCGCGTTCACCCTGGACCACATGCAGGGCCAGGGCAGTCTGACCATCCTTGAAAGTGGTGAAATCCTGGGCCATGGCGGTCGGGATGGTCGTGTTGCGTGGCACGATGCGCTCGACCAGACCACCCATGGTTTCGATGCCCAGCGACAAGGGAATCACGTCGAGCAGCAGCAGCTCGCCATCGGCGTTGTTGCCCGCCAACTGGTTGGCCTGTAGGGCCGCACCCAGAGCCACCACCTCGTCCGGGTTGAGATTGACCAGCGGCTCCTGCCCGAAAAACCCGGCCACGGCCTGGCGAACCAACGGCATGCGGGTAGAACCCCCCACCAAGATCACACCCTTGACGTCGGAGCGGTCCAGACGGGCATCGCGCAACACGCGCCTGACGGCCACCAGCGTGCGCTGCGTCAGGCTGTCAGTGGCCTCGGCCAACGCACCGTGTGACACATCGGCTTCGAGCATGCGGCCTTGAACCGCGGCCGTGAATCGAACCGTCGCGTCGGTACCGGCGATGGCAGAAAGTGCCTCCTTGACCCGACGCGCCTCAGCCAGCAATCCGGCCCGCTCACCGGCCGGCAACTCGGCCGCATGCACAGACCAGCCTGCCTGCGCCAGGATCGCATCGGCCAGGGCCCGGTCGTAATCGTCACCACCCAGGGCCGAATCCCCGCCGGTGGCCATGACTTCGAACACCCCGCGCGTCAAGCGCAGAATGGACACGTCAAACGTGCCGCCTCCCAGATCGTAAACGGCGTAAATGCCCTCGGCCGCCTGATCCAGGCCATAGGCGATCGCCGCCGCGGTGGGCTCGTTGATCAGCCGCAGCACGTTCAGCCCGGCCATCTGGGCGGCATCCTTGGTGGCCTGTCGCTGGGCGTCGTCGAAATAGGCGGGAACGGTGATCACCGCCCCATAGAGGTCGCTGTCGAAGGTGTCTTCGGCCCGGAATCGGAGGGTGGCCAGGATCTCGGCACTCACCTCAACGGGAGACTTGTCGCCCGCCACGGTGCGCACGGCGGCCATGCCAGGCCCTTCGACCACCGTGTAAGGCAGCTTGTCGACCACGCCCTGAGCGGCGAGGTCTTCACGCTTGCGCCCCATCAGCCGCTTGACCGAACTGATGGTGTTATGAGGGTCAGATACCTGCGCGGCCAGGGCGTCGAAACCAATCTGACGGCCCGACCCGCTACCCGCAGGCAGATAACGCACCACGCTGGGCAGGATCACCCGACCCTGCTCGTCGGGCAGACATTCCGGGCTGCCATGCCGCACAGCCGCCACGAGGGAATGGGTGGTGCCCAGGTCGATACCCACCGCCACGCGGCGCTGGTGTGGATCGGGCGATTGCCCGGGTTCGGAAATCTGTAGTAATGCCATGTCGGGATCAGAGCCGTTCGAGGCGATTGTGCACTTCCTCGGCGAAGCGTTCGACAAACATCAGGGCCCGTACCTGAGCCACGGCAGCCGGCGCATCCTGAGCCTGATCGATCAACTGCGCCAGCGTTTCCAGCAGGTGTTGACGGGCATTTCGCGTCTGTTCCAGCAGCGCGTCGAGTTCGTCTTCACCGGCAGCCTCGTCAAGGGCCTCGCGCCATTCCATCTGCTGCATCAGGAAAGCAGCGGGCATGGCGGTGTTGTTCTCGGCGTTGACCGCCACCCCCTGCAGTTCGCACCAGTAGGCTGCTCGTTTCAGCGGATCTTTGAGGCGCTGGTAAGCCTCGTTGATGCGAACCGACCACTGCATGGCCACCCGTTGAGCCGCTGCGCCCTGGGTGGCGAAACGATCGGGATGAGCCTGCCGCTGCAACCGCTTCCAGCAGTCGTCGAGAGCCTGACGGTCCAGCTGGAAACCGGGCTTGAGGCCAAACAGCGTGAAGTCATCGGCCTGAAGGTTCAGGGCGCCAAGCAAATCGGAGACTTCAGGCGCCACCTCAGACACGGAAAGACTCGCCGCAGCCACAACGGTCACGCTCGTTGGGGTTGATGAACCTGAACCCTTCATTCAACCCCTCGCGCACGAAGTCCAGTTGCGTGCCATCGATGTAGGGCATGCTTTTCGGGTCGACCAGGATCTTGATGCCCTGGTCTTCGAACACCACGTCTTCGGGTGCCACGTCGTCTGCGTACTCGAGCTTGTAGGCCAGGCCGGAACAACCGGTGGTCTTGACACCCAGTCGCACCCCAACCCCTTTCCCTCGACGGGACAGGTATTTGGTGACATGCCGGGCAGCGGCTTCGGTAACGGTCACAGACATGTTGGGTTCCGGGTTGCTCAGTGGGTGTGCTTTTTCTTGTAGTCTTCCACGGCGGCCTTGATCGCGTCTTCGGCCAGGATGGAACAGTGGATTTTCACCGGCGGCAAGGCCAGTTCCTCGGCAATCTGGCTGTTCTTGATCTGGGCCGCTTCATCAAGCGACTTGCCCTTCACCCATTCGGTCACCAGCGAGCTCGAGGCAATGGCCGATCCGCAACCGTAGGTCTTGAAACGGGCATCCTCAATCAGCCCGGTTTCGGGGTTGACCTTGATCTGCAGTTTCATCACATCGCCACAGGCCGGTGCACCGACCATGCCCGTGCCCACGGTGTCGTCGCCTTTTTCAAAGCTGCCCACATTGCGCGGGTTTTCATAGTGGTCAATCACTTTGTCGCTGTATGCCATGGTGTTGCTCCTAGATAGCGGTGTGCGGGCTCAGTGAGCCGCCCACTGGATGGTCGACAGGTCGATCCCGTCCTTGTACATCTCCCACAGGGGTGAGAGTTCACGAAGTTTGGCCACGTTTTCGGAAATCGACTGAACGGCGTAGTCGATCTCCTGCTCGGTGGTCCAGCGTCCGATGGTCATGCGAAGGCTGCTGTGGGCCAGTTCGTCGCTGCGACCCAGGGCCCGCAGCACATAGCTGGGCTCCAGGCTGGCCGATGTGCAGGCGGAGCCGCTGGAGACGGCCACGCCTTTGATCCCCATGATCAGGGACTCGCCTTCGACGTAATTGAAGCTCATGTTCAGGTTGTGCGGTACCCGGCGGGTGGCATGACCGTTGATGAACGATTCCTCGATGCGGGACAGACCCTTGAGCAGGCGGTCGTGCAAAGCCTGGATACGGGGGAGTTCGGTGGCCATTTCGGCCTGGGCGATGGCATAGGCCTCCCCCATGCCCACAATCTGGTGGGTAGGCAATGTACCGGAACGCATGCCGCGCTCGTGTCCGCCCCCATGCATCTGCGCCTCGATGCGCACGCGGGGCTTGCGGCGCACGTACAAAGCACCAATGCCTTTGGGACCGTAGGTCTTGTGGCTCGTCAGGCTCATCAGGTCGACCGGAAGCTTGGCCAGATCGATGGCGACCCGGCCCGTGGCCTGGGCGGCATCCACATGGAAGATCACCCCTTTTTCACGGCAGATGGTGCCCAGCGTGGCAATGTCCTGAATGACACCGATCTCGTTGTTCACGAACATCACGCTGGCCAGAATCGTGTCGGGGCGAATGGCTTCGCGGAAGGCGTCCAGGTTCACCAGGCCATCAGCCTGGACGTCCAGGTAAGTGACTTCAAAGCCCTCACGCTCCAGATGGCGACAGGTGTCCAGCACGGCCTTGTGCTCGGTTTTCACGGTGATGAGGTGCTTGCCCTTGCCCTGGTAGAAATGGGCCGCGCCTTTGATAGCCAGGTTATTGGATTCGGTGGCGCCGCTGGTCCAGACGATTTCGCGGGGGTCGGCGCCAATGAGGCTCGCCACTTGCTCGCGGGCGTTCTCCACCGCCTTTTCGGCTTCCCAACCCCAGGCATGGCTGCGTGAAGCGGGATTGCCGAAGTGCTCGTAGAGCCAGGGCACCATCTTGTCCACCACCCGCGGGTCGCAGGGGTTGGTGGCGCTGTAATCCATGTAGATGGGAAAGTGCGGTGTGCTGCTCATGAGAGTGCCGTTGGTGTGAGGGTGAAAGGGCTTCGTGAGGTGAGCCGGTTACTTGGAAGCCACCGCGCCGAGCGCAAAAACCGAATTGGGCGCATTGACACGAATGGGCTTGACCACCGGAGCGGACGAGATCGCCCGTTTGATGGTGGGCACATTCTCGACCACCATGCCCTTGGCCAGTTGGTCGTCCACCAGTTTCTGCAGGGTGATGGAATCGAGAAAATCGACCATCTTCTCGTTCAGGGACGCCCACAGCTCATGGGTCATGCAGCGCGCGCCCTCGCCATGGCAGTTTTCCTTGCCGCCGCACTGGGTGGCATCGATGGGCTCATCCACCGAGACGATGATGTCGGCCACGGTGATTTCCGAAGCCTTGCGGCCCAGGGTGTAGCCGCCGCCAGGCCCACGGGTGGACTCGACGAGATCGTGCCGGCGGAGCTTGCCAAACAGTTGCTCCAGATACGACAGCGAGATGTGCTGGCGCTGGCTGATGGCCGCCAGTGTCACGGGACCACTGGCCTGGCGCAAGGCCAGATCGATCATTGCAGTGACGGCGAACCGTCCTTTGGTTGTGAGGCGCATCTGAAGGTCCTTCCATGAGAGGTCAACACCGATATCCGTACACACAGGAACGTGACTTGGATACTTCGGGAGAAACCGTCAAATTCCGACTATTTCAGTAAAGTATACCAAAAACCCAGTCTTTTGGTCAACCTTGCTGGTCAAAACCATGTCCTAGACAAAGTTATTGACCACTCAGGCTGGGTTGTCACGATCTCAGGCACGGGACTCCGTGTGTATTGGAAACATGAACTCTACGCCAGTTCCGGGATGTGTGCTGAAAAATCTGACTTTCGCACCAATGCTGCTGGCCCTCACGCGCAGATTACCCAACCCCCTGCCCTTGGTCAAGACCCTGCTCATGTCAGGGATGCCAACACCGTTGTCCTCGACAAAAAGAAAAACATCGTCGTTTGAGCTGGACGTCCGTAACACCACGCGCGTGGCCTTGGAGTGCTTGAGAATGTTGGCAAACACCTCCTGCATGCAGCGGAACAGGTGCATCACGCCCTGCGAATCAAGCGCGTGCAAGGCGGGCACCTCCTCCACTTCCCACACCAGGGCAATGCCGGCCGACTCCAGCGCGGGGGCGATGCGCTGCCGGAACGTACCCAGCACCGTGGTCAGGTCACCTTCCATCGGCTCCAGCGAATCCAGGGTCATCCGCAATTCCTCGAGCGCGTGCTGGATCATCGACTCCACGTACTGCGGATCGAGCGAAGGCTGGCGGGATCGCACCAGATTGAGTGTCTGAACCAGTTGGCTGCCCAGCCCATCGTGCATGTCACGCATCAGTCGGCGCCGCTCGCCTTCCACCGCTCGCTGCTGCTCGGATATTCGCAACTGGTCAAACGCCGCCCGCAATTCGGCCTCCCGCTGAGCCACGATCTGCGCCAGCGACTGGTTCAGCCGGTAAACCTCCCGCGTCGAGGCGGTCGCCCGCTGGACCAGCACCCAGCCCAGCGTGAACATCAGGGCCAGGCTGCCAATCGACATCCAACGGATGTCGGCATCGCCGGGGAAATTCAACTGAAGCACCAGAAAATCCCTGACACCAGTCACCAAAGTAAATAACGCCACCATGCTGACCAGAATCTGGTCATTCGTGATGCTTCGACCCCACTGGGTACGGATAAAAAATGCCGTCAGGCTGACCGCAGCGCCCAAGGCAAGAATTCCCGCCCAAACGCGAACGTAGTCGTATTCCTGCGTCATGAGAGCCACTGTCAGCCAGATCGGGCCTGAAACCAGCAGAAAGTAAGCCAGCAGGCGAACAAACTTCATCCGCAGGCCAAACAGTTCCTCAATGAAGAGACAGAAAAAAGCCACATACGTGTTGAAAGCCACCCTGTAAATCAAGAAATGCCACTCAGCAGTAAAAGGCGACTCCAGCATGAGCAGCAACAGCAACCGGACCAAATGGGCTGCCGATGCAGCAGCCATCAGCAAAAAAAGTCGCTCTTTGAGCTCGCTCCAAAGAAAAATCGAGATCAGACCCATGAAGACTGAGGCAATGACCATCATCCAGCCACCCATCACCTGCCACAACTCCAGGACACGATAACGGTCAAAGAGCTGATCGTGATTGCCGAGCTGAAATGGTGACAAACCGCTGCGCTCTAGCGGTACGCCCTGCACTTGAATTTCTATAACGTTGTCCTCGGGCAGTTCAGTCAGCAACACGGCTGGCAGAGGAACATGAAAGGGAAAAAGACCAGAAAGTACGGTCTTATGAGGTGGCGCATGCCAACCGACTCCAAAAACTTCATGACCGTTGATCAAAACGCGGAAACGTGCGTCCACTCTTGGTAGCAACAGAGCTATCCTTTGTGACTGCCGCTCGGTGTAGTACAACTCCTGCGGCCAGTCCATGCGGTAGTAAACCCTGTGTCTGAACTCAGGCTCTTCATCGTCCATGACGTGTGGCAATTGGACTGTACGAGTCGGCAACTGAACATCATCCAGCGCACCCACTTGAATACGATCCACATTCACCACGCCGGGCACAGCCCCCGGGAGCGACACCAGATACAGGGCAACCAGCAATAGCAACAGGAGTAAGCCCACCCAGCCGTAATGCGGCACCCTGGACCACGGAGATGACCAGCGGGTCAGAAGACCGGCCATCAGATCAGCCCTCGCTCCTGCGCCACCTTCACCACCTGCACCCGGGTGTG
>CAZEZY010000046.1:0-16671 GCA_964516635.1 uncultured Tepidimonas sp. | reverse complement strand
TTGTCTCAGTTGGAAGTCACGGGTGCTGAAGTGTATGCCACCACGGTGGGAGACGAGCTGAGTCGCCGCGGTCACCATGTGGTTTACGTCTCGGACACCCTCACCAAACCTCACGTCGGGCCCTTTTTCAAGCTCCGGTTCAACAAGCGCAGTCTACTCAGACGCATTTGGCATGTCGCCTATCTGATCTATCTGATCAAAAAAAACCGAATTCAGCTGGTACACGCGCATTCTCGAGCATCCAGCTGGAGCTGCCATATCGCATGCACATTGACGCAAACGCCGATGGTGACCACAGTGCACGGCCGTCAGCCAGTACACGCGACAAGCAAAAGGTTTCATGCCATGGGCGACCTGGCTCTGCCGGTTTGCGAGGCCATACGTGACCAGTTGATGACCGACCTAGGCGTCGAAGGCCACAAACTGTTCGTGAACCGCAATGGCATACACACCCAAGATTTTGCCTGGTGCCCTGCCCCGGTCAACGCCAAGCCGGTCGTCTCCATCATTGGGCGGCTGTCCGGCCCCAAAGGTGACCTGTGCTACAAGCTGCTCACCGAATGCTTGGACACCGAGAAATACGATGTCAGGGTGATTACCGGATCGGCCATGACGGATCGATTTGCAGGCATGCAAAACCGTGTGTCCTTTATGGGCTACAGCGCCCATGTGCAGCAGGTGATGGCTGAGTCGGATTTGGTGATCGGCGCGGGCCGTGTGGCCATCGAAGCGCTGATGTGCGGACGCCCCACCCTGGCCATTGGTGAAGCAAGTTGCGTAGGACTCGTGGACAACGACAACCTAGACGCAGCCATGGCCTGTAACTTTGGTGATATTGGACCCAAAAACCTGGCGATTGATTTTTCGACCATTGCGGGATTGGTGGCCATGGGAGTGACTCAACAGCACTGCCCAGCGGAAGTCTCAACCCGTGTGAAAAAAGCCTATGACCTGCATGCGGTAGTCAGTCAGTTAGAAGATGTGTACCAAACCGTGGTGGTATCAAAACTGCGGCGCGAGATGCCCGTCATCATGTACCACCGGTTTATTGACGACGAAAGCCAAAAAGGCGTGCATGGAACATACATCCATGTGGACATGCTGGAAAAACACTTCAAGCTGATCAAACGCATGGGTTTTGAAAGCCTGACATTCAAAGATATTGCAGAGAAGGGTTTTATTCGACGACTGCAGCCGGGAAAGCGGTTCATCATGATCACCGTAGACGATGGCTACCGCGACAACCACGACTTGCTGCTGCCCCTTTTAAAAAAATATCAGCTAAAGGCCGTGATTTTTGTGGTCACGGGTGAAGACCATAACCGCTGGGATGTGGAAGTACCCGATAACCCCGAGAAAGCGTTGCCGCTGATGAATTCTGCGGAAATCAAAGCGTTGCACGAATCGGGTCTGGTGGAAATTGGTGGCCACACGACCACGCACCAGCGTCTTAGCCAACTACCCGCGGACCAACAACGAGAGCAAATTGAACGCAACAAACGCGATCTTGAAGCCATTGTTGGTGAATCTTTGCTGTCTTTTGCCTACCCGTATGGCGAACACAACGCGACCAGCAAGCAACTGGCTCAAGAGCTGGGATATCAATATGCAGTAGCCACTAACAGTGGCCCGCTCCTATTACACCAAGACCCCTTCCAAGTACGACGCATTGCCATCTTCCCCAAGACGACTGTTTTTGGCTTGTGGCGCAAGATCAATGGTTCATATTTGTTTCGCAAAGTCAAAGACTCAACGGCATGATAACTCTGACACAGCCCCGTTTACTGATACCCAAACTTGAAACCGCACTTATTTTTTTATTGGCTTTTGCGATTTTTATTTCCAAGCCACTGATTTATCTGAGCATCTTGCTCTTGATTGGTTCGACCTTGGTTCGTATAGTCAAGGATCAGGAATTCCGTCAAAAAATATTTGGCAATAATTTTTTTTGGGCGAGCACTGGGGTGTTCCTTTTTGGTCTTTTTGCAACTGCCATTGGCTCTGGATATGCCGAAGACATCGGCTGGATGGCGTCCAAAACCATGCTGCTACCCATGGCAGTGCCTCTTTTACTTGCCTTTGAAGACAAAAGGAATAGAACAGCGGCAATTGCTGGAGCCTTGGCAGGATTTTGGGTTGCATTTGTATTGACTGCTCATATGCACGGATGGGAGTGGAGTGGCGGTCGATACGAAGGGGCCACTTGGTTAATTGACAGTTGGGGCGTCATATGCGCCATGTTGATATTGTTGTTGACACCACTGATTTTTGTGGCGACACGCCACTGGCTATGGCGTTGCTTATTCGGTTTAACTCTTTTGGGTGCCATCATCATGCTCATAACCACTGGTGCACGGGGCCCATGGCTGGGGTTGGTGGCAGGCGTTTTTGTCTACCTGGCCATGAAGCAGCGTATCGCTCTGGCGGCAGTGTCTGTACTGGTCGTTGCCACCTTGGTGGTTGCCAGCAACTTATGGCCACAGCAAATTGATGCCTTTAAAACCAGGGTACAGTCAATTACCAATATAGAGACCGACGCCTCCAACTACCTTCGGCTAGCCATGTGGGAAACGGGCTATGCCCTGATCAGCAAGCAATTGCTAACAGGTGACAAGGGTTTTTGGTTCGGCAATAGAAAAAAGGGTAAAGGCGAACTTGCCAATGAATTTTACTACAACGAATTCATGGATCAAGCCAAGATCAAACCGGGCATCCTCAAGGAATACAAATGGAATCTGACTGATTTTCATAACTCATATCTGGAATCTGTTTTTCGAAACGGTATTCTGTGGACTCTGGCTAGCTTGCTCATACTGATATGGCTCGCCATAGGCCCTTTGCAAAATGGAAAAAGATTCAGTGTAACCTTGATTGCAGCACCTTCCCTGATTGGATTTTTGGTTATCGGCATGACATATACTCTATTACCTCATTTTGCTTTTTTATTCCTGATTTTTTTTATGGCACTATGCCGTGGATTTGATCGATGAAAAATGCCTCGGTAATTCTGGCTTTTTATAACGACCTGCCACTTCTTCGAACTATTCTGGATTCACTTAACGATCAGTATTCAGGCCAGTTTGAAGTGTTAATTGCTGACGATGGATCCAGACCGGACGTAGTGACCGAACTGAAAGCCTTGTTGCCAAAATACCCATTCAAATGCCATCACCTATGGCATCCTGACAACGGATTTCGTAAAGTTGTCATCATGAACCAAGCCGTATTGGCTGCCACAACCAACCATTTGATTTTCATTGACGCAGACTGCGTTCCCCAGCGACATTTCGTCAATGACCATTTACGCTGCTTGAGACCTGGAATTTATCAAGCGGGAAGACGTATTGACGCCTTTTATGAAAGCCTTAGAGAACTGGGAACCACTTGTCCTGCTCGGTTGTTTACCCAACACTGGCTGAGGTTTCTTTGGTGGTCCGCACAAGGCAAAGCCCGAAATGTTGAGAAGGGCATACGTCTCCCCTCTGCGTTGGCCAAGTTCCTGCCGCCAGGAAGGCCGTGGTCTTTGGTGGGATGTAACTTTTCAGTATGCAAAGAAGATCTGTTGGCTGTCAACGGCTTTGATGAACGAGCCGATGTTCAATGGGGCGCTGAAGACTCTGACATTGACCGGCGTTTGTTGAGTGCTGGTGTTCGAAGAGTCAATCTCCGCTATCAGTCAACCATGATTCATTTTGACTCTTCGTACTTTAAACGAAGCTCCATGGGAGCATCCCATCCCGGTAAAGTCAGTATTTTTGAACAAGCTCAAGCTGAAAATCGCACGTGGTCTCGCCACGGTATCCTCAAAGAGGACCGGCCTGATCCGGTGCTATATCCGCAGGTTTGATCCCATGCAAACACTCCAAATGCCCCAAAGGACAGGTGCGTTTGAAACAAGGGCTGCAGGGTAAAGAGAGATGGTGTATCACCTTGTTCGCCGTCAGCGGCGGGGTGAACGCTGGTGAGGACGACCCGTAAATGGCATGCACACGGGTGCCCACAGCCGCCGCCACGTGCATGAGACCTGAATCGTTGGTCACGGCATGCTGGGTGTAAGCCAGCAAATCCACGGTATCCACCAGTTGGGTTTTCCCGCACAGATTGATCACGTGCTCCTCTTGGCCTTGCACAATGTGCTGGCCGGCAGATACGTCTTTGGCGCTGCCAAGCACCCAGATTTGATAGCCGCGTTGGGCCAGCATGCCTGCCAGCTCTTTGAACGAATCCAGCGGCCATTGCTTGGCAGGGCCGTACTCGGCTCCTGGCATCAGCGCGACAGCGGGTAGGCTGCGGCTCATCCCGTATTCATTCATCAGCCTTTGCTGATTCAGCGTATCCACCTGCAGTTGGGGCTGCGGCAGGTCGGACTCGTGATGCCAGGGTACGGCATCCCCTCTGGGTAAGCCCAGGGCAGCAAAGCGCTTGACCGTCTGGTTCAGGACCTGCTTGTCCAGTGGGCGCCGATCGTTCAGCAGCACGTAACGCTGCTCGCCCAGAAAGCCGGTTCTCAGGGGTATGCCAGCGGCAAACGGCACCAGGGCAGACTTCCAGGACCGGGGCAACACAATGGCCCGCTTGTAACCCTGCCCTGCCAGGCTTTTGCCGAGTTGCCACCGGGTTTTAAGCCCCAACTGGCCGTGTCCCAAGGGCAACTCCAGCGCCTGCTTCACTTCTGGCATGCGCTGGAGAATCGGGTGCGACCATGCGGGCGCCAGGACGTCGATCTGGCAATCCGGGGAGCGCTGGCGCAGCAGCTTGAACAAGCTTTGCGCCATGACCATGTCACCCACCCAGGAGGGGCCGACGACCAGTATCTTTTCCATTCAGGCTGCGCGGTTGAGCGCTTGCATGTAGGCCTTCGTTCCCTGGGCCACGGTGTGAAAGGGTTGTTCGTACCCCGCTTTGCGCAAGGCAGAAACATCGGCACAGGTGTAGCTCTGGTAGTGCCCTTTGAGGGAGTCCGGAAAGTCGATATATTCGATCTGACCCCGACCATGATAGCCAATGACGGCTTCGGCCACGGCCTTGAAGGGCTCGGCGCGGCCGGTTCCCAGGTTGAAAATGCCACTCACCTGTGGGTTGGCCAGGAACCACAGGTTGACGGAGACCACATCCCCCACATAGACGAAGTCGCGGCTTTGCATGCCCGCTTCGTAACCCTCGGCAGCGCCAAAGAGTCGGGGGTTCTGGCCACTGAGGATCTGGGTATTCAGGTGAAAGGCCACGCTGGCCATCTTTCCCTTGTGCTGTTCACGCGGCCCGTACACATTGAAGTACCGCAGGCCCACGACTTGGGCACTGAACCCCTGCGCCTGTTCATGCCGACGCACGTACTGGTCGAACAGCAGCTTGGAATAGCCATAGACATTCAACGGCTTCTCGTGCGCGGGGTCTTCCAGAAACACCTGACTGCCGCCGTAAACCGCCGCCGAAGACGCGTAAATGAAGGGAATACGGGTTTGCTGGCTGAAATGAAAGAGTGCCTTGGAATACTCGAAATTGTTCTCGAGCATGAAGCGACCGTTCCATTCGGTGGTGTCGGAGCAGGCCCCTTCGTGGAAGATGGCCGATATCCGATCGTCCATGGCGCCCGCTCGCACCCGCTCGATGAAAACGTCTTTGTCGAGATAGTCCGCGATCTGGCAGTCCGCGATGTTCACGTACTTCGAGCCATCGGTCAGGTCGTCCACCACGATGATGTCTGAGCGCCCCTGGCGGTTGAGGGCTTTGACGATGTTGCTGCCTATAAAGCCCGCGCCCCCGGTCACCACGATCATTGTCAACTCCAGAACATCAGTTAAATCAAGATTCTAGCCCTGCAGCACAAACGCTCAGTTTTTCTTGATGAGATCTGCCGGGTCCATGTGTGTCCACTTTCCACGTGGCTTGTCGAGGTACTGAAAATGCTCGTTGGTGAAGGCGCCCTGAATACAGACTCTCGTGCGATACCGGCATTCAATGGACTGACCCGCCAGAATTTCATTGAAGACCAAAGGGCCGGTGGTGCCATAGACACCTTTCTTGGGGTCGTAGTGGTTGATGTGATGAACAATCCGTTCCATGACCTGCAGGAAGTGAGGGTTTTCGGGCACAGTGGCCAGAAAATAGTTGGTGATCTCATCATTGATCCGTGACTTGATGTAAAGGGCAGGATTCACCCCTTTGAGCAATCGGCGCAGTGGCCAGACCAGCGCAGCATCAATGTCCATGTAGATGCCGCCTTGTTGATAGAGGTTGGTCACCCGCCACAAGTCGGCTTGTGCCGCCCCGTCCGTCAACTTGAGGTAGGCCTGGTAGACATGGGCAGGCGCATGGTCGCGGAGGTATTCTTCCCGAGCCTCCGTGCTCACGTAGCGGTAGTCAAAATCCAGTGAAAGCAGACGATTGAACAGATAGTTGAGGTAAACGGGCAGCGTGCATCGATTGGAGTAGTTGGTCTGCCAGATGACGCGTGGAACAGGACTGGACGCGGTTCGGCGTACTTTGGCGGGGGAGTACTCGGGTATCGTGAACCGCAATCGGGGAAAAAACCAGTGAAAGGGGTAAGCGGATAGCTTGAACAGGTTACCGAACAACCGAACAAGCTTGCTGACCACGGGAATCAGGTATCGGGACATAAACACAGTCAATCAGGTTGTCGATGATCAGGGTCTGCTGGAAGATTCAGCGATTGCGAATGAAGACTGGTTGCAAAAGCCTTGGCAAAAGCATCGAGGCTGGGCCAGACGGCGTGTGCGGTACGGGCATCTTCGGGGGAGAACGACTGGCCTGACTGAACCAGAATACGCAACCCCACGCCGGCTGAGGCGGCCGCCTGCATGTCAGCGGCTTTGTCACCCACCATGATGCTGCGCGATGCATCGATGTGATGCTCACCGATGGCGCGCAGCAGAAGACCGGGAGCGGGCTTTCTGCATGTACATGCCTGGACGTAGGGCGCAACCCCCTGGGTGGGGTGGTGCGGGCAGTGATAAACACCCCCGATATGCACGCCGTGAGCCGCGAACTGTTCGCGCATCCATCCGGTGAGGCGTTGAAACTGCGCTTCCGAGTAGTAGCCCCGAGCGATGCCCGACTGGTTGGTGACCACATGGATCTGGTAGCCCATTTGCTGGAACCGCAGACAGGCATCAAACACCCCCTCGATGAATTCGAATTGCTCTGGCTCGCCAACGTAGCCGTGATCGACATTGATCACGCCGTCACGGTCGAGAAACAGGGCTTTGTTCATGGGCGATCCTGTCCATTCGAATCAGGTCTGCAGAGATCCAGGTCTTGAATGACACGGTCAAACATCTGTGTCACTGCTTCCACCGAGATGCTTTCCATGACGTGTTGCCCTTTCACACGAGTCCCCCATTTCACTTCAGCAGCGGTCTTGCCGGTCTGCGCCAGCAGGTGCTGGTGGTACACCTCAACCACATAGGGGCTGCCATACGGGCCGGTGCGTGCGGGATTGTGTATCCCGTACAGGCCGATGACCGGTGTGCCCATCGCCACGGCCATGTGCGCGGGCCCGGTATCTGGCGCCAACACCACGGTGGCTTGCTGAATCAATGCCAGCAACTGCTTCAGATGGGTCTGCCCGACCAGATTGAACAACGGCGTCTCGCGGGATTGGCTGAATTGCACAATCGACTGGGCCAGCCGCTTTTCTGCCGGGTCCGGACCACCGCACAACCAGACAGCAAATCCGTGTTTTGCTGCGTGATCCGCCACGGCTGCATAACGTTCAGCCAACCAGTTCTTGTGCGGCAATGACGCGCTCGGACATATCAGCAGATGCCGGTGGTAGCCGCTATTCTGCAAGGTCTCTCTCGCCCAGGCCTGCGATACAGCATCCACCGGGATGGACCACTGAGGTGCCTGCATGGGAACCCCAATGGCTCGCGCAAACTCCCTGAAGCCCTCCAGCACATGCATACCCTGCACCGGAGCAACCCGTTCGCGCATGAACAAAGCATGGAGCTCCTTGGCGGTGCGCCAGTCAAAGCCGATTTTCCGACGGGCGCGTATGCACAGGGAAGCCAGATTGGCTCGAAAAGCCACCTGCATGTGCAGCAGGGCATCAAAGCGTTGCCCGCGCAGCGCCCGCCAGAGCGACCGGTAGGCTTTCCAGCCCTCCCGTTTGTCGAACACGACCAGGCGCACACCGGGCAATCCCTTGAGCAGTTCGGACTCCACCTTGCCGACCACCCAGGTGATGGCCGCTTGCGGATAGTGGTGCTGGATGGCTTGCACCACGGCGATGGCGTTACAGACGTCGCCAATGGCCGATAGACGCAAGACACAAATGGATTGCACTTAGCTCACGCCCTGCAGCCGGGCGATCATGCGGCTGGTCGAACGACCTTCCACGAAGTCGAGCACCTGCACGCTGCCTCCCATGGCGAGGACATGATCGGCTCCGACGATCTGTTCCAGGGTGTAGTCGCCCCCCTTGACCAGGACATCGGGACTGACCTGTTGAATCAGCTTCAATGGCGTATCCCCTTCAGAGGGGTCATCGCCGAAAGGCAAGACCCAATCCACACTCTGCAAGGCAGACAGCACCGTGGCCCGGTCAGACCAGGCATTCACGGGGCGGCCAGCACCTTTCAAACGCTGGACCGAGGCATCGCTGTTCAAGCCCACCACCAGCCGGTCCCCCAGGGAACGGGCCTGCGCCAGGTAGCGGACATGCCCCGCATGCAACAGGTCAAAGCAGCCATTGGTGAACACAATGCGTTCGCCCGCTTTGCGTGCCTGACGAATCTGCTCCAAGGCCTGGGCAGCAGGTTCCACGACCGCAGAAAACCCGAAACGGGCCAGCGCATGCGACAGCTCATGCGGCGTCACGGTGGCCGCGCCCAGCTTGCCCACCACCAAGCCCGCCGCGGTGTTGGCCACCAGACAAGCCACTTCAGGCTGCATGCCGGCCGCCATGAAACTGGCGAGGGCGGCCAGGACGGTATCGCCCGCACCGGTCACGTCTGTCACCTCCCTGACCTGTGCGGGATAGTGATGGTGATGGTCCGGCGTGATCCAGGTCATGCCCTGTTCGCTGCGTGTCAGCAACATGGCGCCGATGCCGTGAACGGCGAGCAAGTGCCGGGCCGAAGCCAGCATGTCGGCCTCGGATTGTGTGTGGCCTCCCGCGGCCTTGAATTCCGACAAGTTGGGGGTGATGATGTCTGCTCCCCTGTAAAAGGCAAAGTCGGTGTTCTTGGGATCGACCAGAACATGCTTGCCTGCTGCCCGGGTGGCCTGGATCATGGCAGGCAACTGCTGAAGCGTGCCTTTGCTGTAGTCGCTGAACACGGCCATGTCGTACTGGCCAACCACCTGCTGGAAGTGGGCAGCCACGGCCCGGCCAGCATCGGCAGAGAAGGCCTCCTCATGGTCCAGGCGCACCACCTGTTGATGGCGCGAGAGGACGCGCGTCTTGGTGATGGTGGGCTGTTCCTCTCGGGCGATCAGATGGGTCTCGATGTGATCGTTGGCCAGCAGGTCCTGAAGATGCTGGGCATGCACGTCCTGACCAACCAGACCGAGAAGACCGACCTGGGTACCCAGGTGCGCGATGTTGCGAGCCACGTTGGCGGCGCCACCGGCCTTGTCTTCGACCTGGGTGATCTTGACGACCGGCACCGGGGCTTCGGGCGAGATACGCGAGGTATCGCCGGAAAAATAGCGGTCGAGCATGACATCGCCGACGACCAGAATGCGCCCGGCAGACAGGCGTTCGAAGACGCTGGCATCGATATTCATGAAGCGGACACCGGCTTGGCCATCAACAGATCCAGCGCTTCACACAGCCAGTGGCCGAGAAACATGTGGACCTCCTGGATACGGGCGGTTTCGTCACTGCGCACGATGATCGGCAACTGGGCGATGTGAGCGACTTTCCCCCCATCGCGTCCCGTGAGGGCCACCGTGTAGGCACCCAGTGCGTTGGCCGCCTGCAAGCCGAGGTTGACGTTGGCGCTGTTGCCCGAGGTGGTCAGGCCGATGACGACATCCTGAGGCTTCACGATCCCTTGCACCTGTCGCTCAAAAACCGTGGAAAAGTCATAGTCGTTGGCGTGGGCGGTGAGGATCGACGTGTCGGTGGTCAGCGCCATGGAGGCCAGCGGAGCGCGTTCTTGCCGGTAGCGCACCATGAATTCGGCAGCCAGGTGCTGGGCATCCGCAGCGCTGCCCCCGTTACCCATCCAGACCACCTTTCCACCGGCATCCAGACACTGTTTGACCTTGTCGAGCCACAGCAAGGCTTGGTCCTGGTACTGCTCAACGGTGGCGAAAGCCGCGCGATGCCGCTCCAGTGTCTGCAGATAACTTTGTTGCAATGCGTTCATGTGAATCTCAGAGGGTTTCGGTCAGGACGCCGCTCAATGCGACGACTCCCCGATTGTCGCGTCAGGCTTGACCCGCTCCAGCAGCGCCAGCATCTCGTGCTCGATGCGGTGCAGCGCCTCGGGGGTCTGCCCCTCGAAGCGCAGCACCAGCACAGGCGTGGTGTTGGAAGCGCGAATCAGACCGAAGCCATCGGGCCAATCGACCCGCAGGCCATCAATGGTATTCACCTGGGCAGGGGCTTCAAACCGTGCCAGACCTTGCAGTTCCGCCACGAGGCGATGGGGCTCGCCTTCGGCACAGGCGACATTCAGTTCGGGCGTGGAATGGCTGGTGGGAAGGGCCTCGAGCACGGCAGCGGGGTGGGGGTGCCGGCTCAGGATTTCCAGCAGCCGCGCCCCGGCGTAGGTGCCGTCGTCAAAGCCAAACCAGCGTTCCTTGAAAAAGATATGGCCGCTCATCTCGCCCCCCAGGGGCGAATCGACCTCTTTCATCTTGGCCTTGATGAGTGAGTGACCGGTCTTGAACATGAGGGGCTGGCCTCCAGCGGCCCGGATGGCAGGGGCGAGGCGCTGGCTGCACTTCACATCGAACACGATCGTGCCACCCGGCACACGCGACAGCACATCCTGCGCGAACAGCAGCATCTGCCGGTCGGGGTAGATGTTCTGGCCACCGGGCGTGACGATGCCCAGGCGGTCGCCGTCGCCGTCAAAGGCCAGGCCCAGGTCAGCACCCGTGGTCTTCAGGGTGCGGATCAGGTCTTTGAGATTCTCGGGCTTGGACGGGTCGGGGTGGTGATTGGGAAAGTGACCATCCACCTCGCTGAACAGCTCGATCACCTCGCAGCCCAGTGCGCGGAACAGTTGAGGGGCCGACGCACCGGCCACGCCGTTGCCGCAGTCCACCACGATCCGGAGCGGCCGCTGGAGCTTGACATCGCCCACAATGCGCGCGGTGTAATCGGCCAACACATCGACCTGACGGACCTGCCCGGTCTGCTCACCCAAGGGGTTGCCCGCCTCCATGTCACGACGGAGGGCCTGAATCTCGTCTCCGTAAATGGCCTTGCCGGCCAGGACCATCTTGAAGCCGTTGTGGTGCTTGGGGTTGTGGCTGCCCGTGACCTGAATACCGCTGCGACACCAGGTGTGGGCCGCGAAGTACAGCATGGGCGTGGTGACCATGCCCACATCGATCACATCCACACCCGCTTGAGTCAGCCCCTGGATGAGCGATGCCGCGAGTTCGGGGCTGCTGAGGCGACCGTCTCGGCCCACGGCCACGGTGCGCTCACCGATGGCCAGGGCGCGGGTACCGAATGCACGACCCAGTGCCTCGGCAAAGGCAGGGTTGAGCGCATCGGGCACCACGCCGCGAATGTCATAGGCCTTGAAGGCGCTGGCAGGAAAGGACAGGGCAAGAGTCATAAGATGGCGCATGTGTGTGGCATCCTCTATTGTAGAAACTCTCGCCATGTCAGCCATTTCGCTCCCCATCGAGTCCAGCCTGTTTGCAAGCCCGCTGGGTACGCTACGGCTCGCAACCCAGGGCAGTCATCTGGTTGGGGTCTGGTTTGATGACCAGCCAGGCATTCCTGCCTGGGCCCTGAGCGCGAACCCATTGCCTCTGCAAGGTGTGATGCTCGAAACCGTCGGGCAGTTGAATGATTATCTGGCGGGTAACAGGCAGGCATTTGATCTGCCCATCCGCATCCATGGGGGCACCCCATTCCAACGATCGGTCTGGCAGGCATTGCAGGCGATTCCTTACGGGGAGACGACCAGCTACGCGGCCATCGCGGATGCCATCGGCAGGCCGTCTGCTGTTCGTGCCGTGGGTGGGGCGATCGGCCGCAACCCGCTGGGGATCGTCATTCCCTGCCACCGCGTGGTCGGAAAAGACGGTTCGATGACCGGCTACACCGGCGGACTGGCGCGCAAAAAAACCTTGCTGTCGCTCGAAAATCGCGACTGTCAAGGACTGACGTCACCCTCCTGCACCGCTTCCTTGAGTTTGGGGCTGGCATGAAAGGTCACCACCCGGCGAGCCTCGATGGCCACCGGTTCACCGGTACGGGGATTGCGGCCTGGACGTGACGCCTTGGTCCGGATCTGGAAGTTCCCAAAACCCGAAAGCTTGACGTCTTGTCCCTTCACGAGACTGGCGCTGATGACCTCAAAAAACGCGTCCACGATGTCTTTGGATTCGCGCTTGTTGAACCCGATCTGCTCGTAAAGCATTTCGGCCAGCTGTGCCTTGGTCAGGGCCCCATTGTCGGTATCGTCAACCTCGGCTCCGACCGCCGCCTGCTGCAGATTCATGAATTGCCCTCCTCCATGGTCAGCGCAAGCGCGCCTGCACACGCTCGGCCAGCGAACCCAGAACCGCCTTCACCACGCCGTCGATCGCTTCGTCGGTCAGGTTGGCGTCCGCACGCTCCAGTGTCAGTCGCACAGCCAGACTCTTTTCATCGGCAGCCAGTCCTGCAGTGGTCTCACTCCCCTTTTTGGGTCGGTAGACGTCAAACAGGTCAGCGCGCTTGAGCCAGCCCTGCGTGGCCGCTCCGTGCACGGCATCCATGAGAGCGGTGTGGGTGACATTCTCCTTCACCACAACCGCCATGTCACGCTCCACCGGCTGATGACGCGTGACGGGTTGGGCCACAGGCACCCGACGGTCGAGCACGGCTGGCAGTTCGAGTTCAAACATGACCGGTGCCAGTGGCCAGCCTTCGAGCTGACGCCAGCGCGGGTGCAGCTCACCCACGAAACCGATGGCCTGCCCATCCAGCCAGACACGCGCACAGCGACCTGGATGCATGGCGGGGTGGTCAGCGGGTTCAAAAGTAGGCACACGCGGCGCCAGCAGCGCCTCCACGTCGCCTTTCACATCAAAGAAATCGACGGTGCGGGCAGGCATGCCCCACTGCAAAGCGGCATCGTCGCCATAGGCCACGCCCGCCACTCGCATGGGCTGGGCAAAACCGGCCACAGTGGTGTCGGTGTCGGCCACTGACGCATCTTTGGTGAACACGCGACCGAGTTCGAACACACGCACCCGGTGCGCCTTGCGGTCGGTGTTGAACTTGAGCACGGCCAGCAAGCTGCCCAGCAGCGAAGAACGCATCACGTTCATCTGACTGGCGATGGGGTTGAGCAGACGGATCGGGTCGGCATTGCCCGCGTAATCGCGCTCCCAGCGCTCTTCCACGAAGCTGTAGTTGATGGTTTCCTGGTACCCCAGTTGGGCCAGATGATGGCGCAGCTGAAAGGGCCCACGGCGGCTCTCGGGGCGGATTTTGGCCGTCACCGGCGCCAGCGGCGGCGTGTGCGGCAGGTGGTCGTAGCCGATGACGCGCGCCACTTCCTCGATCAGGTCTTCCTCGATCTGCAGATCGAAGCGGAAGGAAGGTGGCGTGACGGTGACCGTGCCCTCGCCTTCGCTCACCGGCAGGCTGAGTCGGCGCAGCGCATCGGCGCACTGCTGCTGCGTGACCGGCATGCCGATGACCTTGGCCGCACGCGCCACACGCAGCGTCACTGGCTGGGCTTGAGGCATGTGGACGATGTGGTCGTCAATGGGACCAGCCTGGCCGCCACAGATCTGAAGGATGAGGTCGGTGATGCGCTCGAGGTGCTCCACGGTGAGCTGGGGGTCCACGCCGCGTTCAAATCGGTGGCCCGCGTCGGTGCTGAAGTTGTAGCGTCGCGAACGGCCGGCGATCGACTTGGGCCACCAGAAGGCGGCCTCCACGAAGACGTTGCGCGTATCGTCACCCACGGCCGTGGCGTCGCCACCCATGATGCCGGCGAGCGACTCGACGGCTTGGTCGTCGGCGATGACGCCCACGGTCTCGTCCACCGTGACCGTGTTGCCGTTGAGCAGCTTGAGTTGCTCGCCCACCTGGCCCCAGCGCACCTGCAGGCCGCCGTGGATCTTGTCCAGGTCGAAGATGTGCGACGGGCGACCCAGCTCGAACATCACGTAGTTGGAGATATCCACCAGAGCGGACACACTGCGCTGACCACAGCGGGCCAGACGCTCCACCATCCAGGCTGGCGTAGGGGCCAGCGGGTTGATGCCACGCACAATCCGTCCGGTGAAACGGCCGCACAAGTCGGGCGACAGGACTTGCACCGGCAGTTTGTCGTTGAGGGTCGTGGGCAGCTTGGGGAACGAGGGCTCGTTCAGCGGAGCGCCAGTCAGGGCAGCGACCTCTCGCGCAATGCCATACACGCTCAGGCAGTGGGCCAGGTTGGGCGTGAGCTTGAGGGTGAACAGCCGGTCGTCGAGCTTGAGGTGCTCGCGAATGCTCTGCCCCACCGGGGTCTCGGCAGCCAGTTCCAGCAGGCCACCGTGGTCTTCCGACAGGCCGAGTTCGCGGGCCGAGCACAGCATGCCGTGGCTGTCCACCCCGCGCAGCTTGCCCACCTTGATGAGGAAAGGCTTGCCATCTTCACCCGGCGGCAGCTCGGCACCCACCAGGGCGCACGGCACCTTGATGCCCACGCGGGCGTTGGGTGCGCCGCAGACGATCTGCAGCAGTTCACCGGTGCCCGCGTCCACCTTGCACACGCGCAGGCGGTCGGCGTTGGGATGTTGCTCGGCTTCCACGATGGCGCCCACCACGACCTGGGAAAACGGCGGCGCCACGGGCACGCACGCCTCCACCTCCAGACCGGCCATGGTCAGGGTGTCGGCCAGTTGCTGGCTGGTCAGGTGCGGGTTGCAGAATTCGCGCAGCCAGGACTCGGGGAATTGCATGGTTCAGTCTCTCGGAATGCGGTGGCGGGTCAGCGGAACTGGCTCAGGAAACGGATGTCGCCGTCGAAGAACAGGCGCAAATCGTTGACGCCATAGCGCAGCATGGTCAGGCGGTCCGGCCCCATGCCAAAGGCAAAGCCGATGTATTTCTCGGGGTCCAGCCCCATGTTGCGCACCACGTTGGGGTGCACCTGACCGCTGCCGGCCACCTCCAGCCAGCGGCCCGCCAGCGGCCCGGTCTGAAACTGGATGTCGATCTCGGCGCTGGGCTCGGTAAACGGGAAGAAACTGGGCCGAAAGCGCAGCACCAGATCGTCCGACTCGAAGAAAGTGCGGCAGAAATCGGTGAACACGAACTTCAGGTCCTTGAAGCTCACGTTCTCGCCGATCCACAGGCCTTCGCACTGGTGAAACATGGGCGAATGGGTGGCATCGCTGTCCACCCGGTAGGTGCGGCCTGGTGCGATCACGCGGATTTCGGGCATGTCGCCACTGAACAGGCCATCGGCCGGTGCGCCCGCCAACGCCTTGTGGCGCTTGACGTGCTGCACCGCATGGCGGATCTGCATCGGGCTGGTGTGCGTGCGCAGCAGGTTGGGCGCCTTCTCGGAGCCGCCTTCCACGTAAAAGGTGTCGTGCATGGAACGCGCCGGGTGGTCTTCGGGCGTGTTCAGCGCGGTGAAGTTGAACCAGTCAGACTCGATTTCGGGGCCATCGGCCACCTCGAAGCCCATGGAGCCGAAAATCGTCTCGATGCGTTCCATGGTCAGGCTCACGGGGTGCAGGCCGCCCCTACCGCGCTGGCGACCAGGCAGAGTGACGTCCAGCGCCTCGGCCTGCAACTGGCGCTGCAGTTCGGCCTCAGCCAGTGCGTGACGACGCTCGTTCAGGGCCGCTTCGATCGCCTGCTTGGCCACGTTGATGGCCGCGCCCCGGGTCTTCTTTTCCTCCACGCTCAGACTGGCCATGCCTTTCATGAGCTCGGTCATGAGGCCACTTTTGCCCAGGTACTGGGCCTTGGCGTTTTCCAGATCGGCGGGGGTGCTGGCCTGCGCGAACCGTTCGCGCGCAGACTGCACCAGAGAATCGAGGTCGCTCATCTCATGGGTCCACAATGGGAAATGAAAAAGGGCCAGTGCCGTACAGCGCTGGCCCCTCAAGCCGGGTATTTTCGCTCAGAAAAACCCGTCGTCCATCAAGCAGCCAGCGTGGCCTTGACCTGAGCGACGATGCTGCCAAAGGCAGCCTTGTCGTTCACGGCCAGATCGGCCAGGACCTTGCGGTCGATCTCGATGGCGGCTTTCTTCAGACCGTTGGCGAACTGGCTGTAGGTCAGGCCCAGTTCACGCACACCGGCATTGATACGCGCAATCCACAGTTGGCGGAACACGCGCTTGCGAGTACGACGGTCGCGGTAGGCATACTGGCCGGCCTTCATCACCGCCTGCTTGGCGATGCGGAAAACGTTGCCACGGCGGCCACGGAAACCCTTGGCCAGCTTCAGAACTTTTTTATGACGGGCACGTGCGGTGACACCACGTTTGACGCGAGGCATAGCTTACTCCTTGT
>CAZEZY010000045.1:0-16733 GCA_964516635.1 uncultured Tepidimonas sp. | reverse complement strand
TCAAGCGCGTGCGCGAAGACATGGGCCTGACCAACGTGCAGGTGATGGTGCCCTTCGTGCGCACGCTCAAGCAGGCCGAGCGCGTGGTCGATTTGCTGGCCAAATTCGGCCTCAAGCGCGGAGAGAACGAACTCAAGCTCATCATGATGTGCGAGATCCCCAGCAACGCCATCCTCGCCAAACAGTACTTGCAATTCTTTGACGGCTTCTCCATCGGCTCCAACGACCTGACCCAGCTCACCCTGGGCCTGGACCGAGACTCTGGCCTGGAACTGCTGGCCCACGACTTCGATGAGCGCGACCCGGCCGTGACGGCGCTGATCAGCCTGGCCATCCAGGCCTGCCGCGACCAGGGCAAGTACATCGGCATCTGTGGCCAGGGGCCCAGCGATCACCCCGATTTCGCCCAGTGGCTCAAGGACGAGGGGATCAGTTCCATTTCCCTGAACCCGGACAGCGTGGTCGACACCTGGCAGAAGCTGGCCGGCTGACCGCAAGCCCGTGGTCATTCCAGGGGGCCTTCGGCCCCCTTTTTGTTGATGCGGATCAAGGTCTTGCTTCGCTCGCAGGCCCGGTAAGGGGTAGGTAAGTGCTTTGGGTGCAAAATGGTTGAACAATCACCGTGGGCGGCATCGCCCAACGCGCTGAAAAGGAGACGACCATGCCCGAGACCCTGGTGTCCCAGCGCCTGCTGGCACTGTTCTTTGCCGCTGGCGTGTTGTTCAACTTCCCGCTGATCGCTTTGTGGGATCAGCAGGTTGCCTGGCTGGGCATTCCGCTGTTTCCGCTTGCCCTGTTCGCGTTATGGGGCCTGCTGATCGGCGTGCTGGCGTGGATCGTGGAAAAGGCCCCTGACTGAGCCCCGAGGCCGGAACGCACCCATGTCGCCCCTGCTCGTCATCACCGCTTCGTTTGCGTACCTGCTGCTGCTGTTTGCCGTGGCGTACCTCGGGGATCGGCGGGCCCAGCTGGGCCGATCCATCATTGGCAGCCCCTGGGTGTACGCCCTGTCCATGGCTGTTTACTGCACCGCGTGGACCTACTTTGGCAGTGTGGGTCGTGCGGCCAGTTCGGGGGTGTGGTTCCTGCCCATCTACCTGGGGCCCATGCTGGCGATGATCCTGGCCTGGCTCGTGATCCGCAAGATGATCCGCATCGCCAAAACCTACCGGATCACCTCCATCGCCGACTTCATTTCCAGCCGCTATGGCAAAAGTCCCCTGCTGGCGGGGCTGGTCACCCTCATCACCGTGGTGGGCATCATTCCTTACATTGCGTTGCAACTCAAGGGCATCTCGGTGGGTTATGCCGTGCTCACGACGCCGCTGGGTGAGCCCTTGAGCACTTCCCAGCCCTGGTGGCAGGAGGGCACTTTCTACATCGCCTTGCTGCTGGCCGGCTTCACCATGGTGTTCGGCGCCCGGCATCTCGACAGCACCGAGCGTCACGAGGGCATGGTCGCCGCGATTGCTTTCGAGTCGCTGGTGAAACTGGTGGCTTTCATGGCCGTGGGTCTGTTCGTCACCTACGTCCTGTTCAATGGGGTCGGCGACATTTTCACGCGAGCGGGGCAGGTGCCGGAACTGGCGAGCCTGCTGAAACTGGGGGAGGGACGCACCTTTGCCTATGCCCAGTGGTTTGCCCTCACGCTGCTGGCGATGTTTTCGGTGATTCTGCTGCCCCGGCAGTTTCAGGTCATGGTGGTCGAGAACGTGGACGAACGCCACCTGAAACGGGCGGCCTGGGTGTTCCCGCTTTATCTCTTCCTGATCAACCTGTTCGTGCTGCCGATCGCCCTGGGCGGGGTGCTGTACTTCGGCAGTGGGACCATCAATCCGGAAACCTTCGTCCTCTCGCTGCCGCTGGCCGAAGGCTGGCATGCCCTGGCCTTGCTTGCCTTCATCGGGGGCCTGTCGGCCGCCACCGGCATGGTCATTGTGGAGTCGATTGCCGTGTCCACCATGGTCTGTAACGACCTGGTCATGCCCTTGCTGCTCCGTTCGCGGCGGTGGATGCATGCCCAGGGGCGGGATCTCACGCGCCTGCTGCTCAACATCCGCCGCTCGGCGATCGTGTTGATTCTCTTGCTCGGCTATGCCTATTACCATCTGGCCGGCGAGGCCTACGCGCTGGTCAGCATCGGCCTGATCAGTTTTGCGGCCGTGGCCCAGTTTGCACCAGCCCTGTTTGGGGGCATGTACTGGAAAGGTGGGACTCGCCAGGGCGCCATGGCGGGTCTGGTGCTGGGTTTTGCGGTGTGGGTGTACACCCTGATGCTGCCTTCGCTGGCCAAGTCGGGCTGGATGTCGGATACTTTTCTCGTCGAAGGCCTGTTTGGCAATGCCTGGCTCAGGCCCGAAGCCTTTCTGGGGCTCACGGGATTAGACAACCTCACTCACTCGCTGTTCTGGAGCATGCTCTTCAATGTGGGGGCGTATGTGCTGGTGTCGTTGTGGCGCACGCCTTCGGCCCGGGAAACCAGCCAGGCGCTGCTGTTTGTGGACGTGTTCGAGCGCACCCATCTGGAGCGTCCGGTGTTCTGGCGTGGACAAGCCAGCGTGAACGAACTCTTGCCGCTGACGGAGCGTTTCCTGGGGCCAGAGAAAGCCCGTGCGGCTTTTCAGGCGTATGCCAGGCAGCAGGGCGTGGGCTCGCTCGACAAGCTGCAGGCCGATGCCGCACTGGTGCAGTTTGTGGAAACGCAACTGGCTGGTGCCATTGGCAGTGCATCGGCCCGGGTGATGGTGGCTTCCGTGGTGAAAGAGGAGTCGCTCGACATCGACGATGTGATGGGCATTCTCGAAGAAGCCACCCGCTTGCGCATCCATTCCCTGGAGCTCGAAGAACAGTCTCGTTCGCTCGAACTGGCCACGGCCGAGCTGCGGGCGGCCAACGAGCAGCTCAAGAGCCTCGACCGGCTCAAGGACGATTTCATGTCGTCCGTCACGCACGAGTTGCGCACACCGCTCACGGCCATCCGTTCGCTGTCGGAAATGATGCTGGACGATCCCAAGATCCGGCTGGACGACCGCGTCCGTTTTCTGGGCATCATCGTTTCCGAATCGGAGCGGCTGAGTCGCCTGGTCAATCAGGTGCTGGACATGGCCAAGATCGAATCGGGCCATGCGGAATGGCACAACACCGATGTGGATCTGGTCGCTTTGGTCCAGCACGCCGCCGAAACCACGCAGGAACTGCTCCGTGAAAAACAGGCGGTGCTGCGGGTCGATCTGCCATCGGCGCCGGTGGTGATTCGAGCCGATGCCGACCGGTTGACCCAGGTGATGCTGAACCTGATTTCGAACGCCGCCAAATTTGTGCCCGCTGGCAGCGGAGAAGTGCAGGTTCGCATGAAGCGGAATCCGCAATCGGTGACCATCGAGGTGCAGGACAACGGCCCCGGTGTGCCCCCAGACCAGCACGCGCTGGTCTTCGAGAAATTCCGGCAGGGGGGCGATCGGGTCAACCGGCCTCAGGGAACCGGCCTGGGCCTGCCGATCAGCCGACAGATCGTCGAGCACTTCGGTGGCCGCATGTGGCTGGTCAGTCAGCCTGGCAGCGGAGCCACTTTTGCTTTTGAATTGCCTTTGGGAGACAGCCTGTGAGAGCCACCATTCTGATTGCCGATGACGAACCCAACATCCTGATTTCACTGGAGTTCCTGATGAAGCGTGAGGGATACGAGGTCAAGCTGGCCCGGGACGGCCAGGAGGCGATCGATGCGATCGTCGAACACCGGCCTGACCTCGTGCTGCTCGACGTGATGATGCCTCGCAAGACCGGGTTCGAGGTCTGCCAGGAAATCCGCGCACACGATGCCGTCAAATCCACCCGCATCCTCATGCTGACCGCCAAGGGTCGTGACACCGATGTGGCCAAAGGCCTGGCGCTCGGGGTGGACGCCTACATGACCAAACCCTTCTCCACCCGGGAACTCGTGGAGAAGGTTCGCAGCATGCTGGGAGCCTGACATGGCAGGCCCCCGCCGAACCGATCGACGTCTGTGGTGGCTGCTGGGGGTGGCGGCAGCCGTTTCCGTGGCGTGGTTGCTGCTCACGTTCTGGCTCATCGGCTCGACGCTCGAAGCCGAAGCGCGTGAAGCGGTCTGGTCCCTCATCGGTGAGCGTCTGGTTTTGGTCAGTCTCACCTGGGCAGCGGGGATGGCTGCCATTGCATGGGGCCTGAAACGGTGGTTCGACCACTGGATCACCCCTTCGGTGCAACTGGCCGAGGAAGCCCGGGTGCTGCTGCGGACCGATGTGGTGCGGGAGCTGCGTCCGAAGGGCAATATCGAAACCCGTGAACTGGCCAAGCTGTTCAACCAGCTGGTGGGCCAGCGGGAAGACCTTCGGCGGGAGATGGATGAAAAGGTGAAGGCGGCGGCGCAGGGCATCGAACAGGAAAAATCCCGGCTGGCGGCCCTGATGTCCGAGCTGACACAGAGTGTGGTGGTCTGCAATCTCGATGGCCGCATCCTCCTGTACAACAACCGGGCGCGCATGCAGTTCCGGGCGATGTCGGCAGCGCCCCGGCTGGCTGACGGGGCGGAACTGATCGGCATCGGTCGGTCCATCTACACCGCTTTCGACCGCAAACTGGTGGCCCACGCGCTGGAGAGTGTGCAGCAGCGGTTGCACCGGGGCGCCGCACACCCCACCGCCCAGTTTGTCACCACCACCCGTGCGGGGCAGTTGCTGCGTGTCCAGATGGCGCCAGTGCGTGCCACGGCGGCCGCAGAGGAGGCCGATGCGCCCGGCAGGCTGGCCGGTTTTGTGCTCATGCTGGAGAACATCACCCGCGATTTCGATCAGGAATCGGCACGGGAGCGACTGCTGCTGGGCCTGACCGAAGGCAGCCGGGCAGCACTGGCCAACATCAAGGCAGCGGTGGAAATGCTCGACTATCCCGATCTGGAAGCGCCGATGCGCGAGCGCTTCCTGGGTGTGGTCAGAGAAGAGGTGGAAGGGATGTCGCAACGGATCCATACCCTGGTCAGCGAATCCGCCGACAGCCTCAAGACCCGCTGGCCCATGGAGGAAATGCTGGGTGCCGATCTGGTGTCGGCTGCTTCGCGTCGCATCGAGGAAGCGTTGGGCCTGGCGGTGGCCGACGAGGGCGTGGACGCCCAGCTCTGGTTGCGCATCGAGAGCTTTTCCATCTTGCAGGCCCTGCTGTTCCTGTCGGCCAGGCTCAAGGAGGCGTTCGACATCCGTTCGGTGGCCTTGCGCTTGCAGCCGGCTTCACAGGGGCAGCACAAAGTCGAGCTGGATCTGGTCTGGCAAGGCCCGGCGGTCAGCACCGAGACCGCCATGGGCTGGGAAATGGATTCGATGCGGGTGGGGCAGGAGATCTCGTCCCTGTCGGTACGCGATGTGGTCGAAAGGCATTCGGGGGCATTCTGGTTCGAGCGTGACCGTGCCACTCAGCGTTCGTGTTTCCGTTTCCTGCTGCCTGCTGCTGCCCCGCAGGAGCAGCTCGACGCTGCCGCCTATGTGCGCACCGAAAGCCGGCCCGAGTACTACGACTTCGACCTGTTCCGCAGCACGCCGAGCAGCCAGGCGCTGGAGGACATGCCACTCACCGACCTGGCCTACACCGTTTTCGACACCGAAACCACCGGTCTCAATCCGGCGCAGGGTGACGAGATCATCCAGATCGGTGCGGCTCGCATTTTCAATGGCAAGCTGCTCAAGCAGGAATGTTTTGATCAACTGGTCGATCCAGGCCGGTCGATTCCGCCTGCCTCCATTCCCATCCATGGCATCACGCCCGACATGGTGGCCGGCCAGCCTCGCATCACCGAGGTGCTACCGGCCTTCCATGCGTTTGCCCAGGACACCGTGCTGGTGGCCCACAACGCCGCCTTTGACATGCGTTTCCTGCAACTCAAGGAAAAGGCCACCGGGCTGGTGTTCGATCAGCCGGTGCTCGACACACTGCTGCTTTCGGCCGTGATCCATCCGAACCAGGACTCGCACCGCCTGGAAGCGATTGCCGAGCGATTCAATGTCACGGTGATTGGCCGCCACACCGCCATGGGCGACGCCATGGTGACCGCCGAGGTGTTTCTCAAGCTGATCCCGTTGCTCGCCGAAAAGGGCATCCACACCCTCGGGGAAGCCCGCACCGCCGCCCAGCAGACCTACTACGCCCGTCTCAAATACTGAGCGGGCGGCTCCGGGGGGTCAGCGGCTCATCGGGTACCGGTGGGCCAGCGCCCCCTGGAGGCTCTTGACCACCGCAAAAGCCTCTTTCAGGTGGCCACGTTCGAAGTTGGACAGTTCGTCCGGCCTGAGGTAGTTGTCGGCGGCGTGGCCATCCGACATGCGGCGGGCCTGGTGCTGCAGACGCAGGGTGCTCAGGTATTCCAGGGCATCGAGCAGGTCGCGAACCCGCTGTTCACTGATCTCGCCGCTGGCGGCGGCGTTTTCCAGCCGCTCCCGGGTGTTCACGGCTGGCGAGCCGCCCGCAAGGGCATACACCCTGGCCAGATCGATGATCGGCACGATCCCGGTGTGTTTCAGGTCGATGGTGCCGTCGTGATCCCCGCCCTTGATCAGGGACAGGTTGCCCAGCCAGTTCAGAGGCGGCTGGTGCATGATCGCATTGCCCACCATGAAGGCCAGGAAGAGGCGCTGACTGCGAGTGCGCTCCAGCACTTCCGTGCGCAAGGTGTCCAGCAGTTGCTGCCGACCGTAAACGAATCGCTGATCAAAGAACACGCAGGTGAGCATCAGGGCCTTGGGGTCGGGCTGATCGATCCAGCGGTGAAAGTACTGCCGCCATTTCTTCAGGGGTTGGCGCCAGTCGTCGGTCATGGCCATCATCTCGCCCGGGCAATACACATAGCCGCAGGCATGGAGGCCATCGCAAACGAACTGTGACAACGCCTTGAAATAGTCCCCATGCACCGCAGGATCGTAGGCATCGTCGAGGATCATGCAGTTGTCCTGATCCGACTTGGCGGTCTGCTCGTTGCGCCCCTGCGATCCCGCAGCCACCCAGGCGAAATCGACGGGAGGCGGGCCCAGCTTCAGCTCGCCGAGTTGCAGGAGGCGGGAAGTCAGGGCGTCGGTGATCGCCGACACGATATGCCCGGTGCTGAAGGCGCTGGCCTCGGCGGCTGCGAGGTTCTGCTGCAGTTGCTTGATGCGGCCGCTCGTTTCAATCAGCCCTTCGACCGTCGTCTGCTTGTAGATCGCCCCGGCCAGATACACCGCCGAGTTGCTCTGTTGCTCGGTCAGGTCGGTGCTCGTGATCATGCCCGCCACTTCCTGGCCATTCATCACGGGTACGTGGTGGATGTTGTGCCGGGCCATCATGAGCAGGGCATCGAACGCATGCCGATGAATGTCGATGGTCATGGGCGCCAGCGTGGCGATCTCCATGATCGGGCGCTGGGTATCCAGCCCGGCGGCCACCACCCGATTGCGAAGATCGCGATCGGTGATGAGTCCGAACAGCACACCGTCCTGAACAATCAGCACCGACGACACCCGCTGGTCGCGCATGGTCTGTGCCGCTGCCATGATCGGCGTCTGCGGAGGCAGTGAAATGGCCGTGCGTTTGATCAGGGTCCTGACCGGGGTGGTGATCAGGTTGATGTAGTTGTCGGCGCTTCGGGGCTGGGGTTGTTCTGCCATGGGTGCGGGTGGGCTTGAAGACCGTTCATCCTACACTTTGATGATGTCCCGAGGCTTGTTCTTCGTCAATGTTCTGGCGGTCATCCGCCGCGGGGGCGCGCGTTCAGGGTTTTCACGGGCTGTTCAAAGGTGCAGGTCCCCGTGGCTCTGCCGTTAAGCTACAGGGTAGAAAGTCGTTCATGCTCTTCATCGTCACCGCCGTCAAGCTCCTTGCCGAAGTTGCCTTGCTCTCGCTGATCGGGCGCTGGCTGCTGGGTGCGTGGCTGAGTCGGCTGAACCCGGGGCAGACGGCAGGCAACCCCTTCCTTTGGGTGTTGACGACCCTGTCTGCGCCGCCAGTGTGGCTGGTGTCCCGACTGACATCCCGATGGGTGCATGCCCGGCATCACCTGAAGATGGCCCTGGGCCTGACGGCGCTGGTCTGGATTCTGGCCACCGTGCTCAAGATCCGGTTCTGCGTCGATGCAGGCATGGAGTTGTGTCGTTGAGTTTCGTGGCCAGGCTTTCAGGTGATCCGGGATGGCTGACCCTCGCGGCACGCGCGGCATCCTGTGCCGGTGCGCGTCGGTTCGAGACATCCTGCTGGTTCGCGATTCACCGGGTGCAGCCCCTTCACCCTCAGGCCCTGTCGGCCATGGCTTTTGTCAGAGCCCGGGAAGGCAGGTTGCAGGCAGCCCTAGGCTGGCAGAAACGGGTGGTGCGCCGTTCTCCGATGGAGGCAGCGGCCTGGTTCAACCTGGGTTACCTGCAGGACCAGTTGAACCAGCCTGAGCAAGCCGCGACCTCGTTTGCCCGTGCCGTCGAGCTCTCACCGACACTCGATACCGCCTGGTACGGGCTGGGTTGCGCACTCCGGCGCCTCGGGCGCCTGCCTGAAGCCCTCGATGCCCTGGCCAGAAACGTGGCCTTGCAGCCCTGGAGTCCGCATGGATTCGAAGAGATGGTGCATGCCCACGCAGACCTGAATCACCCGAGCGAGGTCAGGCGTCTGATCGATCATCTGGGTCGTTTCGAGCCCCGGGTGGCCGAACGGCTCGAAGTCGCTTATGCCGACCTGTACGTGGCCGGGGAGCCTTCCCATGCATCCTGATCGCCACCCCTACTGGAAGCGAATCCGGCGGCTGACGCTGTGGCTGCTTCTGATCTGGTTTCTGGTCTCTTTTGTTCTGACCTTTTTTGCCCGGGAGCTTTCCTTCCTGTTTTTTGGATGGCCCTTCAGCTTCTGGATGTCTGCCCAGGGCGGTTTGCTGGTTTACGCCGCCATCATCGCCTATTACGCCTGGTACATGAACCGACTGGACGACGAGCACGGTGTGGAAGAGTCCGCCACCCCGGAAGAGACGCACGAGCATTGACATGAACGCCGTCACCCAGCGCGTCTTCCGCCGGCAACTCGACAAGGTGTACATCTGGTACACCCTGCTGTTTTTTCTGTTCGTGTTGGCCCTGGCCATCCTCGAGCAGATGGGGTTGCCCCGACCGTGGATCGGCATGATCTTCATGCTGGCGACCATTGGTGTCTACGCCACGATCGGCATCATGAGCCGGACCATCGACCCGGTCGAATACTACGTGGCGGGGCGACGTGTGCCCGCGGTGTACAACGGCATGGCGACGGGAGCCGACTGGATGTCGGCCGCTTCCTTCATCGGACTCGCCGGCACCCTCTACGTGCAAGGCTACAACGGTCTGGCTTTTGTCCTGGGCTGGACCGGCGGTTACTGTCTGGTGGCCCTGCTGCTGGCGCCATACCTGCGGCGTTTCGGTCGCTTCACCATCCCCGATTTCCTGGCCGAACGTTACGGGGGGCGTTGGCCGCGTCTGCTGGGTATCTTCGCCGCCATCGTGTGTTCGTTCATCTATGTGGTGGCGCAGATTTACGGGGTGGGCCTCATCACCTCCCGCTTGACGGGTGTGGCCTTCGAAGTGGGCGTTTTTCTGGGTTTGGGGGGGATTCTCGTGTGTTCCTTCCTGGGGGGCATGCGTGCCGTCACCTGGACCCAGGTGGCTCAGTACATCGTGCTGATCATTGCCTACCTGCTGCCGGTGGTCTGGCTGTCGATCAAGCAGACGGACTTTCCCGTTCCGCAACTGATCTATGGCAAGCAACTGGAAAAGATCACCGAGCGCGAGAAGGAGCTGACCGAAGACGAGGCCGAAATCCAGGTGCAGATGATCTACCGACATCGGGCTGGTGTGCTCGAAGACAAGTTGAAGGATCCGATTGCCGCCCTTCAGTACGACCGATTCCTGGCTGAGCAATACCTTGAAGCCCTGCGGGCCTTCGACGGTCTGGCTTCCGAGGTGGCCGAGGCCGAAAAAGAGCTGTCGCGCCTGCCCCGTGACGAGGCGAGTGCCGTGGCTTTGTGGACGCGCCAGCTCGCAGAAGCGCAGGCCAAGTCCCAGCCACTCAACGGGATGCAGCCGCATGCCCAGGCTTTTGCCGGCAACCCCGATGGCACCGCGGAAGAGCAGCAGCGGTTCACCGAGTCCCGCCGCAACTTTCTGGCGCTGGTGTTCTGCCTCATGCTGGGGACGGCTGCCCTGCCTCACATCCTGATGCGTTACTACACGGTGCCCGACGTGAAACAGGCGCGTCAGTCGGTGACCTGGTCACTGATCTTCATCAGCCTGCTTTACTTCACCGCACCGGCCCTGGCGGTGCTGGTGAAGTTCGAGGTGTTCAACGTGCTGGTGGGCACGCCGTTCGACCACTTGCCACAGTGGGTCTCCGCCTGGAGCCAGGTGGACGCGGGCCTGCTGAGTGTGCGCGATGTCAACCGAGACGGTTTGCTGCAACTCAACGAGATCTCGATCGGCACCGACATCATCGTGCTGGCCACCGCTGAAATTGCGGGTTTGCCTTATGTCATTGCCGGACTGGTGGCGGCAGGAGGCCTCGCCGCCGCGCTTTCGACGGCCGATGGCCTGCTGCTCACCATTGCCAACGCCCTGAGTCACGATCTGTATTACAAGATGATCGATCCCCACGCGGCCACGGCCCGTCGGGTGACGATTTCCAAAGTGCTCCTGCTGGTCGTCGCGCTGGCGGCTGCCTATGTGGCAGCCCAGAAGCCTGCCGATATCCTCTTCCTGGTGTCGTCTGCGTTCTCGATTGCCGCATCGGCCTTTTTCCCCGCACTGGTTCTGGGTATTTTCTGGCGCAGGACCACCGGTATCGCGGCGGTCCTGGGCATGCTGGGCGGGCTGGGGGTGACCTTCTATTACATGGCCACCACGCAGCCCTGGCTGCGCTCGGCCTTCGGCATCACGGGCCCCATCGATCTCTGGTGGGGCATTCAGCCCATCTCGGCCGGCGTCTTCGGCGTCCCTGTAGGGTTTGCCATCATGGTTTTCGTGAGCCTGATCACGCCAGCCCCGCCTGCGCGGGTTCAGCAATTGATCAACCGGGTACGGGGTCGTCCAGCTATCAGGGTGTCAGATCGTCGAAATTGATCCAGCTTGTCTGGCGGGTTATAATGCTGGGCTAACCTTGCTGCACCCTGTGGACGCCGGGGCAGCTTTCATCCACAAGGAGAATCCATGCGTCATTATGAAATCGTGATGCTCATCCACCCGGATCAGAGCGAACAGGTTCCAGCCATGCTGGAGCGCTACAAAGGCATGATCACAGCCGGTAACGGTCAGGTGCATCGTGTCGAGGACTGGGGCCGCCGCCAACTGGCCTACCAGATCAACAAGCTGTCCAAGGCACATTACCTGTGCCTGAACATCGAGGCCGATCAGGCCGTGATGGGTGAGCTGGAACACGCCTTCCGTTTCAACGATGCCGTCCTGCGTCATCTGGTTATCCAGAAGAAGAAGGCCGAAACACAGCCTTCCTCCATGATGAAGGCTGTCGAGCGCGAAGAGGCCCGCAAGACTCAGCAACAGGAGGCCACGGCGTAATTTCCGTGTCGGGTGTGGAGTCTGCTCCCCTCAACCGGCTGTCCATCACGGCGACTCTGGTCGAAGTCATGGCTCTGCGGTTCACGCCAGCTGGCATTCCTGCGATCGACGCCGTCCTGGAGCATGCATCCGGGCAAGTCGAAGCGGGTCAGGTGAGACAGGTCGCTCTGCGTATCCGGGCGGTCGCATTCGGTGCAATGGCCGAATCGCTGGCTCGGTTGTCACTGGGAACTCAGTGGATCTGCCACGGTTTCCTGACCAACACCCGCAATGGAAAAGGCATCGTGTTCCATATTCAAGATCTCAATCCCATTTAAGGAAGCACCCTCATGGCTGCCCCCAAGCGTTTCAACAAAGACAAGCGCCCCAAGCGCAACACCCAATCGCTGCTGTTCAAGCGCAAGAAGTTCTGCCGCTTCACCGTGGCTGGTGTGGAAGAAGTGGACTACAAGGATGTGGACGTCCTGCGTGACTTCATCGCCGAGAACGGCAAGATCATTCCCGCTCGTCTGACCGGTACCCGCGCGATCTATCAGCGTCAGGTCACCACCGCGATCAAGCGCGCCCGTTTCCTGGCCCTGCTGCCCTACAGCGACCAGCACCGCGTCTGATCAGAAGGAGTTCCATCATGCAAATCATTCTGCTCGACAAAGTTGTGAATCTTGGCAATCTGGGCGATGTCGTCCGGGTCAAGGATGGCTACGCCCGCAACTTCCTGATTCCCACGGGCCGCGCCCGTCGTGCCACGCAGTCCGCCGTGGCCGAATTCGAAGCCCGGCGTGCCGAACTCGAAAAGGCGGCTGCCGCCAAACTGGCTGAAGCACAGGCCCTGGGCGATAAACTCAATGGCATCACCATCAAGCTGAGCCAGAAGGCTGGCGTGGATGGTCGTCTGTTCGGTTCCGTGACCAACCACGACATCGCCGACGAACTGGTGAAGCAGGGTTACGCCGTGGCCAAGTCCCAGATCCGGATGCCCAATGGCCTCCTGAAGAACGTGGGTGATTACACGGTCCAGATCGGTCTGCACACGGATGTCGTTGTGGATGTCAACATCGCTGTTCTGGGTGAAACGGCCTGAGTGCGTCCGACCTGCTCAACAAAAAACCGGCTCAAGCCGGTTTTTTGTTGTCTTACCAGAGTTTCCACCACGGCCCCCGATCTTTCTCGAATCCCTGTCTGAGAAAGACGCTGTCCGGGAAATTGGTGTCCATGATCCGGCGGGTGTCTGTGGCCAGATCTGACATGCCCAGTGCCTCGTAGGAGCGAAGCATGATGTACAGGGCTTCCTCGGCAGCGGGGACGCCCTGATAGTCCGTCACGGCAATCTGCGCGCGGTTGAGGGCAGCCACGTAAGCCCCTCGATTGAAATAGTATCGCGCGACATGCACCTCGGACTGAGCCAGCGAGTTGATGATGTAGGTCATCCTCAGGCGAGCATCCGGTGAGTAACGCGAATCGGGAAAGCGTTCGACCAGTTCCTTGAAGGCTTCGAACGACACCTTGGCGGCTTTCTGGTCCCGTTCGGAGAGATCCTGGCGGGAGATGAAGCCGAACAAACCCAGGTTGTCGTTGAAGTTCACGATCCCCTTCAGGTAAAGCGCGTAATCCAGCGCGGGGCTGGCGGGATGCAGGCGGATGAACCGGTCGATCGTGGCAACGGCCTGGGCTTGCTCGCCGGCCTTGTAATGTGCGAAGGCCTTTTCGAGTTGGGCCTGCTGCGCCAGGGGCGTTCCTGCCGCCCGGCCTTCCAGCTTTTCGAAGAGTGTCACCGCGCGTTCGAAATTCCCGCTGTTTCGCTCGTCGATGGCTTCGGCGTAAATGCGGTTCGGACTCCAGTTGGCCGTCGGGTCGGTCGGATTTTTGCTGGCGCAGGCGCTCAGCAGGACCGCCACGCTCACCGCAGTCAGCCAGCGGCGCTCGAGAGTGAGAGTGGATAATCTTTTCAACAACATCGAGTGCAAACCTTTGCGAACGGGCGATCAATTGACTCAATCCATTATATCGGTGGACCCTTCGGTCGAAGACCTCGACCCGGCAGTTGAAATCGAAACCCGTCAGTGGAGTGTCGATCAGGGCCTGCATGGTCTGAGGCTCGACAAGGGCATGGCCGAGTTGGTGCCTGGTTTCTCCCGATCATGGATCCAGCAACTCATCGCCGATCAGCATGTCAGCCTGAATGGCAGGCGTTGCGACAAGGCCTCCACGCGGCTGAAGATCGGCGACCGGTTGCAGGCCGAACTGCACCCACCGGCTCAGGTCAGCGCCTTTCTGCCCGAGTCCATCCCGCTGGCGGTGATCCACGAAGACGATCACCTGATGGTCATTGACAAGCCAGCAGGGATGGTGGTGCATCCGGCAGCAGGGAACTGGACCGGTACGCTTCTGAACGCCCTGATGGCCTACCATCCTGCTGCGCAGCGACTCCCCCGAGCGGGGATCGTTCACCGTCTTGACAAGGACACCAGCGGCCTGATGGTCGTCGGGAAAACGCAGGAGGCTTGCGAAATCCTGGCCCGGCAGATTGCCGCTCGACAGGTTCACCGGGTGTATGTGGCACTGGTGCACGGGGAAATGGTCCGCCTGTCCGACCAGGAGATCACAGGCTGGATCGCCCGCGATGCCCGCCATCGACTCCGCATGGCGGTGGTGCCTGATGGCACATCTGGCGCTCGGGATGCCTTGACCCGTGTGCGGCCCCTCGATCGCGCACCGGGTGTCACCTGGGTCGGTTGCAAGCTGCATACCGGCCGTACCCATCAGATCCGGGTCCACATGGCTTCCATCGGTCATCCCCTGGTGGGGGATGTCCTTTACGGGGGGCGGCCGCAGTGGGGTTTGTCACGCCAGGCATTGCACGCCCATGTGCTGGCATTCCGTCATCCAGTGAGCGGGGAAGTGATCCGGCTGGAAAGCCCCCTGCCTGCAGACCTGCGAGAGGCGGTCGTTTCGGCCGGTCTGAATTACAATCTGAATCGATTGTGGCAAATCGATGTCGAGCTTGCCGCGCCACCTGCGTGACCCGTCCTTTTCCTGTCGTCGGCTGTCGCACCCTGTGTTGGCCCCGCCGGCCACCCTCCACCCTATCTCACCAGGCCTGACACCATGAACACGGCGGATGCCAGACGCATCCTCGAAACCGCGCTGCTATGCGCCAGTGAACCCATGTCCCTTCGTGACATGTCGGTTCTGTTCGATGGTGTCCTGCGCCCCGACACCCTCCGTCAGATACTGGCCGATCTGCAGCTGAGCTGGTCGGGCAAAGGGCTTGAGCTGGTGTGTCTGGCGAGTGGCTGGCGCTTTCAGAGCCGGCCCGAGTTGCGCCCCTTCCTCGACCGCCTGCACCCCGAAAAGCCTCCCCGGTACAGCCGTGCCGTGATGGAGACCCTGGCCATCATCGCTTACCGTCAGCCCGTGACGCGAGGTGACATGGAAGACATTCGTGGGGTCACGATTCACTCAGGCATCCTCAAGCAACTGGAAGATCGGGGCTGGGTCGAGGTCATCGGCCACCGAGAAACCATTGGTCGACCTGCACTCTATGCCACCACGCGTCAGTTTCTTGACGATCTGGGTCTGGATTCGATCGACCAACTCCCTCCACTCGATACCCCTGCGGTTGCCCAAGCTTTCCTGCCGGAGCTGGAAATGTCATTGTCTGACGCCACTCTGCTGTCTCCATCCCCCTCCGATTCCCCCATCGTCCGCTCATGACCAGACCGCCGGCCCCATCTGTTTCTGCCCACTCCGCCGCCAGTGAGGGTGAGGTCCATTTCGAGGAAGTCATTTCCGGTGTGTTCGATGAGGCCCAGGCCGCATCGGAGGCGCTGGTGCCGAAGCGTGTTCTCACGCCTCAGGCGGATTCGCCCAAGTTGCACAAGGTCCTGGCTCAGGCCGGTTTGGGCTCGCGACTGGAGATGGAGCAGATGATTCTGGAGGGCCGAATCTCGGTGAATGGGGAGCCTGCCCACATTGGCCAGCGCATCCAGTTTGGCGACATCATCAAGATCAATGGCAAGCCCATCAAGGTGCGGATTGCTCCCCCGCCCCCCAGAGTACTCGCTTATCACAAGCCGGCGGGCGAGGTGGTCACCCACGACGACCCGCAGAACCGACCCACGGTTTTTCGCCGCCTGCCTCGATTGCATACGGGCAAATGGCAGTCCGTGGGCCGTCTCGATCTGAATACCGAAGGTTTGCTGCTGTTCACCAATTCCGGTGAACTGGCCAACAAGCTCATGCATCCCCGGTTCGGACTTCAGCGCGAATACGCGGTCAGGGTGCTGGGCGCATTGAGCAACGATGAAAAGGACCAGTTGCTGGCGGGTGTGCCGCTCGACGATGGAATGGCCCAGTTTCTCAGCATCGAAGACGGTGGAGGCGAGGGCGCCAACTGCTGGTACCGCGTCACCATTGCCGAAGGTCGCAACCGGGAGGTGCGGCGGATGTTCGAGGCCGTGGGTCACGCCGTCAGTCGCCTGATCCGCATCCGCTATGGGGCGGTGGTGTTGCCCCGTGGTCTGCGTCGCGGTGTCTGGATGGAACTGGACAGCCGGGATGTGGCGCGGTTGACCGAGGCCACCGGCATGGACCGGTCCATGGAATCGAAGGCGCGTCAGTTCCAGGCGAAACAGCCGGTTCGCAACCCTTCACGCCGACAGGGTCAGGGACCCCGTCCGAGTACCCCGAAACTGGTGGATGGTCCTTCAATGCCACGATCCGGCGCGGCAGGCCCTTCTGCTGGCAGGCGCCGAACCGATGAGCGGCGTCAGGGGCCGCAGTCGCCCGATCCGATGAAAACGTCCTATGGCTACATGGGTGCTGATGCCCGCCCTTCTCGTCGTCCTTCATCGCCAGGTGGCAATCCGGGCCGAAAGTCACGTGGGGGCCCGCGCTGATCAGGCCTTGTCGGGCTGAACTGTCTCATGATCTTCCAATTCACCCGTTAAAATCAAAGGCTTTGCCAACCTTTTGATCAACCACCCTCGGGAACCTACATGGCCATCGAACGCACTCTCTCCATCATCAAGCCAGACGCCGTTGCCAAGAACGTCATCGGCCAGATCTACAGCCGTTTTGAGGCCGCTGGCCTGAAAATCGCAGCCGCCAAGCTGGTTCATCTGTCGCGTGCCGAAGCCGAGCAGTTCTACGCTGTCCACAAACAGCGTCCTTTCTTCAAGG
>CAZEZY010000044.1:0-16893 GCA_964516635.1 uncultured Tepidimonas sp. | reverse complement strand
AGGCAGACCAAGAACAACCACGAGTTCTTTGATCTGATGCGCCGCGGCGGTTGATCTTCGTTATCACATCAAGCTATAATTAAAAGCTTCGCGGAAAGTACGCCAGATGGGCTGGCAGTGGCTGCCGCAACTCACAGGAATCAGCAAATGAAAGAAGGCATTCACCCCAACTACCGCGACGTCTGCTTCGTGGACCTGTCCAACGGTTTTCAGTTCGTGACCCGTTCCTGCGTGAACACCCGCGAAACCATCAAGCTCGACGATGGCCGTGAAATGCCTCTGTTCAAGCTCGACACCTCCAGCGAGTCGCATCCCTTCTACACCGGCACCCAGAAGAGTGTGGACAACATGGGCGGTCGCGTCGAGAAGTTCCGCAACCGCTTTGCTCGTGCTTCCAAGTAACCGGTTTAACAACACACCGAAAAGCAGCCACTGGCTGCTTTTTTTGTTGCATCCCCTCCAGCAGCGGCTATAGTTTTCTGGTGATCCGCCCGACTCCCGCCATCGTCACCCAACTGGCCGCTCGCCGACTGCCGAGGTGGGTGCTGGCCCTGCTGGGGCTGTTTTATGTGCTCCCCGGTTTTGTGGGGCGCGATCCATGGCGCAACGATGACCTGGCAGCCTTCGGGGTCATGCTCGAGCTGGCGCACCATTCGGGCTCCTGGTGGCAGCCTGGACTGCTGGGCGAGCCAGCCATCACCACGGGATGGCTGCCCTACTGGCTTGGCGCGGTTTTTATTCAACTGTTCGGCTTCCTGCCGGCTGATCTGGCCGCCAAACTGCCTTTTGCCGGCTTGCTTTTCATCACCCTGGGAAGTACCTGGTACGGCGTTCTTCACCTGGCGCGCCTGCCGGCTGCCCAGCCCGTGGTCTTTGCCTTTGGCGGCGAGGCCCATCCGGTCGACTACGCGCGCGCCACCGCCGATGCCGCGCTGCTGGCCTTGGTGGCGAGCCTCGGGCTCGCCTTGCTGGCCCATGAGACCAGCGTCGATGCGGCGCGTCTGGCCTTCACTGCGCTGGCTTTTCACGCCGCCGCACGCAGCCTGAGCACCCACGCCAGACACCACCTGAAAACCCTGGGTCTCTGGTGGCTATCGGCCTGGGGGCTTGCTCTCAGCGGCATGCCCGGTCTGGCCCTGTGGCTGGGTCTCCTCACAGCCCTCCCCCATTTGTTGCCAAGGATTCTGCTGTTTCCGGGGCAACCGGCAGCCGGTCGATCACTCGCCATGGCCGGACTGACCGGATCGGCGCTTGCAGCGGGCTGTGTGTTCGGGCTGGCGGGCCTGGAGGCAGATGCCTTCCGAACGCTGAGTCACTGGCAGCATGACGAATCCTGGCGGAGCCTGGGGCGCCTGCTGCTGTGGTTCACCTGGCCTGCCGGTCTCCTGGCCATCTGGGCCGTTTGGAGCTGGCGACGCCAGTGGCGATGTGCGCACTGGTTGTTACCGGTGACCTGGGTGGGTTCCATCCTGATCCTGGTGTGGCTCGAAGGGGGGCGTGACCGCACCCTGCTGCTGGCCCTGCCCATGCTCGCCTGTCTGGCCGCCTTTGCCCTGCCCACGCTGCGCCGATCGGTCACGGCCTGGCTGGACTGGTTCGCCTTGCTGTTCTTTTCCGGAGGTGCCGTCGTCATCTGGATTTACTGGCTGGCAATGACCATCGGCATGCCGGTCAAGCCAGCTGCCACCGTTTCAAAACTGTTTCCGACCTTTGAACCTGCTTTCTCATTTGTGTTCTTCATTCCCGCCCTGCTGGTCACGCTGGGATGGATCGGCATCATGGTCTGGCGCATTGGGCGGCATCGACCCGCCTTGTGGAAAAGCCTGGTGTTGTCGGCCAGTGGAAGCACCTTTTGCTGGGTGCTGCTGATGACCCTTTGGCTGCCGCTGCTGAACCATGGCATGGGCCAGGCGCCCATTTCGCAGCGGGTGGCCGCTGTGACGCCGGCAGGCGACTGTGTGGCCGTGCATGGCCTGGGGCATGCCCAGATTGCAGGCCTTCGTTATCACGGTCAACTGCATGTGGAGCGGGCAGGACAACCCTCCGCCGAACGCTGCTCCCGACTGGTGGTGGACACCGCCGATTACGCCACCCTCTCCAAACAGGTGGACCTGGACGAGTGGAAGCTGATGAACCGGATTCCGCGTCTGCGTGAAAACCGGGAAACCTGGATGGTGTTTGAGCGTGGAGGCGAGTGATGCCCGTTGTTCAGCCCACGAGCACCCGACTGGGGGGAAGGCTGATCACAAAGGTTGAACCCTTGCCCAGGACGCTCTGAACCAGCATCTGGCCACCATGGCGCTGAGCCACGTGCTTCACGATGGCCAGACCCAGTCCGGTTCCTCCGGTCTCCCGTGAGCGGCTCCGGTCAACCCGGTAGAAACGCTCGGTCAGCCGGGGAAGATGCTCCTGGGCAATCCCCGGGCCATTGTCATGGACGTAAAACTCCGCACCTCCATCGGGCGTGGTGCGCCACCCGGCTCGCACGGTGCTGCCCGGCGGGGTATGCCTCACGGCATTGTTCAGCAGATTGGTCATGGCGCTCGCCAGTTCGTTGCGCGCCCCGGCGATATCGAGCACGGGCCCGTCCTCGGGCACGAAATGGTGCTCGCCACCCAGCACATCTGACAGCGCCCGGGCTTCGCCCATGGATTGCTCCAGCAAGGACTGCGCATTCACCCATTCGGTCGCACCTGGAATCGGGCTGCCCTCGAGCCGGGACAGGGTGAGGAGATCGCTCACCAGCCCCTGCATGCGCTGGGCCTGCGTGTCCATCAACTGCAGGTAGCGCCGCTGTTCCTCCGGTGTCAGATCGAGACACAGCAGGGTTTCGATAAAGCCTGTCACCACCGTGAGGGGTGTGCGGATTTCATGCGACACATTGGCGACGAAATCGCGTCGCATGGCCTCGGCCTGCTCAAGTGCCGTGACATCCCGTGTCAGCATCAGACGGCGCCCTTTGCCGTACACGTGCATGTTGATGGAAATACGCTGGGGATGACTTGGCATCGCGTCGCGGCCATCGATTTCCACCGACCCGGTGAAATCGCCCTGGTTCAGAAAGGCAATGAAAGCCGGGTCCCTGACAAGGTTGCGGATCTGTTGATGGAGGTCTCGTTTGGAATCAAAACCCAGATGCTGTGCCGCCGTGAAGTTGCACCACTCGATCGCTGCATTTCGATCCAGCAAAACCACCCCGTTCGGGGATGCCTGGATGGCCGCCAGGAATTCCTGCAACCGGGCTTCGCTCTTGCGAGCCTTGCGATTGAGCGATTTGAAATGCTTGCGAGCCCGCTCCACCACTTCGGCCCACACGGAAGACGTACGCGGAGGTTGCACCGATTGACCATGTCGGAGCCAGGAAAGGACTTTGGCCGCGCGAATGTTGTCGAGCGAGATCCAGAGCGCCGCACCTCCCAGGCAACCCAGAACCGGTGCCCACTCCCCATCAGCCGAATACGCCGCCAGCAGACCGCCTGCCAGGGTGAGGGCAAGCAACTCCAGAGGACGGCGGATCATGCGGCGGTGGTGTCGTTTTTGGGTCTGACGGCAGGTTGTGGCTGTGCGGTCATGCGGTAACCCGCACCCCTCACGGTTTCTATCATAGCGCCCGCATGGCCCAGGGACTCACGCAGACGCTTCACGTGGACGTCCACCGTGCGCTCCTCGATGAACACATGGTCACCCCAGATGCGATCCAGCAGCGATCCGCGCGTGTGCACGCGCTCGGGATGCTTCATCAGGTAATGCAGCAACTTGAACTCGGTAGGCCCCACCTTGAGCTCGGCACCGTCGAGTGTGACCCGATAGGTGGCCGCATCGAGCGTGAGTGCGCCCAACTGAACGGTGTCGTTCACCACTTCGGGTGCACGGCGCCGGAGCACGGCACGGATGCGGGCCAGCAATTCCTGAGTGGAAAACGGTTTCGTGACGTAATCGTCGGCGCCGGCATCCAGTCCCTGTACCTTGTCGGTCTCTTCGGTCCGGGCGGTCAACATGATGATCGGCACGGTCCTGATCCGTTCTTGCTGACGCCAACGCTTGGCCAGCGAGACACCGCTTTCGCCGGGCAGCATCCAGTCCAGCAGGATGACATCGGGCAGGACCGAATCAACCTCACGCTGGGCGGCATCCGCGTCAAACACGACCGTGGGGGCAAAGCCGTTGTGACGCAGATTGACGGCAATCAGCTCGGCAATCGCGGGCTCGTCTTCCACAATGAGGACACGAGGCAGTTTTCTCATTGAACGGCCGACTCCCGCTGCTGGGCCGTGGAGTGACGAATGTCCGCGCCTTTGACCACGTAGATGGTGGCTTCGGCGATGTTCTTGGCGTGATCGCCGATGCGCTCGATGGCTTTGGCCAGAAACAGCAGGTTGAGGCTGGCACTGATGGTCCGGGGGTCTTCCATCATGTAGGTGATCAGCTGACGGAACAGCCGTTCGTATTCGGCGTCAATCCGGTCGTCTTCTTTGATGATCTCCAGCGAAGACTGCACATCGAGACGGGCAAACGCGTCCAGCGTTTTGTGCATGGAGTCGGCGGCGTTCTGGGCGGAGCTGGCCAGTTCGGACACCGGCAAGCTGCGCGGCGCACCCGCTTCCACATAAGACTTGAGCATGCGGGCGATGCGGGCCGATTCGTCACCGGCACGTTCGAGGTTCACGATCACACGCGACACGCCCACGAGCAGGCGCAGATCACGTGCGGTCGGCTGGCGACGGCTCATGGTGGAGGTGATGTCGTGGTCGATCTCGATTTCGAGACGATTGACTTTCTGCTCAAGGTCGAGGACCTGATTCGCCGTCTCCACGCTCATGTGGTGCATGGCGTAGATGCATTGACGCAGCTGGGATTCGACCAGGCCACCCATTTCGAGGACGCGCGTGGAAATGTTGCTCAGTTCGGCATCGAACTGGCTAGAGAGGTGCTTTTCAGCCATGATCAGCCAAACCTTCCTGTGATGTAGTCTTCGGTTTCGGTGCGCTTGGGCTTGAAGAAAATCTGTTCGGTGGCGCCGTATTCCACCAGTTCGCCCAGGTACATGTAGGCCGTGAAATCACTGCAGCGGGCGGCCTGCTGCATGTTGTGTGTCACGATGGCAATCGTGTAGTCTTTCTTGAGTTCGTGCACCAGTTCTTCGACCTTGCCGGTGGAGATCGGGTCCAGCGCCGAGGTCGGCTCGTCGAGCAGCAGCACCGAGGGCTTGACCGCCACGCTGCGTGCAATGCAGAGGCGCTGTTGCTGACCGCCCGAGAGGCTCAGGCCGTTCTGGTTCAGCTTGTCCTTCACCTCGTTCCAGAGGGCCGCCTTAGAGAGCGCCCATTCCACGCGGTCGTCCATTTCGGAGCGGCTGAGGTTTTCATACAACTTCACGCCAAAGGCGATGTTGTCGTAAATCGTCATGGGAAAGGGGGTCGGCTTCTGGAACACCATGCCGATGCGGGCACGCAGCAGGTTCAGGTCCTGTTTGTTGTCCAGGATGTTCTGGCCATAGAAGTTGATCTGCCCTTCGGCGCGCTGGCCCGGGTAGAGGCTGTACATCCGGTTAAGCGTACGCAAGAGCGTGGACTTGCCACAACCCGATGGGCCGATGAAAGCCGTGACCTTGCGCTCGACGATGTCGAGGTTGACATCCTTGAGGCCCTGGAACTTGCCATAGAAGAAGTTCAGGTTGCGTACCTCGATGGCATTTTTCTGGGCAATAGCCGTTTCAGTCATGATGTTTTCCTGTGTATACAGTGATCAGGCGCGCACTTTTTCGCGGAACAGCACACGGGCAATGATGTTGAGGACCAGCACGGTCATGGTGATGAGCAATGCCCCACCCCAGGCCAGACGGATCCAGTTTTCGAATGGGCTCATGGCCATCTGGTAAATCCAGACCGGCAGGTTGGCCATGGGGCCGCTCATGTCGGTGGTGAAAAACTGGTTGTTCAGTGCGGTGAAGAGCAAGGGGGCTGTTTCACCGCTGATGCGGGCGATGGCCAGCAGCAGACCGGTGATGACCCCCGCCTTGGCAGCCCGCAAGGTGACCATGGTGGCCACTTTCCAGCGGGGAGCGCCCAGCGCGAATGCGGCTTCCCGCAAGCTGCCTGGAACAAGGCGAAGCATGTTTTCGGTGGTTCGAACCACCACAGGCACAGCGATCAGGGAAAGTGCCAGACTGCCGGCGTAGCCCGAGAAGTTGCCCACCGTGGCCACCGCAATCGCATACACGAAAAGACCGAGCACGATGGATGGGGCCGACAGCATGATGTCGGTCACGAAACGGGTGATCTCGGCCGTCTTGCTGGTGTCGCCGTACTCGGCCAGGTAGACACCCGCCAGAATGCCGATGGGCGTAGACACCAGCACCGCCAATCCGACCAGCATGGCACTGCCCACGATGGCATTGCGCAGACCCCCCCCTTCAGAACCCGGAGCGGGCGTGTCCTGGGTGAACATGGCCCAGTCGAGCGCCGCAAACCCGTTCGAGAACAGGACGTACAGAATCCACAGCAACACGGACAGTCCGAGCACCATCGCGGACATTGACAAGGTCAGGCCAATCGCGTTGCTGCGACGGCGGCGGTTGTAAAGGGCTTGATTGAATTCCATTTCAGACTCCCTTGGCCTTTTCGGCACGGTTCACCAGGATCTTGGCCAGTGCGAGAACCACAAACGTGATGCCAAACAGCAGGAAGCCCAGCGCAAACAGGGTATGCATGTGCATCTCGAAGGCTTCGCCGAATTCGTTGGCCAGCGTGGAAGCGATCGAAGTACCCGGCGAAAACAGCGAGGTGGGCATGCGGTTGGCGTTGCCGATGACGAAGGTCACCGCCATGGTTTCGCCCAGGGCACGACCCAACCCCAGCATGATCCCGCCAATCACCCCCTTCTGGGTGTAAGGCAAGACCACCTTGCGGACCACTTCCCAGGTGGTGCAACCCACACCGTAGGCCGATTCACGCAAGATGGGGGGCACAATTTCAAACACATCGCGCATCACGGCCGCCACAAAGGGAAGCACCATGAAAGCCAGAATCACACCCGCCGCGAGAATGCCCAGGCCGTTGGTGACGCCACCAAACAGGGTGCCGACGATGGGCATGCCGCCCAGCACCTGTTGCAGCGGAACCTGAAAGTAATCGGCAAACAACGGTGCAAACACGAACAGGCCGAACATGCCGTAGATGATCGATGGCACGGCTGCCAGGAGTTCCACTGCGGTACCCAAGGGCCGGCGCAGCCAGACGGGGCAGGTTTCGGTCAGGAACAGGGCAATGCCGAAGGCCAGAGGGACAGCGATCAACATCGCAATGCCCGCCGTGAGCAAGGTGCCGACAATGGCCATGGCCGCACCGAACTCTTCGTTCACCACGTCCCATTCGACCGTCCAGAGGAACTGCACACCGAATGCCTTGAACGCCGGCCAGGCATTCATGAACAACGAGACGATGATGCCGACCAGCGCCGCCAGCACCAGCAGAGAAAACAGTTGCGTGACGCGATGAAAGAAAAAGTCCTGAATCCGCTGTCGCTTGGCCACTGCAACCATGCGGGCAGAACCTGTTTCGTGGGACATGTCTTCGTTGTTCATGGATACCTTGATGGACATGGGAGGATCGCCAGCTGCCATTTTGTATGCCTTTTCGAAATATGAATACCCGCCGTCCGCAAAGAACGGATCGGCGGGCTGAATGTCAAGCGATCAGGTCAGACCGGAATCAGCGCTTGATCTGCGACCAGACCTTGGTGCGGATGTCGTTGGTCACGGCATCGGGCATCGGCACGTAGTCGAGTTCCAGAGCCATCTTCTGCCCGTTCTTGAATGCCCAGTCGAAGAATTTCAGGACTTCATTGCTCTCGGCCACGTTGGCGGGCTCTTTGTACATCAGGATGAAAGAAGCGGTGCTGATGGGCCAGGAATTGGCGCCCTTCGGGTTCACCATGGACACGCCCATGCCCGGCACACTGAACCAGTCCACACCGGCGGCGGCGGCGGCAAACGTGGTTTCGTCCGGACGGACAAAGTTACCAGCGGCGTTCTGAACGGCCATGTAGGGGATGTTGTTCTTCTTGGCGTAAGCATATTCCACGTAACCGATGGAGCCACGGGTGCGCTGCACGTTGGCGGCCACGCCCTCGTTGCCACGACCACCGATGGAGGTCGGTGCGGGCCACTTGACAGCAGCGCCCTTGCCCACGGTGTCGGCCCATTCTTTGCTCACGGCAGACAGGTAGTCCGTCCAGTTGAAGGTGGTGCCGGAACCGTCCGCACGGTGAACGACTGTAACTGCTTGGTTCGGGAAGGTCTTGCCCGGGTTCAGGGCAGCGATCTTGGGGTCGTTCCAGTTGGTGATCTTGCCCATGAACATTTCGGCCAGCACGGGGCCGGTGATGCGGACTTCACCCTGGGCAAAACCCTGCAGGTTGAACACGGGCACCGTGCCACCGATGATGGCTGGGAACTGGACCATGCCATCGCGGTCCAGTTCGGCACCCGGCACGGGCGCGTCGGTGGCACCGAAAGCCACGGTCTTGGCACGGATCTGGCGGATACCGCCCGAGGAACCGATGGACTGGTAGTTCAGACCGACGCCGGTCTGGGCCTTGTAGGCTTCCGCCCACTTGGCATAAATCGGGAACGGGAACGTCGCGCCAGCGCCAGTGATGTCAGCAGCCATGGCGACATTGCTGAAGCCGATGGTGGCCACGGAAAGAGCGGCAGCAGCCACGGTTTTCAGAAAAGTGCGTTTCATCGATATCCTCATGAAGGAAGGTTGGAAGGGATGCATCGAATGTAAAAACGTTTTGTGACATCTTTGTGACAGCCCTCTGACGTTTCTGTCACAGAGGCGTGAAATCCCCGCCGGTCAGCAGGATTTCCCAACAAACTCACCGGATGGCGGGACGAAGACCCCTGGCTTGATGTTATGCTGGGCGCCCTTCAAGTGATTGAACGGCATGCAAAACGGAACGCTACTGGCGGCGGTGGACCTCGGGTCCAACAGCTTTCGCCTGGAAATTGGACGCTACGATTCGGGCCACATTGAACGCGTGGAGTACCTCAAGGAGGTGGTGCGACAGGGCAGTGGCCTCGATGACAACAAGAACCTGAGCCTGGTGGCCATGGAGCGGGGTTGGGAGTGCCTCGCTCGCTTTGCAGAGCGCCTGCAGGGTTTCAAGAAAAACCAGGTCCGGGCGGTGGCCACGCAAACGTTGCGCGAGGCCCGCAACCGCGACGATTTTTTGCGCAAGGCCCAGATCATTCTGGGTTTCGCCATCGATGTGGTGTCGGGCCACGAAGAGGCACGGCTGATCTACCAGGGGGTGACGCATCTGCTGCCCCAATCCGACGAAAAGCGCCTGGTGTTCGACATCGGTGGCCGCTCCACCGAAGTCATCCTGGGCCAGGGCTATACCCCCTTGCGGATGGAGTCGTACCGTTTGGGCAGTGTGGCGTGGTCCACGAGATACTTCCCAAGGGGGCAGGCCACGGCAGCGATGCTCAAAACAGCGGTGATTGCCGCCAAGGCGGTGCTGGATGAGGCCACCGAGACCTTTCCTCGCAGCGAGTGGGGCATCGTTTACGGATCGTCCGGTACCGTGGGGGCGGTCTGCGAGATCCTGTATGCCAACGGATTTCCGGCGGGCGTGATCAGCCGGGCAGGTCTGGACTGGCTGACCGAACGCTGGCTGCGGGCCGGCAACGCCGACGAACTGAAACTGGAAGGTCTGAAGGACGACCGGCGCCCGGTGCTGTCGGGCGGGTTGAGTGTGCTCCACGCCCTGTTCGAGTTGCTGGAGCTGCAGGAAATCCACCGGGCCGAAGGTGCCCTTCGACAGGGCGCCCTGTTCGACCTCATCGACCGGGAAAACGACCAGACCGATGTGCGCGAACGCACCGTTCGCTGGCTGGGTGAGCGCTTCACCACCGACAAGGCCCAGGGCGAACGCGTTTCTCGGGTGGCCAAAGAGCTGTTTGCCCAGATTGCCACGCCCGATCCACTCAATGGCCGTTACTCGCAGAAGCTGGACTGGGCGGCACGGTTGCACGAAATCGGCACGCACATTTCACACAGCGATGCCCACCGGCATGGCGCCTACATCCTGGACCATGTGGATGCGCCGGGCTTTTCCCTGCCCGAGTTGCACCGCATGAGCCAGCTGGTGCTGGGCCAGCGAGGGAAGCTGCGCAAGCTGGAGGCCGAACTCGGCGACGAACTGTTTGCGAAGCAACTGGTGTGTCTGCGGCTGGCCGTGCTGCTCTGCCATGCCCGAAAGGAGCCCGACATCGCTGCCCTGCGATTCCAGTACAAGGCGCGGCATTTCAAGCTGACGGCGGTGCCAGGCTGGGCCAGGCAGTACCCTCAGTCCGCCTGGCTGCTGGATGAAGAAGCCCTGGCCTGGCAGAAGACCGAATGGCGACTGACCGTTGACCTGCGCTAGAGCAGTTCGGGGGACTGCACGGTGATCAGCACCGTCTGGACCCTGCCCTCGCGTTCGCGCTGACGGAGCCACCACACCGCGCCCTTTCGAACCGAGCACTCGGGTTCGCTCAGTCGCAGCAAGTGGGCAATCGTCTGGCCCAGGGTGGGCTGATGCCCGACGATGAGGGTGGGTTGTCGGCTGTCTGGCCATTGGGCCAGTGCCAGCAGATCCTCATAGGAACGGTCCGGACCCAGTTCTTCTCGGGCCTTGTACTTCCGACCCAGCGCAATCACGGTCTGCTCGGTGCGCACCGCCGGGCTGCAGTAGATACGCACCCCTTCCGGTAACTGCCGGTCGAGCCAGGCAGCCATCCGGCTGGCCTGTCTTTCCCCTTTGCTGGTCAGTCGTCTGGACAGATCAGCCCCCCCGCCGTCATCGGTTTCTTCGAGGTCTTCGGCTTCGGCATGACGCCAGAGTATGAGGTCCATGGGTCATCCTTTGCTGCCATGGCGCGCCATCAGGGTGGCCTGAGCCGAGTGCAGCGGGTTGCGGCCTTTTCCAGTGTGGCTGGAAGCCCTGGTGTAGGTGCCGTCGGGCTGGAGGATCCAGGCATCGCGGGCATCCTGAAGGTACTGGTGGATGCACTCTTCCATCAGACGATGTCGGAGGGCCGGGTCGTTCACGGGCCAGGCGAGTTCGATGCGGCGCAGCATGTTCCGGTTCATCCAGTCGGCGCTGGAGAGCCAGAGTTCTTCCTGATCACCGTATCGGAAGTAGAACACCCGGGAATGCTCGAGCAATCGCCCGATGATGGAACGGATCTGAATGCGATCGGTGTAACCCGGTATGCCTGCAGGCAGGATGCAGGCACCACGGATGATGGCGTCGACCTGAACCCCCTGCTGCGAGGCATGCGCCAGCGCACGGGCCAGCGGCTCGTCGGTCAGCGAATTGGCCTTGATGATGATGCGGGCTTCCTTGCCCTCCTTCGCGGCGGCCACCGTCGCTTCCATGCGCTCGAGCATGCCTTTGTGCAAGGTGAAGGGCGCCACCAGCACCTTGTTGAGCCGAGGCAATCGGTTCTGACTGGCCAGATGCAGAAAGACCTGCTCCAGATCGGAAGTCAGGGCGTCATCGGCGGTCAGGTAGCTGATGTCGGTATAGAGCCTGGCGGTTCCCGGGTTGTAGTTCCCCGTGGAGATGTGGGCATACCGCACGATGCGGCTCTCTTCGCGCCGGGTCACGAGCAGCATCTTGGCGTGGGTCTTGAGGCCGACGATGCCGTAGACCACCTGAGCCCCGACCGACTCCAGCCGTTCGGCATAGCTGATGTTGGCCTCTTCGTCGAAGCGGGCCTTGAGTTCAACCACCACCGTGACCTCCTTCCCACGCCGGACGGCCTCGCGCAGGAGTTCGGCCATCTCGCCCTTGGAACCGGTCCGGTAGATGGTCTGCTTGATGGCGAGCACATTCGGGTCTTCCACGGCTTCGCGCAGAAAAGCCAGAACGGCATCGAAACTTTCGTACGGCTGGTGAATGAGCACATCGCCCTTCTTGAGCCGTTCAAAAAACGACTGACCGGGCGTGAGCTGGGCAGGCCAGCCCGCCTGGTAGGGCTCGAACCGCAGAGCGGGAGCATCCAGCATGTCGATCAGCTGGTTGAGTCTCACCAGGTTGACCGGACCGGGGACCCGGAACAGCGTGTCGGATGGCAGGTTGAACTGTTGAAGCAGGAAGTCCGACAGGAAATCCGAACAGCCGGCCGACACTTCCAGGCGCAGCGCCTGACCATAATGACGCTGCTGCAGCCCCAGCCGCATGGCGGTGCGCAGGTTCTTGACCTCCTCTTCATCGAGCGCCAGATCGGAATGGCGCGTAACCCGGAACTGGGAAAACTCCGTCACCGTGCGGCCAGGAAACAGGTCGTTCAAGTGGGAACGGATGATGCTGGAGATGGAGGCGAAGCACTGGATCTTGGCATTTCGCTGCCCGGGAATGCGGGCATACCGTGGCAGCGCACGAGGCACCTTGACGATGGCGATCTCGTTTTCTCGGCCAAAAGCGTCCCGCCCCGTCAGGCGAACAATGAAGTTGAGCGACTTGTTGGCGACCTGCGGGAAGGGGTGCGACGGGTCCAGACCGATCGGCAGCAGAAGCGGTTGCACTTCCTGAGTGAAGTACTCCTTCACCCAGCGACGCTGTGCCGCGTTGCGCTCGCTGTGCGCCAGCAACTTGATCCCGCGCTTTTCCAGCTGGGGCAGGAGTTCGTCGTTGTAGATCGTGTATTGCTGACCGACCAGCGTGTGCACTTTGGCCGCCACTTCCCGGAACGTCTGGGCATTGATGGGGCCCCGTTGCTCATGGGTCTGAAACGCGCTGAGGTGCGGCGCAAAGCGGACCTCGAAAAACTCGTCGAGGTTGGACGACACAATCGACAGGTATCGCAGCCGTTCCAGCAACGGGACATCTGGGCGGCGGGCCCAGTCGAGAACCCGCTCGTTGAAGGCCAGGATGCTCTGATCCCGGTCCAGAAAACCGTTTTTTGCGGCGAGGTGGGCTGTCATTCGGGTGTCATGAGGTGGCCATGTGTTCACCCTCCATTATTGGGCAGTGACCCCCCTTCAATATGACAGATTGATGAAAAACCGGTGACCGGCGCGAGCAGCAATCAGCCCAGAAATGCGCTGAAGGCAGCGACATCTTCAGGGAACATCTGACCCCGCTCGGCTGCCAGCACCTTGCCCTGTCGATCGAGCACGATCGTGATCGGCAGACCCTTCGGTTTGGGGAACTGCTTGCGCCATTCCGGACTGGCCCAGGCCGATGGGAAGGTGTAGCCTCGGCTGCTGAGATACGCACGGGCGAGATCGGCTCGCCGGTCGATGGACAGGCCCAGAAAATGGAATCGTCCCCGATGTTCGCGCCAGAAAGCTTCCATGGCAGGACTCTGCAGGGCACAGAAAGGGCAAGTGCTGGCCCACCAGTAAATGAGCACCGGACGGTCGGTACCTGCGGGCTCGAAGCGGGTGCCATCCAGCAGGGCGATGGGCGGGACCCGGAGCGTGGAGCCGACAACGGGCAATTCCGGTGCGCGGGCTTCTTCGGCGGCTGCCGACGCAGGCTGTGCCCACGCGGGCAAGACGGTGCCGGCCAGGGCCAGCGCCGTCGCCTCACGAAGGAAAGATCGACGATGATGAGGGCGGCTCATGCCAGCCATTTTTGCATGAATCGCGCTTCACCGAGTGAGGGATCCAGCTGATAGTCCTCAAACCCGATCCGGCGGTAGAGCTTCAATGCCGGGTGATTGCCGGAAAGCACCTCCAGCGTCAGCTTGCAGGCGCCGCGCTCACGCGCCAGCGATGCCACCATGGCCAGCATGCGCTCGGCAATGCGCTGGCCCCGATGGCTGGCGAGAACGGCCACATCGTGGACATTGACCAGCGGGCGGCATTTGAAGGTGGAAAAACCCTCGATGGCATTCACCAGACCGACTGCCTGCTCTCCATCCCAGGCCAGCACGCTGAAGGCCTGCGGGCGTCTGGCCAGTTCGGCCACCAGATGCTGACGGGCAAACGCGCTGAGGGCTTCACCGCCACCGGCCGGATCGCTGGCATAGGCGTTGAGCACCTCCACCACGGCACGGGCATGGGCCGGGTCCGAATAATCGGCCAGAACGATGCGGATGTCGTGGTGACTCATGCCCCAACCGCTTCCGCCAGCGCTTGCGCCCAGGCCTGGGCCTGTTCGGGTTGGCGAGCCTCGACCATCACACGGAGCAACGGTTCGGTGCCACTGGCGCGGATCAGCACCCGGCCCTCTTCACCGAGGGCCAGCTCGGCTTCGTTGATGCGACGAGACAGCAAAGCATTGGCCTTCCAGTCCTGCCCTGGCTGCAGGCGGACATTGATGAGCACCTGAGGAAACAGCGTGATGTCCTTGAGCAGCGACCCCAGTGTTTCGCCACTCCGTGCACAGGCCTGAAGGACTTGCAAGGCAGAAACCAGGGCATCGCCCGTGGTGTGTTTGTCAAGGATGAGCAGATGGCCAGATCCCTCGCCGCCCAGGGTCCAGCGGTGGCGAATCAGTTCTTCGAGCACGTAACGGTCACCGACCTTGGCACGGACAAAGGGCACCCCACGCTGCTTCAGGGCCACCTCCACCGCCATGTTGGTCATGAGGGTGCCCACCACACCGGGCACCACCTCGTCTCGCCCCAGGCGGTCATCGGCCAGCAGGTACAGCAATTCGTCGCCGTTGAACAGACGTCCATTGCCATCCACCATGAGCAGCCGGTCGGCATCCCCGTCCAGCGCAATGCCCACGTCGGCACGCTGTTGCACGACAGCCTCGATGAGCGCTTCCGGATGCGTTGCCCCATGGCCGGCATTGATGTTGAAACCATCGGGCTGGCAACCGATCTCGATGACATCGGCACCGAGTTCGTGAAACACCTTCGGCGCAATGTGATAGGCCGCGCCATGAGCCGCATCCACCACGATCTTCAGGCCCTTGAGCGTGAGATCGCCCGGAAACGTGCTCTTGCAGAATTCGATGTAACGCCCAGCCGCGTCGTCGAGCCGGCGGGTCTTGCCCAATTGCGAGGAATCGACCCAGACCGGTGGATCCTGCAGCGCTTCCTCGACCGCTCGCTCCCAATCGTCAGGCAGTTTCGCGCCCATGGCATTGAAGAACTTGATCCCGTTGTCGGCATAGGGGTTGTGGCTGGCCGAAATCACGACGCCCAGGGTGGCACGCTGGGCCCGGGTGAGGTACGCCACGGCAGGCGTGGGAACCGGGCCCAGCAGGACCACGTCCACCCCGGCGGAGTTGAAACCGCTTTCGAGTGCGCTTTCCAGCATGTAGCCGGAAATGCGGGTGTCCTTGCCGATGAGCACCACCGGATGCGCCTCGGTCCGCTTGAGAACCCGCCCCACGGCATGAGCCAGCCGCAAGACGAAATCGGGCGTGATGGGAGGCTCCCCGACCGTTCCCCTGATGCCGTCGGTTCCGAAAAATTGTCGAGTCATGAGTCGTTCTGATGGACGTTTAACGTTGAGATTATCGCGCCTGGGCGTTCATGGCCTGCCACACCTTCAGTCCCTCGACGGTGGCGGCGACATCGTGCACCCGCAGCACCCGGGCACCTCGATCGGCAGCGAGGACCGCGGCGGTGACGCTCGACACCACCCGCTCGCTGGCCTGATCGCGACCCGTCACCCGACCCAGGGTGGACTTGCGCGACCAACCGGCCAGCAGCGGAAAACCCAGCGTCAGCAATTCGCACTGGCGGGCCAGGAGCGCAAAATTCTGATCAACCGTCTTCCCAAAACCGATGCCCGCATCGAGCACGATGCGCTCGTGGGCCACGCCCAGATTCTGCATGTGAGCCGCACGCGCCAGCAGAAAAGCCCGGACTTGCGGGACGGCGTCCCCCTCCATCGGCGCGATCTGCATCGACCGGGGCTCCAGATGCATGTGCATCAGGCACAAACCACAGGAGCCATGGCGGGCCACCACCGATTCCGCAGAGCAACCGGCTTCGCCCGTGCGCCGCAAGGCCCAGACGTCGTTGACGATGTCGACACCCAGATCAAGACCCGCCTGCATCACCTCGGGCTTGTAGGTGTCGATGGAAATGGGCACCTGCCACCGCACCAGTTCGCGAACCACCGGAAGCAGGCGATCCCGCTCCTGCTCCAGTGGCAGCGGCGGGGCGCCCGGTCGGGTGGACTCGGCACCCACATCCAGAATGCCAGCCCCCTCCTCCACCAGCTTTTCGGCCTGCTTGAGGGCAGCCGCTGGATCGAGAAACCGGCCACCATCGGAGAAGGAGTCGGGTGTGATGTTGACGATGCCCATGACCACCGGACGGGTCAGGTTGATCTGGAATCGGGTGGTGTGCCAGAGGGTTGACATCGGTGGATGGACCAAAAGAACAGGGGCCTGTCGGCCCCTGGAAACGGTAGAACGATGCGATCAGGCAGCGGTGGGCGCCGGATCGGTTTTGACGGCCGGTGTACCACCACTGCCGCCACCGCCCGCGCTCGGATTGCGCGGGGTGAAGTCTTTGGGCGGACGGGGTGGCTTGCCCGACATGATGTCGTTGATCTGATCCGCTTCGATGGTTTCCCATTCGAGCAGGGCCTTGGCCATGGCGTGCATCTTGTCGGAGTGCTCCTCGATCAGACGACGGGCCAGTGCGTACTGCTCGTCGATGATGCGGCGCACCTCGATGTCTACCTTGCGCATGGTCTCTTCGCTCATGTTGGTGGTCTTGGTCACCGATCGGCCCAGGAACACCTCGCCCTCGTTCTCCGCATAGACCATCGGGCCTAGCGCATCGCTCATGCCGTAGCGCATCACCATGTCGCGGGCGATGTGGGTGGCCCGTTCGAAGTCGTTGCTGGCACCGGTGGTCATCTGGTTCATGAAGACCTCTTCGGCAATGCGACCACCGAACAACATGCTGATCTGGTT
>CAZEZY010000043.1:0-17342 GCA_964516635.1 uncultured Tepidimonas sp. | reverse complement strand
AGGACATCGACACCGGCATGAAGCTGGGCTGCAACCACCCGATCGGCCCGCTGGCGCTGGCCGACATGATCGGCCTGGACGTGTGCCTGGCCGTGATGAACGTGTACTTTGCCGAATACAACGACAGCAAGTACCGCCCCTGCCCGCTGCTCAAGGAAATGGTGGCGGCCGGCTACCTGGGGCGCAAGACGGGTCGCGGGGTGTACCGCTACTGAATGCCGGGAGGCTCAGGCCGCCACGAAGCTGCCCGACTTGCCGCCGTGCTTCTCCAGCAGCTTCACGTCCGAGATCACCATGCCCCGGTCGGCGGCCTTGCACATGTCGTAAATCGTGAGCAACGCCACGTTGACGGCGGTGAGGGCTTCCATTTCGACACCCGTCTGGCCGCTGCACTCGGCCGTGGCCCGGCAGCGCACGGCACTGGTGTCGGGCTCGATCTCGAACTCGACGGCCACCCGGGTGAGGGCAATCGGGTGGCAGAGGGGAATGAGGTCGCTGGTCTTTTTGGCCGCCATGATGCCCGCCAGACGGGCCACGCCCAGCACATCCCCTTTTTTGGCGGTTCCTGCCACCACCAGTTCGAGGGTGGTGGCCTGCATGCGGATCAGGCCCTGCGCCACCGCCACGCGATGGGTAGATGCCTTGGCGCCCACATCGACCATGTGGGCCTGGCCCTGAGCGTCAAAATGGGTCAGCGGTGAGTTCATGGGGGTCAACGGCTCCGGGACGGGTGGAATCTTTGCACAAGGCTGGCATCATACGTCCATGTCCATTCGATTGCTTCGTCGAACCTGGCCCCTGATTCTGGCCACGCCCCTCTTGCTCACACCGGCAGGGTGGGCTCAGAGCAACCTGCCACCCGCAGGCGGCCTGCCCGCCCTGGGCGATGGGGGCGAGATGACCCTGAGCGAGGAGCGTCGACTGGGTGACCAGATCGCCCGGTCGATCTACCGTGACCCGGACTACCTGGACGACCCGGTGCTGCACAGCTACCTGCAGGCCATCTGGCGGCCGCTGGTCGCATCGGCCCAGCGCCGGGGCGACATGCCCGCCGACATTGCCGAACGATTTGCCTGGGAAATCATGATCGGCCGGGACCGGAGCGTGAATGCCTTCGCACTGCCCGGGGGCTACCTGGGTGTCTACCTGGGGCTGATTGCCACCGTGGCCACGCCCGATGAACTCGCCTCGGTGCTGGCCCACGAACTCAGCCATGTGTCTCAGCGGCACATCGCCCGCCTCATCAGCCGCCAGAACCAGCAGGCGCCCTGGGTGATCGGTGCCATGATTCTGGGTGCCCTGGCCGCCAATGCCGCCAAAAATGTGGATGTGGCCAGTGCCGCGATGGCCGGTGGCCAGGCCCTGGCCATCCAGACTCAGCTCAATTTCTCGCGCGACATGGAACGGGAGGCGGACCGGGTGGGTTTCGGCATCATGACGGATGCCGGCTTTGATGGCATGGGGTTTGTGAGCCTGTTCGAAAAGCTCCAGGCAGCCTCCCGGCTGAACGACGATGGCGCCTTCCCCTATCTGCGCAGCCACCCCCTGAGCACCGAACGCATGGCAGACATGGTGGCCCGGATTCCCGATCTGGGCACCACCCCCCGGGCGACAGGCCCTGCGCCGGTGTCGGCCGAATACCACGCCCTGATGGCCGCCAGAGCCCGGGTGCTCAGTGAAATGGGCGTGGATCGCCTGCGCGCCACCGCCGCGAGCCTGCGACTCAGCAATGGCCCCTTGCAGGACAGCAGCGCCCTGGGCCAGCGCTACGGCGCCACCCTGGCGGCGGCTCGCCTTCGCGATGCCGCGCTGGCCACGGAAGGGCTGCGCCAGTTGCAGGCTGCCCCGCCCCGTGACCCGATTGCCCAGGAGGCCGTCCAGTGGTTGCAGCTGGAAACGCTGCTGTTGCTGCCTGCCGAATCGCTCAACCCGGCCCAGATCGATGACCTGAGGACGGGCATGCAGGCCGGGCTCCGGTCGAACCGGCGAGAGGGGCTGTTGCTGGCGGCTCAGGCGTCTTTGCGGCTGGGCATGGAGGCCCAGCGACAGGCCACCCAGCGCCTGCAGACCTGGACCAGCCTGAACCCCCGAGATGCCCTGGCCTGGCAGACGCTGGCAGGTCTGTACCTCGCCCAGCAGCAAACGGTTCGATCGGCGAGGGCGGAAGCCGAAGCCCGGCTGGCCCATTTCGACACCCAGGGGGCACTGGACCGGCTTCGAGCCGCCCAGCAGTTGGCTCGGAACACCCCGCAGACCGACCATGTGGAACTGTCCATCCTGGATGCCCGGGTGCGTCAGACAGAAGCCCTGGTTCGCGAACAGCTTCGGGATGCCCGCTGAACCCTGACGTCCAGGCGCCGCTATCATGAGCGCCCCGGGAGGCCACCATGGCAGGCATACACATCACCGACATCGAAGCCGCAATCAACCACTGGCGACAGCGCAAGCCGTCACCCGACGGCATCGTATTGGCCGATGAAGTCCGCGCCCTGGCAGAGGTTTATGCCCTGCTGGTGTACTTTCACGAGGACCATGCCGACGAGCACACCATGCCCCGCGCGGCTTACGATGCCTGGCGGTCGTGGTACGAATCCACCCCCGACACGCCCTGCATCGCCATCTGCTCCACCAGTCAGGGTGATCCCGTGTGCAAGGGTTGTGGACGCACGTTCGAAGAGGTGCAGCGCTGGCCGGCCATGACACCGGCTGAAAAACGCCACACCTGGCGACGCATCACGCGGGAAGACACGGCATGGCGATTCAACACCTATGCCGAAAGGGCGAGGGAGGCAACCGTCGGGGGACATTGATCTCGACCGGACCAGGATGTCGCACACCGATCACCGAGGCCAATGGGCTCTCGGGAACGGGTGTCAGACGCGTTGTGCCAGCACCACCGCCTGGCCGATGTAGCTGGCCGGCGTCATGGCCAGCAGGCGGTCTTTGTCGGCCTGGGGAATGTCCAGCGAGACGATCAGGCCGTGCAGGGCCTCTTTCGTCACCGACTTGCCACGCGTCACTTCCTTGAGCTTCTCGTAGGCGCCCGGCACACCGTAACGGCGCATCACGGTCTGGATGGGCTCGGCCAGCACTTCCCAGGCGGCGTCCAGGTCGGCCGCCAGGGCTTCCTCGTTCAGCTCCAGCTTGTTCAGGCCGGTCATCAGCGACTGGTGCGCCAGCACCGCGTAGCCCAGCGCCACGCCGATGTTGCGCAGCACGGTGGAGTCGGTGAGGTCGCGCTGCCATCGGCTGATCGGCAGCTTCTCGCTCAGGTGCTTGAGCAACGCATTGGCCAGTCCCAGGTTGCCCTCGGCGTTTTCGAAGTCGATGGGATTGACCTTGTGCGGCATGGTGGACGAGCCAATTTCACCCGCCTTGAGCTTTTGCTTGAAGTAGCCCAGCGACACATAGCCCCAGATGTCGCGCGACAAGTCGATCAGGATGGTGTTGCTGCGTGCCACGGCATCGAACAGCTCGGCCATGTAGTCGTGCGGCTCGATCTGGATGCTGTAGGGCTGGAAGGTCAGGCCCAGGCCGATCTTCGCTTCGGCGGGCGTGTCGGCGGTGGCTTCGGGCGTTTCCACCACCGCGCGGCTGAAGGCTTCCCAGTCGAAGTCGGGCCAGGCGCTCAGGTGGGCGTTGTAGTTGCCCACGGCGCCGTTCATCTTGCCCATCAGCCTGACGCGGGCAATGGCTGCATGAACGGTTTGCAGTCGCACGGCGACGTTGCCCAGTTCCTTGCCCACGGTGGTGGGGCTGGCGGTCTGGCCGTGGGTGCGGCTGAGCATGGGCACAGCGGCAAACTGGTGCGCCATGCTGCGCAGTTTCTCGATGATGCCGTCCAGACCCGGCAGCAGCACCTGATCGCGCCCGGCCTTGATCTGCAGCGCATGGCTGGTGTTGTTGATGTCTTCCGACGTGCAGGCGAAGTGGACGAACTCGCCGGCTTTTTGCAGTTCGGGCCAGCCGTCGAACGCGCCTTTCACGCCCATGGCCGCGTTGCCACGGATCCAGTATTCCACGGCCTTGACGTCGTGGTTGGTGGTCTTTTCGATGGCCTTGATGGCCTCGGCATCCGCCGGGCTGAATCGGGCCACGATGGCGCGAAGGTGAGCACGGGCGGCCAGAGACAGAGGCGGAAACTCGGCAAAACCGGCGTCACTCAGGTGCTCGAACCAGGCCAGTTCGACCTGCACGCGGCGGTGCATGTAGCCGTATTCGCTCATGAACGGGCGCAGCGCAGCCAGCTTGCCAACGTAACGGCCATCCAGTGGCGACAGGGCCGTGACCGGGGAAAAATCAACGGTAAAAGGGACTTGCATGATGGCCCGGATTGTAGAAGGCTTGGATTTCACCGCCCTTGCGGAGTCTGGCTAGAATGATTTGACCTGCAACCCTCCATTTCCCGCCATGAAACTGATCGGCTCCACCACCAGCCCGTATGTGCGCAAGGTCCGTATCGTCATGGCCGAGAAAAAGCTGGAATTCCAGTTTGTCGAAGAGAACGTGTGGTTGCCCGCCACCCACATCAGCGAATCCAATCCGCTGGGCAAGGTGCCCTGCCTCATCATGGAAGGCGGAGAGGCCGTGTTTGATTCGCGGGTGATCGTCGAGTACCTCGACACGCTGTCGCCGGTGGGCAAGCTGATTCCGCCGAGTGGCCGGGAGCGGGTCGAAGTCAAGACCTGGGAAGCGCTGGCCGACGGGGTGCTGGATGCCGCGGTGCTGGCCCGCATGGAAGCCACCTGGGATCAGCGCCAGCCTCATGAGCGCAGCCAGGCCTGGATCGACCGCCAGATGGGCAAGATCCAGCACAGCCTGCGGGCCATGAGCCATGGCCTGGCCGACAAGGCGTTCTGCCACGGCATCTATTTCTCGCTGGCCGATGTGGCGGTGGGGTGCGCACTGGGCTATCTGGATTTCCGCTTCGCCGACATCGACTGGCGAACGCCTTACCCGAATCTGGCCCGTCTGCACGACAAGCTGTCACATCGCCAGAGCTTCATCGACAGCTTGCCGCCCGCCTGAGCGGGTGTGTAAAAAAAGGCTGCGAAGCACTCCGGGACAAGGGAGGAGGGAGGGAGGAGGAGAAACATCCCGGAGGGTCTGGGCTTCGCAGCTTCAGTAACCTGCTGGATTTGGTACCTCTTTTCCCGGGCAAGTTCCCGGCTTGGCCGTCGCCTCCACCCCTTTGATTTGCAACAAAATGTTGCCCGCTGGCGGGGGTTAGGATGCGTTCATGGAACACGCACACGCCAAAACCAGCGAGGTTGTCATGGCCGAGCTGAACAGCCATGCCGATGGCATCAGCAGCGAAGAGGCAGGCCTGCGACTGGCCTCCCATGGAGCCAACCGGCTGCCTGCCCCACCCCGCGACGGGGTGCTGAAACGCTTCTTCAAGCATTTCCACGATGTCCTGATCTACATCCTGGTGGCGGCGGCCGGCATCACGGCGCTGCTGGGGCACTGGATCGACACGGGGGTGATTCTGGGCGTGGTGGTCATCAACGCCATCATCGGCTTCATTCAGGAGGGCAAGGCCGAAGCGGCACTGGAAGGCATACGCAAGATGCTGTCGATGCGTGCCCATGCCCGGCGCGACGGGCAGTGGGTGGAGGTGGACGCCGCGTCACTGGTGCCGGGTGATGTGGTTCGCCTGCGCTCGGGCGACCGGGTTCCCGCCGACATGCGGCTGATCGAGGCCACCAACCTTCGGATCGAGGAGTCCGCCCTCACCGGTGAGTCGGTGCCCGCCGACAAGCAGACCACCGCCGTGGCGGCCGATGCGCCCCTGGGCGACCGCTTCGGGATGGCCTACTCGGGGACGATGGTGGCCACCGGCCGGGGCATCGGCATGGTCACAGCCACCGGACCGCAGACCGAACTGGGCCGGATCAATCGCCTGATCGCGGAAGTGCAGACGCTGCAGACGCCCCTGACCCGTCAGATGGCCCAGTTCAGCAAGGTGCTCTCGGTGGTGATTGTGGGGCTGGCGGTGCTGATGTTCGTGATCGGATGGGCCTTGCACGATTTCGCGGTGAGCGAACTGTTCCTGGCGGCCATCGGATTCGCCGTGGCCGCGATTCCGGAGGGCCTGCCCGCCATCCTGACCATCACGCTGGCGCTGGGGGTTCAACGCATGGCCCGGCGCAACGCCATCACGCGCAAGCTCACGGCCGTCGAGACACTGGGCTCCGTCACGGTGATCTGCTCGGACAAGACCGGCACGCTCACCAAGAACGAGATGACCGCCCGGCACGTGGTCACCCGGGGCGGTTTTTACGATGTGAGCGGCACCGGCTACATCCCCGAGGGCAACATCACGCTGGATGGCGAACTGGTCAGCCTGCAGGAGCACCTGCACCTGCAAGCCCTGATCGAGGTGGTGGCGGTGGCCAACGACACCGACGTGGCCGAGAACGAGGGCGAGTGGCGGGTGACCGGCGAGCCCACCGAAGGCGCCCTGCGCACCCTGGCGAACAAGGCCGGCTTCGACGCCTCCCGACACGCCCGTCACGCCGCGATCCCCTTCGAATCGGCCAACAAGTTCATGGCCACCCTGAACACCACGCCGGCGGGTCAGCGCCGCATCCTGCTGAAGGGTGCGCCGGACCGCCTGCTGGACCGCTGCCCGCACGAACTGGGCGCAAATGGCCAGATCGAACCGCTGGATCGCGCCTACTGGGAAACACAGATCGACCGGCTCAGCAGCGAAGGCCTGCGTGTGCTGGCCGCGGCCGCCCGGGAGACCCACCCGCACCACGCCGAACTGGCGATGAGCGATCTGGAGGAGGACATGGTGTTCCTGGGGCTGATCGGCATCATCGATCCGCCTCGCCCGGAAGCCATCGCCGCGATCCGCTCCTGCCATGCCGCGGGCATCCGCGTGAAGATGATCACGGGTGACCATGCGGGCACGGCGCGCGCCATCGGCATCGAGATGGGTCTGGGCACCCAAGGATCGCTGAAGGTGGTGACCGGGGCCGAACTGGAAGCGGCCAGTGAAGACGAGATCCAGCGGCTGGCCCAGATGGGCGACATCTTCGCGCGCACCAGCCCCGAGCACAAACTGAGGCTGGTGCAGGCGTTGCAGGCACGGGGCGAAGTGGTGGCCATGACGGGCGACGGCGTCAACGATGCGCCCGCCCTCAAGCGCGCGGATGTGGGTGTGGCCATGGGCATCAAGGGGACCGAGGCCACCAAGGAAGCCGCAGACATCGTGCTGGCCGACGACAACTTTTCCTCGATCGAAAAAGCGGTGGAAGAAGGCCGCACCATCTACGACAACCTGCGCAAGGCCATCCTGTTCATCCTGCCCACCAATGGCGCCCAGGGGCTGGTGATGCTCGGGGCGGTGGTGCTGGGCCTGACGCTGCCCCTGACACCGGTTCAGATCCTGTGGGTGAACATGGTGGTGGCGGTCACGCTCGCGCTGGCGCTCGCTTTCGAACCCGCCGAGCCCGGCGTGATGCAACGCCCGCCCCGACAGCCGGGTGCACCGATCATGGGCAGGACGATGCTGTGGCGGGTGGCCGCCGTGTCGGTGCTGATCGGGGGCGCCACGATGATCACCTTCGAGGTCGAGTTGTGGCTGGGCATGGAACTGGGCGTGGCCCGGACCGTGGCCGTGAACACCCTGGTGATCATGCAAGCCTTCTACCTGTTCAACAGCCGCTTCCTGGTGGCTTCGGGGCTCAACCGGGCCCACTGGTTCACCAATCCGGCGGCCTGGATCGCCGTGGGCATCCTGATGCTGCTGCAGATCGGCTTCGTGTACCTTCCGTTCATGCAGACCTGGTTCGGGACGGCCGCGCTGGACTGGCGTCACTGGCTCGCGCCGATGGTCATTGGCCTGCTGGTGTTCCTGATCATTGAAGCCGAAAAGGCGGTGCTGCGCAGGGGCTCCCGGACCTGAGTCCGTGCAATCGGGCGGGCGCCGATACACTGGGTCCATGCACCCTCTGCCCCCGCCTGCTCACCCGCCCGAGCGCCCCCAGGGGCCTTGCCTGAAGGTCTCGGGTCTGGCACGACGATACCCACCCGCCACGGTGTTTGAAGGCGTGTCCCTGGAGGTACAGTCCGGTGAATCGGTGGCGGTGCTGGGCGAGTCGGGCGTGGGCAAATCCACGCTCCTCAACTGCCTGGCCGGACTCGACACCCCCGATGCCGGCATGGTCACGCTGGCCGGTCGCTCCTGGTCCACGATGAACGACACCGAGGCGTCGGCCTGGCGCCGGACCCACCTCGGTTTCGTGTTCCAGGCGTTTCATGTGCTGCCTCATCTGACCGTGGCACGAAATGTGGGGCTGCCCCTGATGCTGATCGGAGAGCCGGATGACCACCGGGTCGAGCAGGCGCTGGCTTCGGTCGGTCTGGAGGGGATGGGAGACCGGCTGCCCCAGACGCTGTCGGGGGGTCAGTTGCAACGGGTGGCGATTGCTCGCGCCCTGATCCATCGGCCACGGTTGATTCTGGCCGATGAACCGACCGGCAACCTCGACCCCCACACCGCCGAGCAGGTGCTGACGGTGCTCCAGCATCAGGCCACGTCGCACGGGGCCGCACTGGTGATCGTGACCCACTCGCCCACGGTGGCCAGCCGGGCCGATCGGCGGCTGGTGCTCACCCCCTCGGGGGTGGAGTGGCTCCCATGACGGCTGCGCTGGGCCGCCTCTGGCGGCTGTGGTGGGCGTTCTCCTGGCCAGAAGTCCGCCATCACCCCTGGCGTCACGGCGTGGCCGTGCTGGCGGTGATGCTGGGGGTGGGTCTGGCCCTGTCGGTGCACTGGATCAATGCTTCGGCCCTGGCCGAGTTTTCGTCGGCCGTTCGCAGCGCCAACGGCGAACCCGATGCCCAGTTGCGTCATGCCGCCGACCGGCTCGACGACCGCTGGTGGGACCGGGTGTCGGCCGATCCGGCCGTGCAGGCGGCCAGCCCGGTTCTGGAAGCCCAGGCGATGGCATGGACCGCCAGCGGTCAGCGGCAGACGGTCCGACTGTGGGGCGTCGATGCCCTGACCCTGGCCAGCGTGCAACCCGGCCTGATGCCACGTCTGAAGGAAGGTGCAGGCCGCCTGGATCTTTTTGCCGCGGACGCGGTATTTCTGAACCCGGCGGCACAGGCCTTGTTCGCCGATGGCCCCGTGAACGTCCAGGTGGGCATGGATCGGGTCAGCCTGCGACAGGCCGGAACAGTGGGTCAGGCGGGCGCCCCCCTGCTGGTGATGGACGTGGGCGCCTTGCAGCATCTGCTCGGACTGGACGGGTTCATCAGCCGGGTGGACTTGCGACTTCGCCCTGGCACCGATACCCAGGCGCTGATCGCCCAGTGGCGGGCGCAGGCGGCGTCCACCACCGAATGGCAGGCCGAGGCCGTGATGCTGGTGCTGCCCGATGATGGGGGTGCCCGGCTCAGCCAGGTTTCTCGGGCCTACCGGGTGAACCTCACGGTGCTGGCGTTGGTGGCCCTCTTCACCGGGGCGTTTCTGGTGTTTTCGGTGCTCAGTCTGAGCGTCACCCAGCGCCTGCCCGGCATGGCCCTGCTGGGGGTGCTCGGCCTCGATGCCCGGGACCGTCAACGCCTGGTGTGGCTGGAGTCGGCGCTGCTGGGAGGCGTGGGCTCGCTGCTGGGGGTGGCGCTGGGCACCGCGCTGGCCTGGTCGGCCCTGCGCTGGCTGGGCGGTGATCTGGGGGGTGGCTTTTTTGACGGCGTGTCGCCCCGGCTGCAATGGCGAACGATCGATGCCGCCGGGTACACCGTGCTGGGCGTGGCGGCCGCCATGCTGGGTGGCTGGTGGCCTGCCCGCTGGGTCCGTGGCATGGCACCCGCCCAGGCCCTCAAAGGGGTCCCCCTGCGCGGCGCCGGCCTTGCCCACGCCAGCCCACGAGGTGGGGGCGCGTGGACGGGGCCTATGCTGTTGCTCGTGGGTGCGGGGCTCAGCCTTCTGCCAGCGGTACAGGGGCTGCCGCTGGGTGCTTACCTCGGGATTGCCGCCTTGCTGGTTGGCGGCATCCTCACCCTGCCGCTGATCGCCGGGCTGGCGTTGCCCGCCTGTTCGGACCGGTTGCACACTCAGGCCCTGGCCTTGCTGGCGGTGGAGCGGGCGAGACGCTTTCCGGATGCGGTGGCAGTGGCCACCTGCGGGGTGGTGGCCAGTCTCGCCCTGTCGGTGGCACTCACCGTGATGGTGGGCAGTTTCCGCCAATCCATGACCGCCTGGCTGGACGCCGTTCTGCCAGCAGACCTGTATGTTCGGGCGGGCGCCGGTCCCCAGCAGGCGGCCAGCCTCACGCCTGACTTCATCCGCGAGGCACAGGCGATGCCTGCCGTGGCCAGCGCGGTGCCGCAACGACAGCGCTCGGTATGGCTGGACCCTCGCCAGCCGGCCATCACCCTGCTGGCGCGGCCGCTGCGCTCGGCATCGGATCCGTCCATGCCGGTGCTGCTGCCGCTGGTGGGGCCCGCCCTGCCCTGGCCGGCCAACCCCGATACCGTGCCGATATTCGTGAGCGAGGCCGTGGCCGACCGCTTCGACGCACAACCCGGCCGCACGCTGGCACTGCCCGGCATCGGCCCGGCGAGCGTCCGGTTCCAGGTGCTCGGTGTGATGCGGGATTACGGCCGCCAGCACGGCAGCATCGCGATCGACGAGCAGGACTACATCCGCCTGACCGGTGACACGGCGGTGAACGATCTGGCCCTGACCCTCCAGCCGGGCGTCTCGGCAGAGGCCCTGCGGACCGAGTTGCTGCGTGCCCACGGCGACACCCTCGAGATCACCTCGGCCCAGACCATCCGCCGGATCTCGCTGGACATTTTTGATCGCAGCTTCGCCATCACCGTGTGGTTGCAGGGCGTGGCCATCGGCATGGGCCTGCTGGGGGTGTCGGCCAGCATGGGGGCGCAGGTACTGGCCCGGCGGCGCGAGTTCGGCTTGCTGCGTCATCTGGGTTTCTCGCGCCAGCAACTGCTGAGGCTGGTGGCCACCGAAGGCGGCGTCTGGAGCGCACTCGGTGCCCTGGCGGGCGTGGGGTTGGGTCTGGCCGTGAGTGTGGTGCTGGTCCATGTGGTCAACCCGCAGAGTTTTCACTGGACCATGGACATGCACATCCCGTGGGACCGGGTGATCTGGCTGGCGCTCGCGGTGGTGGCAGCCGGCACGCTCACCGCCTGGGTCAGTGGCCGTCATGCCGCGAGCCCGCAGGCGGTGCTGGTGGTGAAACAGGAGGCCTGAAACGATGGATGCCCTGTGGTCCCGCCGTCTCGTCCTGGGTGCCCTGCTGGCCACCCCACCCTGGCTCCAGGCCGGTGTCGCCGAGACCCCGTACACGCTGCAAAGGCGGGCCCTCCGGTTCCCGGCCGACCACGGCAGCCATCCCGACAGCCGCACCGAATGGTGGTACATGACCGGCTGGCTTCGGGATGCGCAGGACCGGTTGCTGGGCTTCCAGATCACCTTCTTCCGCTCGCGGGTGGATGGCACGCAGCGACTGAGCAGCCGGCTGGCAGCCCGACAGCTGCTGTTTGCCCATGCGGCCATCACCGACGTGACGGCTCGCCGTTTCGTCCACGAGCAGACCATGACACGGTGGAACGGCCGCCCTGACGATTCAACGCCTGCCCACGAACGGGCTTTCGCCAGACAGACCGATACGCACATCCGCCTGCCCGGCTGGGACCTGCAACGCCACGACGGCGGCCGCTATGAAGTCCGTCTGCAACAGGGCACGCTCGACATGCTGCTGCAAGCGCAACCGTCGCAAGCGCTGCTGCTGCAGGGCGAAGCCGGCTGGTCACGCAAAGGGCCGGAGGCCACCCAGGCGAGCTTTTACTACAGCCAGCCACAGCTCGCCATCGAAGGCCGTGTGTCGATCGAAGGCCAGACGCGTCAGGTCCGGGGCCGGGCCTGGCTCGATCATGAATGGAGCGAGGCCCTGCTACACCCTCAGGCGGTGGGCTGGGACTGGATCGGGATCAACTTGCACGATGGCAGCGCCCTCACGGCATTCCGTCTGCGACGGGCCGATGGCTCTGCCCTCTGGGCCGGTGGCTCTTTTCGCAGGGCCGGATCGTCTGCGAGCCGGACGCCCGATCAGGTGTTCGGCCCCAGCGCGGTGGCCTTTTCGCCCCAGCGGCACTGGAGCAGCCCGACGACCGGCATCCGTTACCCGGTGGAGTGGCAGATCCAGACCCCGGCCGGGGTGTTTCGGGTCAAGCCCCTGCTCGACGCCCAGGAACTCGACAGCCGACCGACCACGGGCGCGATCTACTGGGAAGGGTTGTGCGAGTTGTACCGTGCAGGGAACGACGAGTCCGTCGGCCTGGGCTATCTGGAAATGACCGGCTACGGCGAACGCATCCGGCTGGGATGAACCCTTGGCGAGGCTTCACAACCCGAGGGAATCGCCGATATCATGGAATCCGAGGGGGTCGCCGCCCGCATAACAAGGAAGCCGAATGCGCATCAACCTGCCCGTCACCCAGCGAAATCACGACTTTCCCGCCGACCAGACGCTGATCTCGGTCACCGATCCCAAAGGCCGCATCACCTACTGCAACACGAATTTCGTGAACGTCAGCGGTTACACGCGGGAAGAACTGCTCGGGCAGCCTCACAACCTCCTTCGCCACCCCGACATGCCGGAAGAGGCTTTCCGCGACATGTGGCACACCATACAGGACAAAGGCAAACCCTGGAGCGCGCTGGTCAAGAACCGGCGCAAGAATGGCGACCACTACTGGGTGCGCGCGAATGCAACCCCCGTGCGCAATGGCGACCAGATCGTGGGCTACCTCTCGGTTCGCACCAAACCGTCGGAAGACGAGATCAACGCTTTCGACAAGCTGTACGCCACCATGCGGGCCGAAGCCGAAGCCGGTCAGCTCGTTCATGTGCTGGAAGAAGGCCGGGTGATCCGTGCCGGCCGACTGGCGGCCATCGGACGCGCCCTGCGCCCTGGCCTGAAGACACAGCTGTTTGCCATTCTGGCCGTGGCCGTGCTCCTGCCGGTGGGCATGATGAGCATGGGCTTGCCGGTCTGGGCGGCGCTGGCCATCGGATTGGGCGTGTCGGTGGCCGCCAGCTGGTGGCTGGCGCACCACATTCGCCAACCCATGGCGTCGGTGCTGGGCGTGGCCCATCTCATGGCAGCAGGCGACCTGTCGGTGCCGATTTCCATGAACGCCACCGGCGAGGCGCGAGACCTGCAGATCGCGCTGGCGCAACTGCAGGTCACGGTCCGCACCATCGTGCGGGATGTGCGGCAGGAAGTGGCCAACCTGATGGGGGGCACACAGGAAATCGCCGCCGGCAACCTCGACCTTTCGTCACGGACCGAGGCGCAGGCGAGCAACCTCGAGCAGACCGCCGCGTCGATGGAGGAGATCAACGGCACGATCCAGCAGACGGCCCACACCGCTCGGGAAGGTGCGCGGGTCGCGGCCGACACCGGTTCGGTGGCCCAGCGCAGCCACGATGCCGTTCGCGCCGTGGGCGAACAGATGCGCCAGATCGCCGACTCCTCTCGCCGCATCGGTGACATCATCCAGGTGATCGAAAGCGTGGCCTTCCAGACCAACATCCTGGCCCTGAATGCCGCGGTGGAAGCGGCCCGCGCGGGTGAACAGGGCCGGGGCTTTGCGGTGGTGGCCTCCGAGGTGCGAGCCCTGGCACAGCGCACCAGTGAAGCCGCGCGGGAAATCCGCCAGCTCATCGAAGAATCGCGTGAACGGGTGAACCAGGGCGATCAGCGTGCCCACGATGCCCAGGACCGCATGGACGAAGCCCTGCTCTCGGTCGACCGGGTGACGTCCTTGCTGGCCACCATCAGCCATTCCGCGCAGGAACAGTCGCTCGGGGTCGGGCAGATCAGCGAAGCCGTGGCCCAGCTGGATTCCATCACCCAGCAGAACGCCGCCATGGTGGAAGAGCTCTCGGCGGCGGCGGCCTCCCTGAACAGCCAGGTCCAGCGGGTGCACCACACCATCCGCGTGTTCAAGTTGACGGCCAGTGACAAGACGCTGGCCGAAGAAGACGCGGTGGCCCTGCGCAAGCAGATGAAGAACGGCGCCGAGGCCGGCCTGCTGGACGGCTGATCAGCGCAGCCGACGCAAACGGCGCAAGGCCTCTTCAAGATCTTCCATCGCGCTGGCGGTGGAAAAGCGCACGTGGGTGCCCACGTCGCGATCGCTGAAATCTCGGCTGGGCGTGACCACCAGGTGCGCCTGGTGCATGAGGGCCGAGACGCAGCCCGCGCTGTCGGTCACGCCCAGGCGCTCGAACCAGCCGCTGGCATCGGCCCAGACATAGAAAGCCCCATCGGGCTCCACCGGCACGCCAAACCCGAGATCGCGCAAAGCCGGCAGAAAGTGGTCCCGTCGGGCACGGTAAGCCGCGCGGCGTGCCTCGTAAACCGCCAGGCTGTCGGCGTCAAAGCAGGCCAGGGCGGCATGCTGGGCCACCGTACTGGCACAGATGTACAGGTTCTGGGCCAGCCGCTCCACGGGCTCCACGAGGGTCTCGGGCACCACCAGCCAGCCCAGTCGCCAGCCGGTCATGCTGAAGTACTTGGAAAAACTGTTGATGCTGATCACGTCGTCACCGAGCACCAGCCCGGTCTGGCCAAAGCGTTCGTCAAAGCTCAGCCCCAGGTAGATCTCGTCGAGCAACAGGGTGCCCCCACGCTGCCGAACCGTGCGGTGGATGGCCCGCATTTCGTCGGGCGCCACCGACGTACCGGTGGGATTGGACGGGGAAGCCAGGAGCACACCGGCGGTATGGGCTTGCCAGGCGTCGTCGATGGCCGGGGCGGTGAGCTGGTAACGGGTGGCGGCGGAGGTCGGCAGCAGGCGGGCGCTGGCCCCCATGGCCGTCAGGATGTGCCGGTTGCAAGGGTAGCTGGGGTCTGGCATCAGCAATTCCTGGCCGGCGTCCACCACCGCCAGGCAGGCCAGCTGAAGGGCCGCCGAAGCCCCGGCCGTGATGACGATGCGGCTCGCCGGCACGTCCACGCCCCAGCGCTGGCGGTACCAGCGGCTCAGGGCCTCGCGCAAGGCGGGCAGGCCCGTGGCGCTGGTGTACTGGGTATGCCCTTGTCGGATGGCCGCTTCGGCGGCGGCCTGCACCCCAGCCGGCGCCGTGAAATCCGGTTCGCCGATGTTGAGGTAGATCATCCGAGGCGCATCGGGCGACAGTCGGTCAGCCAGGGCACGCGCCTCCTTGGCCACCTGCATGACGTAAAACGGATCGATCTGTTGCGCGCGTTGAGAAAGCTGGGCCATGATGGGTTCAAATGAAAGGCGATCGTTGGCTTGTTCGGCCTCCTGCCTGCTGGTGGCCTCACTTGCCAATGCAGAACGAAGAAAAAATCACGCCCAGCAAGTCGTCGGCACTGAAGGCCCCCGTGATGTCGTTGAGGGCATTCTGGGCCATGCGCAGTTCCTCGGCCAGCAGATCCAGCGACTGCGCCTGGGCATCCAGGTACTGACCAGCCATGCCGAGGTGTTCGCCCACCCGCAGCAGGGCCTGGACGTGGCGCTCGCGGGCAATGTACAGACCCTCGACACCGCTCTGCCAACCCGCAAGCATCAGCAGCCGCTGTCGAAGGGCATCCAGGCCTGCCCCGGTTTTCGCTGACAGCTGCAGGTGTTCGTGCCCGGCAGCGAAATCCACCGCGGCAGGCGCGGCATCGGCCTTGTTCCAGACGTCGATGACCGTCACACGGCCGGGCAGGCGCTGCGCCAGCGACTGGGCGATGTCGGCGTCGGCGGCCTGGTACTCGGCCAGGGTGCAACGGGTGAGATCGTGCAGGAACAGCACCGCGTCGGCGCCTTCGATCTGACCCCAGGCGCGTTCGATGCCGATGCGCTCGACCTCGTCGATACCGGCCCCTTCACGCAGACCCGCCGTGTCGATCACGTGCAGCGGCACCCCCTCGATCTGGATGGTCTGCTGCACCACGTCGCGGGTGGTGCCTGCCAACGGGGTGACGATCGCGAGCTCGGCACCGGCCAGCGCATTCAACAAGGAACTCTTGCCGGCATTGGGCTGACCCGCAATCACCACCTTGATGCCTTCGCGCAGCAAGGCGCCCTGACGGGTGCGCGACAGGACCTCTGAGAGCTGGCCTTGCAGCCGCGCCAGTTGACCCTGGGCATCGGCCTTCTGAAGAAAGTCGATTTCCTCTTCCGGGAAATCGAGCGTGGCCTCGACCAGCATGCGCAGGTGGATCAGCGCGTCGCGCAACGCGGCAATCTCGCGCGAGAAGTCGCCCGCCAGTGACCGGGATGCGCTGCGTGCCGCCGCCTCGGTGCTGGCATCGATGAGGTCGGCAATGGCTTCAGCCTGGGCCAGGTCGATCTTGTCGTTCAGGAACGCCCGCTCGGTGAACTCGCCCGGCTGGGCCAGCCGCAAGCCCGGAAGGCGGGCCAAGCCCGTGGAGGGGTCGGTTTCGCTGGCGGCACGCAGGCAGCGCGCAAGCAGCAACTGCAGCACCACCGGCCCGCCATGGGCCTGCAACTCCAGCACATCTTCACCGGTATAGGAGTGCGGCGCGGGAAAATGCAGGGCCAGACCGTGATCAATCGGCGAACCATCGGCGTCCCGGAAAGGCCCATAGGTGGCTTCACGCGGCTTCAGGGCCTTGCCACACAGGGCCTGCACCAGCAAGTCCAGCCCCCGGCCCGATACCCGCACGATGCCCACTGCCCCGCGCCCCGGGGCGGTGGCGATGGCGACAATCGGGTCGTGATGGCGAGGCAGCATAGACCAAGGGCCGCGGTGAGCGGCCCTGAGCGCTTACGACTTGAAGTTCGGCATGTTGAACTTCAGTGGCACACCCATCTTGTGATTGATGTAGGCCTGCTGCGCGATCGTCAGGATGTTGTTCGTGATCCAGTACAGCACCAGGCCGGACGGGAAGAAGAAGAACATCACGCTGAAGACCACCGGCATCATCCACATCAGCTTGGCCTGCAGCGGATCGGGCGGCAGGGGGTTGAGGGCCGTCTGGAAGATCGTGGTGATGGCCATGATCAACGGCAGGATGTAGTAAGGGTCTGGCGAGGACAGGTCCACGATCCAGCCGATCCAGGGGGAGTTGCGCATTTCCACGCTGGCCATCAGCACCCAGTACAGGGCAATGAAGACCGGGATCTGGATGAGGATGGGGAAGCAGCCGCCGAGGGGGTTGACCTTCTCCTCCCGGTAGATCTTCATCATCTCCTGCTGCATCTGCTGCGGGTTGCCCTTGAGGCGTTCGCGCATTTCCATGATGCGCGGGTTGATCGCCTTCATCTTGGCCATGCTGCGGTAGGCGCTGGCGTTGAGCCAGTAGAACGCGGCC
>CAZEZY010000042.1:3422-17546 GCA_964516635.1 uncultured Tepidimonas sp. | reverse complement strand
CGGTCAGCGTGTCGCCGAGTTGCAGCACGCCGTGGTTGGGGATGCCGATGATGTCACCGGCATAGGCCTCATCCAGCAGCTCGCGGCGTTGCGACAGGAATGACACCACCGTGTTGGGGCGCAATTCCTTGCCGCTGCGCACCACCTTGAGCTTCATGCCGCGCTCGAAGTGGCCCGAAGCGCAACGCACGAAGGCAATGCGGTCGCGGTGCGCGGGGTCCATGTTGGCCTGGATCTTGAACACCACGCCGCTGAACTTCGGCTCTGTGGGTTGCACCACGCGCTGGATGGCGGGCTTGGGGCCTGGGGGTGGGGCCAGATCGACCAGCGCGTCCAGCACCTCGCGCACGCCGAAGTTGTTGATGGCCGAGCCGAACAGCATCGGGGTCTGTTTGCCGGCGAGGAATTCGGCTTCGTCAAAGGCAGGCGAAGCACCTTCCACCAATTCCAGCTCGTCCCTGGCCTGTTGCCATTCCAGGCCAAAGCGCTGGGTGCTTTCCGGGTTGTCCAGGCCAGACAGGACTTCTTCATCCCCCCCCACCCGGTCGGCGCCGGCATCGAACACCCGCATCTGGTCACAGCGGCGGTCGTACACGCCGTGGAACAGCTTGCCCATGCCCACCGGCCAGGTGAAGGGCACCACGGTCATGCCCAGTTCGCGTTCGATCTCGTCCATCACGTCGAGCGGTGCCTGCACCTCGCGGTCCATCTTGTTGACGAAGGTGAGGATGGGCGTGTTGCGCGCGCGGCACACCTGCAGCAGGCGGCGGGTCTGTGGTTCCACGCCGTTGGCGGCGTCGATCACCATCAGCGCCGCGTCCACGGCGGTGAGCACGCGGTAGGTGTCTTCCGAAAAGTCCTGGTGGCCGGGCGTGTCGAGCAGGTTGATCACGCAGTCGCGGTACTCCATCTGCATCACGCTGGAGGCCACGGAAATGCCGCGCTGCTTTTCGATCTCCATCCAGTCGGAGGTGGCATGGCGTGCGGCCTTGCGCGCCTTGACGGAGCCGGCAATGTTGATGGCACCCGAAAACAGCAACAGCTTCTCGGTGAGGGTGGTTTTGCCCGCGTCGGGATGGGAGATGATGGCAAAAGTGCGGCGGCGCCGCACTTCTTTAACGATGTCAGACATGGGCCGTGATTATCCCGCACCCGCCACACGATCACCGACAATCACCCCCATGCATCCCAACGCCCTGAAGGAACTCGGCGCCGCCCTGATGGCGCGCGTCATGACCTTTGAACACCCTGCAGACGCCACCGTGGCGCAGTTTTTCCGCGAACACCCCAAACTGGGCGCTCGTGACCGTCACCAGCTGTCGGAACAGGTCTTCACGGCCCTGAGGGCCGAGCCCTTGCCCGACTGGCTTGACCATCGGTTGCAAGCGGAGCTGGGCGACGGCGCCCGGGATCTGGCACGGGCGCTCAGGCAGCCTGCCCCGCTGGATGTGCGTGTGAACGCACTCAAGGCCAAAAGACCCGCCGTTCTGACGCAGCTGCAAGAAGCCGGCCTTGCCGCCACGGAAACCCCGTATTCGCCCTGGGGTCTGCGGCTGGAAGGCAAGCCTTCGCTGCATGCCTTGCCGGCGTTCCAGGATGGCTGGCTGGAAGTGCAGGACGAGGGCTCGCAACTCCTGGCGCTTCTGCTGGAGCCCCGCCGTCACGATACGGTGGTCGACTTCTGTGCCGGCGCTGGCGGCAAGACCCTCGCCCTGGGCGCCATGATGCGCAACCAGGGTCGGCTGTATGCCTTCGACACCTCGGCCCACCGGCTGGATGCGCTGAAGCCCCGGCTGACGCGCAGCGGCATCACCGAGGTGCAGACCCTGGCGCTCGCGCACGAGCGTGATGCCCGGCTGCAGCGCATGGCGGGCAAGGTGGACCGGGTGCTGGTGGATGCACCGTGTTCGGGTCTGGGTACGCTGCGCCGAAGCCCCGACCTGAAATGGCGGCAGACACCCAAAACGGTCTCGGCCATGGGCGAGGTCCAGCGCAGCATCCTTGCCGAAGCGGCGAAGCTGCTGAAATCCGGTGGGCGTCTGGTGTATGCCACCTGCAGCCTGCTGCGCGAGGAAAATGAAGCCGTGGCGGAGGCTTTTTCGAATGCACACCCCGATTTCATCCCTGTTGACCCGGCTGAAGTGCTGCGCCATGCGGGGGTGAAGGCGGGCGAGGGGCTTTGCCGGTCTGGATATCTGCGCTTGTGGCCCCATCTGCATCAGACGGATGGATTTTTTGCCGCGATCTGGCAGCGCCGGTGAAAACACTTGGTGTTTGTGGGCTGGCCGCCTAAAATCCCTTTGTTTGACAGCGGTTGCTGGTCAAAGGCCACTCCCTAGGGGTGTTCGGGTTGTTGAGTGAGAGTGTTTATGTTTTCGATGGAATCCGGCTGGAATGGCCTCCTGTCTGTGTTGGCCAACGGCCTGACTGCCGCCACCTGGTGGCAAGTCCTGATCGTGGCGCTGGTCATGACCCACATCACGATCGTCAGCGTCACGCTGTTTCTGCATCGCCACCAGGCCCACCGGGCCCTGGATCTGCACCCCGCGGTGTCACATTTCTTCCGGTTCTGGTTGTGGATGACCACCGGCATGCTGACCAAGGAATGGGCGGCCATCCATCGCAAGCACCATGCCAAATGCGAACAGGAAGGCGATCCGCACAGCCCGGTCGTGTTCGGCATCAAGAAGGTGTTCTGGGAAGGCGCCGAACTGTATCGTGCCGAAGCCAAGAATCAGGACACCCTCGACCGTTACGGTCATGGCACCCCCAACGACTGGATCGAGCGCAACCTGTACACGAAACACTCCCGCCTGGGTGTGAGCCTGATGCTGATCATCGACGTGGCGCTGTTCGGTGCACTGGGTCTGGCCGTCTGGGCCGTTCAGATGGCCTGGATTCCCTTCTGGGCAGCGGGCGTGGTCAATGGCATTGGCCACTTCTGGGGATACCGCAACTTCGAAGCGGCCGATGCCAGCACCAACGTGTCACCGTGGGGCATCATCATCGGCGGCGAGGAACTGCACAACAATCACCACACCTATCCCACCTCGGCCAAGTTCTCGGTCAAGCCGTATGAATTCGACATTGGCTGGGTCTACATCAGCATCCTGGCCCGATTCGGTCTGGCCAAGCCCAAGAAAACCCCCCCCAAACTCGCGTTTGGCGATGTGAAGCCTGTGGCCGATGAAAAGACGCTGGAGGCCATCATCGCCAACCGGTATGAAGTCATGGCCAGCTACGCCCGCGAAATGCGTGCTGCGGTGCACGCCGAGATCGATGGCCTGAAAGCCCGTAGCGCCGATGTGTCCGTTCTCAAAGCGGCCCGTCGCTGGTTGCACCGGGACGACGACAAGGTGCCTGCCCAATACAAGGCCAAGCTTGAACAGGTGCGTGCCGAGCACCCCACGCTGGCCAAGATGCATGCCATGCGCGAGGAGTTGCGCCAACTCTGGTCCAACACCTCCCTGACTCGCGAGCAACTGGCCAGGGACCTGCAGGCCTGGTGCCAACGCGCCGAGGAAAGCGGCATTGCGGCCCTGCGCGAGTTTTCCATCCGGCTGCGCGCCGTGCGCATGGCCTGATGCCGGTTGTGCCGGCCAGCGGCCGGCCCCGAGCAGCCAACAAAAAACCCGCTGAGCGATCAGCGGGTTTTTTGTTGGATCAAGGCCGAATCACTTCAGCTTGATTTCCTTGTACTGCACATGCTTGCGAGCCTTGGGATCAAACTTCATGATCGCCATTTTCTCGGGCATGGTTTTCTTGTTTTTGGTGGTCGTGTAGAAGTGACCGGTGCCGGCCGTGGATTCCAGCTTGATTTTTTCGCGTCCGCCTTTGCTTGCCATGGTGCTTCTCCTTATTCCGCTTGACCACGGGCACGCAGGTCAGCGAGCACCGCATCGATACCGTTCTTGTCGATCAGGCGCAGGGCAGCACCCGACACGCGCAGGCGAACCCAGCGGTTTTCGCTCTCGACCCAGAAACGACGGGATTGCAGGTTCGGCAGGAACCGGCGCTTGGTTTTGTTGTTGGCGTGGGAAACGTTGTTCCCCACCATGGGCTTCTTGCCCGTGACTTCACATACGCGTGCCATGATGGACACTCCAGTAAAAAATTAACGGCTTGCGCCGCACCTCGCTGTCGTCCTGTGTTGTGCCGCCTATCCCACGGCCTTCTCAGGCGGTGTGAACGGCTCCGGCTCGACAGCGGTTTAAACAGGCCTGCAGCATGACTACCGCAAACCAACTCGACATTATATATCGCTAGGCAGCCGACCGCAAACGAACGGCATGCGGCAGCGGGACCGACAGCCGCAGCACGTCCTCGGCGAGCCAAAGTGCCGACTTGCGGGCACGCTCAGCCACAAAGGGCAGGGGCATTTGCACATAGTCGTCGTTGAATACTTCAAAACTGAAGTCGCCGCGGTACCCCAACTCGTGAAGTTTCAGGACCAATTCCACGAGCTGGTCGCTGTGCACCCCTTCTCCGGGAAAGACCCGGAACGTGCGTGCCGTCGTCATTCGCTCTTCAAATGTCTTGGTCTCCTGCCACATGAAGTCGGCGAGCTGGACCAGAAAAATCTTGTCTGGCTGTACGTCTTCCAGTCCCTCAAGCGGGGTTTGTGCAGCAAAGATATGGAACGAGTCAATGCCTATTCCAAGGTTGGGGCAATCGGCACGGTTGATCACGTCCCATGCGGTCGTGTACTCGTTGACTGACCGCCCCCAAGACAGGGCCTCGTAGGCAATCTTGATGCCGTAGGGAATGGCCAGCATGGCCAATTTGCGCAAGTCGCGGGCCAGATCATCGTGCTGGGTGCGGGCATGTTGCGACGTCGACGAGCAAGCCAGCAACACATCGCAGCCCAGCTCAGCACACATCTCCAGCATCATCTTGGCAATGTCGACCTTGTACCGGTGCAGGTGCCCACTGAGTCCTTCGAAGTCACGCAACACCTGAAACCCTGTGCCTCGCACGCCACTGGCATGCACGGCTTTGACTGCTGCTCGCCAGCCACCTGGATGGCCCACCAGGTCATTGGCTTTGAGCATGATTTGGCTGAATCCGGCCTCTTTGACGGCTGCCAGTTTGGCTTCCAGCGGCCCGGCCAGGGTGATGGTGTCTATGCCAAATCGCGCAATTGCTTTGTCAGCTGTCTGGCGTCTGTACATGGTCATGCACTCCGACCCAGGCTGTGCACCAGTTCAAACACCACCGACCCGAGATAGGTCTTCGTCATGGCGCCGCGTGCCTCGGTATGGGTGCGGTCGGTTTCCAGAAACTCCACGCCGTTGTGGCGCAGGGTGGCTACCGCCGTCCTGACGTCAGGGACTCCCAGACCCAGTCGCTGCAGGCATTCGTTGGCATCAAAGACGTGTGGGTCAGGCTCAACCAGTTGGACCATGAAACCTTTTCCTGCTGTGATCGATGGCATGCGCAACAGCTTGCCTTTGGGCATGATGCCAAAGCGTTCTTCGTCCGGAATGAGTTGTGCCCCGAACAGCACTTGATAGAACTCGATCCAGTCGTAACTCCGACCGGGGCCAATGTACTGTACGATGCCGAAGAAATGGATGCCCGCAGTGGCTGGCGGGTCTTGGTTCACCGATGGGATGGGTACAAAGTCCACGCTGTAGATGGAAAACTCGTGGTAGCGGTCAACAAAATACAGGCGGCTGCCGCCGGCACCATGAATCGCCGGGATGTTCAGTTCCATGACTTCGGCTCGGGTGGGCACTTCCCAGGCTCCTTGCTCCAGCACACGGTGATAGGCAGCCCGAGCGTCGCGAACCCGAAAGGCGATGGCTGAAATGCTGGGCTCGTCTTTGCCGTGACTGGCTGCCCTGGCTTCGTCGGGGTGGGCGTTGACCACCACGTTCAACCCGCCCTGCCGATACAACAGGATTTCGCGGGACCGATGCCGTGCAATCGGCTGGAACCCCATCATTTCCAATACCTGTCCGAGCGCTTGTGGCTTGCGGGTGGCGTACTCCACGAATTCGATGCCATCAAGCCCAATGGGGTTGGCTGCATCACTGAAGTACGCTTGCATCTCTTCCCGAGACGAGGTGCTGTGGGTCAGTAAGTCGCTCATGATGCTTTCACGCTGCGGTGGATGTCAGTAGGACAGACGCGCCAGTTCGCGCAGTTTCTCGGCCGTGGTGGTCGGGTAATCGAAAAATTCCAGGTAGGCCGGTATTTGTTCAAACAGCATGTCAGACCCCACCTGAATCCGACAACCTCTTTGTTGGGCAGCCACCAAGAAAGCCGTCATTTGGTGACGCATCACCACCTCACCCACAAATGTCTCGGGTGCCAGTCGTGCCATGTCGATGGGCAAGGGGTCGCCTTCATTCATGCCCAGCGGCGTTGCATTGACCACCAGGTCATAACCGTCCGGATCGTTGGTGTGCAGGTTCACCACGATAGCCGGGTATTGCGCTTGCAGGCGCTGGCCCAGCCCCTCGGCGGCAGCCTGGTGGACGTCGTACAGCCCGATGGTGGAGACACCGGCCGCCGCCACCGATGCCGCAATCGCGCTGCCCACCCCACCGCAACCCACTATCAAGGCGCTGGCACCGGATAGTGCCAGCCCCTTGCGCCGCACGCCACGCACAAAGCCCTCTCCGTCGAACAGATCGCCCACCAGGCGGCCCTCTGGAGTGCGCTTGACGGCATTGCATGCCCCCGCCACGCGTACCGCTGGCGACACGTCATCCAACAGCCCGACCGTCACCACCTTGTGCGGCATGGTGATCAACGCCCCCCGGATGTTTTCGAGAGAAAACAGGCCACGCAAGAACGCTGGGTAAGCGTCGCTTTTGCAACCCATGGGTACCACAACCGCATTGATGCCCGATGCCTCGAAATACGGGTTGTAGATCATCGGCGCCTTGAAGCTGTGCGTCGGGTAGCCGATGTGGGCAATGAGTTCGGTCAGGCCGTTGATCATGGTGCCGTCACTTGCGCAGTTTGTCCAACTCGGCCATCACGGCATTGACGGTGGCTTCACCCACCGTGGCGGTATGCTTGGCGATCACGGGCTTCATGCGGTCACGCAGCTTGGCCACTTCGGCGGGAGGGAGTTCGGTGACTTGCATATTGGCAGCGCGCAAGCTTTCCAAGGTGCTGGCCACGGCAGCGCGTGCTTGCTGACGCTGGTAGACAGCCGACTCGGCAGCTGCATCTTGAATGATCTTCTTCTCTTCAGCCGACAGCGTGTCCCAGAAACGCTTGCTGATGACCACCGATTGCGGGTTGTACTGGTGGTACGTCAGCGCCAAATGACGTTGCACTTCGAACAGCTTGGCGCCAAAGATGGTCGCGACGGGGTTTTCCTGCCCATCGACAGCGCGTTGCTCCAGCGCGGCGTACAGCTCGGGGAAGGGCAGCGGTGTGGGGTTGGCGCCCAGCGCGTTCACCCAGTCGACGTTGATGGGATTGGGTATCACGCGCAGCTTGAGACCGGCAATGTCTTCGACCCGGTTGATCGGGCGTCGGCTGTTGGTGATGTGGCGGAAACCCAGCTCGTAGTAACCCAGACCCACGATGCCGCGCTCTTCTAGACGTGCGTGCAGTGACTTGCCGAAGGCCCCGTCCACAACGGCATCAGCCTCTTGCGGGTTGGCGAACAGGAAAGGAAAGTCGTAGATGGTAAATTCTTTGACCAGGTTGGCAAAGATGCCCGAGTTCATCGACGCCATCTCGAGTGTGCCCGCCTGCAATGCCGTGACGTTGGCTTGGTCACTGCCCAGGGCACCACCAGGAAACACGTTGACTTTGAGGCGTCCTCCCGAGCGGGTGTCCACAATCTCAGCAAATTTTTCCATGCCCATGACGATCGGGTGTCCCTTGGCATTCTGGTTGGCGAACTTGATGGTTTTAGTCTGTGCCGACGCCACGCCCACTGAAGCCAGGGCCGCTGCTGCCAATACTGTTTTGAGGAAAAGCCGTTTCATGTTGTCTCCGTTGATGCAGGGTTGGGACGCAAACAGAAGCAAGGCGGGAGGTGGCGTGCCCAGCACCTCTCGCCTTGGTGATCAGGAATAGAACCAGCGATACGGTGCGATGACGATTTGTGGGAACAACACCAGAAGCAGCACCACGAGCAACTGGGCCAGCAGAAACGGCCACACCCCTTGAGCAACGTGGTGGATTTTCATGCGCCCCACGCCTGCGACGACGTTCAGCACCGTGCCAACCGGTGGCGTAATGAGCCCAATGGCGCCCATCATCACGAACAGCACACCGAAGTAAATCGGGTCGATACCCGCCGCCTTGACCACGGGCATCAACACGGGTGCCAGAATCAAAATCGTAGGCGTGATGTCCATGACCATCCCGATGACAAAGATCAGCAGCATGATCAACAACAGCAATAGCGTGGGGTTGTCCAGCACCGGTTGAAGCAAATCAATCAGTTGGCCGGGCAAGTTGGCGACCGTGATGAGCCACGCGCTGACCGCCGCGGCGGCCACCAGAAACATGATGATGCCCGTGGTTTTGGCAGCGCTCACGAACACCTCATACAGCTGGCTGAGATGCATCTCACGGTAGACCACTGTGGCCACGAACAAGGCGTACACGGCAGCCACCACGGCCGCTTCCGTGGGCGTGAACACCCCCATCTTCAGCCCCACCAACACAATCATGGGCAGCATCAGCGCCCAGGTAGATTCTTTGAGCGCTTTCCAACGCTCACCCCAGCTGGCCTTGGGTGGGGTGGCGACCCCTTCGTTTCGGGTCAGCAGCCACCAGGTGGCAGCAATTGCCACACCCATAAGGATGCCAGGCACGATACCTGCCATGAACAATCGCCCAATCGACACGTTCGCTGCCACCCCGAAAATCACAAAGGGGATGGACGGTGGGATGATGGGCGCAATGATTCCCCCTGCCGCAATCAATCCTCCCGACCGTTCTTTGTTGTGGCCTGCTTTCACCATCATGGGCAGCAACAGGGCCGCCAACGCAGCCGTGTCGGCCACAGCCGAGCCTGAGAGCGAGGCCAGCATCACGGCTGCCAGAATCGTCACAAACCCTAGCCCGCCGCGAACATGTCCGACCAAGGTCAGCGCCAGGTTGACAATCCGTTTTGACAAGCCACCCGCGTTCATGATTTCGCCGGCCAACATGAAAAAGGGAACCGCCAGCAAAGGGAAGCTGTTGGCACCTTCCATCACGTTCTGCGCCAGAATCTGGGCTTCGAACAGGTCCAGGTGCCACATCAAGGCCACACCTGCCAGCAGCAGAGAGTAGGCGATCGGTATACCGAGGGCGATCGCGCCGATGAGGGCGCTGATGAAGATGAGAAGCGTCATGACGTGTTCCGTTCAGGTCGTCTGCGAGGCTCAGGTGGGTTCCGTTTTGTCGGTGGGCTGCATCTGACCCAGCGTGAGTTCACCCGTTGCGATTCGCCACATGTCGATGGTCAGCATGATCCCGGTGGACACGGAAAACAACACGCCCGAGGAATAGAGCCAACCTTGCGGCAAGCCGGTCACTGGAGCCAGCACATCCCAGTTGATCTGGGTTTGTACCAGGCTGCCCTGAAACATTAGCCAGTTGACCCAGAGCATGAGGCCGTGGCCAATCAGCAAGCAGATGCGCTGCAGCATGGGGGGCAAGGCCATCAGCACCATGTCCATGCCCATGTGAGACCGCTCACGCACGGCGACCGTCGCTCCCAGGAAAATCACCCATAAAAAAAGCCACCGCGACAGCTCTTCCGAGGCCGTGATGCCCGAATTCAGGCCGTAGCGCAACACCACGTTCCCAAACACCATCACCACCATCACGGCCAGGCAAGCTGCCATGATGACGGACATCAGGCGACAGTAATGATCCAGCAAGCGGTTCAGCATGATTCTCTCCATGCTGGTAATTTTGTACTAACTGGTTAGTTTTTTAATTGGGGTAAACCATTAAGGCATGCCTGTGGGCAGAGTCAGGCAGCAAATCGCAGAAAGCGCACGATCAACTCGACCGCCAGGTCGTTGCGGTGCGCCACAGCCTCTGCCGATTGACTGTCGCTCTTGAAGATCAGGTCGAACGTGTGTCGGTTGGACACGTTGAACACCGCCAGCGCAGAGATGGCCCAGTGGATGTCGAGTGGATCGAGTCCGGCACGAAAAACACCCTCGCGCACTCCGCGCTCATACAGCTGGGCAATGGCCGATATCGCAGGCACATTGAGTGCCTGGATAAATGGGCTCTGTGCCAAGTACTGGCCCCGATTGATGTTCTCGGACATGACCAGCCGGATAAACGGCTCATCCATGCGGTGATGATCCACAGTGTAGGCGACCAGTCGCCGCAGCGCCTCTTCTGGCGGCATGTCTTCCAGATGCAGAGCTGCTTCATTGGCCCGCATGCGCCGATAGCTGTCTTCCAGCACTGCCAGATATAGCCCTTCTTTACTACCAAAGTAGTAATAGATCATGCGCTTGCTGGTTTGCGTGGCTTCTGCAATGTCGTCGATGCGTGCACCAGCCAGACCTTTTTCAGAAAACTCACGCGTGGCCACCTCCAGGATGTTGGCCATCGTCCGTTCAGGGTCGTTGGTGCGCGTAGTTTCCCGGCCATTGGACCGGCGCCGCCCAGCCGGGCGGACTTCTGAGGAATGTACCAAATGGTTCATTCCATGAGTATAAATTTTTGGACGCGCTGCGGACGATCAACCCGCCTGCTGCTCCAGAAACCGCTGCGCGTCCAGCGCCGCCATGCAGCCCGTGCCGGCGCTGGTGATGGCCTGGCGGTAGATGTGGTCCTGCACGTCACCGGCGGCGAACACGCCGGGGATGCTGGTCTGGGTGGCAAAGCCGTTCTGGCCACTCTGGGTGATCAGATAACCGTCCTTCATGTCGAGCTGGCCTTTGAAGATCTCGGTGTTGGGGCTGTGGCCGATGGCGATGAAGCAGCCTTGCAGCGCGATGTCTTCGGTGGCACCGGTTTTGACATGCTTGATGCGGATGCCGTTGACCCCCTTGGCGTCGCCCAGCACCTCGTCGAGGACATGGAACAGCTTGAGCTCGATCTTGCCTTCCTTCACCTTGTCCATGAGTTTGTCGATCATGATGGCCTCGGCGCGGAAGGTGTCGCGGCGGTGCACCAGCGTGACCTTGCTGGCGATGTTGCTCAGGTACAACGCTTCTTCCACGGCGGTGTTGCCGCCGCCAATCACGCACACCTCCTGGCCCCGGTAGAAAAAGCCGTCACAGGTGGCGCAGGCGATCACGCCCTTGCCCATGAAGGCCTCTTCCGACGGCAGGCCCAGGTACCTGGCGGAGGCGCCGGTGGCCAGGATGAGGCTGTCGCAGGTGTAAGTGCCGCTGTCGCCCGTCAGGGTGAAGGGGCGCTTGGACAGGTCCACCGCGCTGATGTGGTCGAAGACGATCTCGGTCTTGAAGCGCTCGGCGTGTTCGAGGAAGCGTTGCATCAGCTCGGGGCCCTGCACGCCATGCACGTCGGCGGGCCAGTTGTCCACGTCGGTGGTGGTCATGAGCTGGCCGCCCTGGGCCATGCCGGTGATGAGCACCGGGTTGAGATTGGCGCGGGCGGCATAGACAGCAGCCGTGTAGCCGGCCGGGCCGGAGCCGAGGATGAGGACTTTGGCATGTTTCATGAGAGGGTTCCAGTCGTGCGGATCGTTCGCAGGTATTGTAGGGAGGCGCGTTTCAATGCGTCGGTGCTGGGTTAAGCTTCACGGTGAGCCATGACTTATTCATTGAACACCCTCAACAAAGACAATGCCCATGGCGCGCCCACCGGGCTGAAGCGGTTTGCGCACGAATTTGCCCTCCTGCTTGGTGCGGCGGGTCTGCTGTTCTGGCTCATAGCCCTGGTATCGCATTCCCTGCAGGATGCCGCGTGGTCCACGTCGGGCGCTGGGACCGGCGAGGTCATGAACTGGGGAGGGCAGACGGGGGCCTGGCTCGCCGACCTGAGCTATTACCTGCTGGGTATGTCGGTCTGGTGGCTGCTGCTGGCCGGTGTGCGAAGCTGGCTGGCGGCGCTGGCTCGCTGGCTGAGAGGCCATGGTCTGGCAGGCAGCCCTGTCGATGACCCGGCGCAGCCCTTGGGCTGGTGGCACCGACGGGGTGGTCAGCGCTTGCTGTTCTGGTCCGGCATGTCGCTGTTGCTGATGGCCAGTGCCGTTCTCGAATGGAGCCGCCTTCACCGCTGGGACGCCTGGTTGCCCGGCGATTCCGGTGGCGTGCTGGGCTCCCTGCTCGGCCCACTGGCCATTCGCTGGTTCGGTGCCACCGGCTCTGCCTTGCTGGCCATCGTGCTCCTGCTGGTGACCATGGCCTGGGTGTTCCGTTTTTCCTGGGCCCACACGGCCGAAGGGCTGGGACGCTGGCTCGACGGCTGGATCGAAAGCCGGCGCGAACGCCGCGAGGCAGACGAAGATGTCCGGATCGGTCAGCAGGCCGCGCGGGAACGGGCCATGGAAGAGTCGGTGTACGAGGAGGCGCACCCGTCACACCCTATGGATGCGACCCCATCGCTGCCTTTGCTGGCCGACGAACCCGAGCAGCCACTTCGGGGCAAAGCGAAGGCCAAGTCGCTCCAGATCGAGCCCACACTGGCAGAAGTGCCGGTGAGCACGCGCGTCGCGAAAGAGCGGCAGAAGCCGCTCTTTCAGGATCTGACCGACACCAAGCTGCCGCAGATCGATCTGCTGGACTCGGCAGGACGACAGCACGCCACCGTGGCGCCTGAAACCCTGGAGATGACCAGCCGCCTGATCGAGAAAAAGCTGCGCGATTTTGGCGTGGAGGTGCAAGTGGTGGCGGCCCAGCCCGGGCCGGTGATCACCCGCTACGAGATCGAACCGGCCACCGGCGTGAAAGGCTCGCAGGTGGTGAACCTCGCCAAGGACCTGGCGCGTTCCCTGTCGCTGGTGAGCATCCGCGTCATCGAGACCATCCCTGGCAAAAATATCATGGCGCTGGAACTTCCCAACGCCAAACGCCAGACCATCAAGCTCAGTGAAATCCTCGGCTCGCAGGTCTATCACGACGCCAAGAGCCTGCTGACCATGGGCCTGGGCAAGGACATTGCCGGCCACCCCATCGTGGCCGACCTGGCCAAGATGCCGCACTGCTTGGTGGCGGGCACCACGGGTTCCGGCAAGTCGGTGGGGATCAATGCCATGATCTTGAGCCTGCTGTACAAGGCCGATGCCCGAGACGTGCGCCTGCTGCTCATCGACCCCAAGATGCTGGAACTCAGCGTGTACGAAGGGATTCCGCACCTGCTGGCCCCCGTGGTGACCGACATGAAGCAGGCCGCGCAAGGCCTCAACTGGTGCGTGGGCGAGATGGAAAAGCGTTACCGCCTGATGAGCAAGGTGGGGGTGCGCAACCTGGCCGGCTACAACACCAAGATCGACGAGGCGGCGGCCAGAGGGGAGTCGTTGCCCAATCCGTTCAGCCTGACCCCCGAACAGCCTGAACCGCTGGAGCGACTGCCCTACATCGTGGTGGTGATCGACGAACTGGCCGACCTGATGATGGTGGTGGGCAAGAAGATCGAGGAACTGATTGCCCGACTGGCGCAGAAGGCCCGAGCGGCGGGCATTCACCTCATCCTGGCCACCCAGCGCCCGTCGGTGGACGTGATCACCGGTCTGATCAAGGCCAATATTCCCACGCGGATCAGCTTTCAGGTCAGCAGCAAGATCGACAGCCGCACCATTCTGGACCAGATGGGCGCCGAGGCCTTGCTTGGCATGGGCGACATGCTCTACATGCCCAGTGGCACGGGTTTCCCGACCCGGGTGCACGGCGCTTTTGTGAGCGATGACGAGGTGCATCGCGTGGTGGCCTATCTGAAGGCGCAGTATGGCGAACCAGACTACATAGACGGGGTGCTGGAGGGCGCCGGCGACGGCGAGGGAGGCGCGGGAGACCTCTTCGGGGAGGGCGATGCCGGAGGCGAGAAAGACCCCCTATACGATCAGGCCGTGGCCATCGTGCTCCAAGACCGCAAAGCCAGCATCAGCTACGTGCAGCGCAAGCTGAAAATCGGCTACAACCGAGCCGCCCGCCTGCTGGAAGACATGGAAAACGCGGGGCTGGTCAGTGCGCTCACCGCCAGCGGCCAGCGCGATATTCTGGT
>CAZEZY010000042.1:0-3322 GCA_964516635.1 uncultured Tepidimonas sp. | reverse complement strand
CCATGATGCAACGTCGAATCCTGCTCTTGACCGCAGCCCTGGCGGGGGTCACCCTGTCATTGTCCGCTCATGCCAATGGCCTGACGGCCCTGGAAACGTTTCTCCGCCAGACCCAGCAGGGGAAAGCCGCCTTCACTCAGACGGTGACATCCCCTCGCAAGGACGGCGAACCGGCCCCCCGGGCCCGCACCAGCCGTGGGGTGTTCGAATTCCAGCGGCCCGATCGCTTCCGCTTTGTTTACACCCATCCGTTTGAGCAGACCATCGTGGCCGACGGTCAGACGCTCTGGCTCCATGACGTGGACCTGAATCAGGTGACGTCACGGGCCCAGCAGGACGTGCTGAGCCAGACACCGGCCGCGCTGATTGCCGCATCGCCCGATCTGAGCGGTTTGAAGCAGGTCTTCGAATTGCGAAACCTCCCAGATGCCGAGGGACTGGCCTGGGTGGTCGCCACCCCGAGACAACGAGAGGGGCAGTTGCAATCGATCCGGCTGGGGTTCCGGGAAGGTCAGCTGGCGGTACTGGACATGCTGGACAGCTTTGGACAGCGCTCGGTCATGCGTTTCGAAGCCATGAACCTGCAGCCCGGATGGGGTCCCGGCCATTTCCGCTTCCAGCCGCCTGCAGGCGCCGACGTGATCCGGCAGTGACGGCTCAAGGGCGGCAAGCCGGCGCTCGATCAGGCCGATTGGCAGACCAGTTCGAAGTGTTCCACGATCGGCGGTTGCGCGAAAAAGGGGCCCACGAGGGCACGCCATTCGGCAAATGCTGCCGACTGGCGGAATCCCACGGTGTGGTCTTCGAGGGTGTTCCAGAAAATCGTCAGCACATAGCGGCCGGGCGTTTCCTGGCTGCGGTTGACCTTGTAACCCTGAAAACCCTGGGCATGGGCGATGACGGTGGTGACGCCGCGTTCAATGGCGGCTTCAAATTCGGTGGCGCGAGCGGGGTCGATGCGAATGTCGGCGTGTTCGAGGATCATGGCAGTCATGAATGGGCAGTGGTGGCCGCATTGTCGGCCATGTCACGATCAGCCACCTGCGCCACAATCGTGACATGGTCCTGAATGGTCTGAACTGACGGTGAACACGCCCCATCTGCCGCTGGCCGAGCGCCTGCGCCCCCACTCCCTGGCCGAGGTCATGGGCCAGCGCCACCTGCTGGGCGAAGGCATGCCGTTGCGCACGGCGTTCGAATCCGGGCGGCCGCACAGCTGCATCTTCTGGGGCCCGCCGGGTGTGGGCAAGACCACCATCGCGCGCCTGATGGCGCAGGCCTTCGATGCCCAGTTCATCGCCATCAGTGCGGTGCTGGGCGGTGTGAAAGACATCCGCGAGGCGGTCGAGCGTGCCGAGCACGCCCGCACTGGCTTGCAGCCTCAGCCCACCATCGTGTTTGTGGACGAGGTGCACCGCTTCAACAAGAGCCAGCAGGATGCCTTTTTGCCGCACGTGGAGAGCGGTCTGTTCACCTTTGTGGGCGCCACCACCGAAAACCCGAGCTTCGAGGTGAATTCGGCCTTGCTTTCGCGGGCGGCGGTGTATGTGCTGCAGCCCCTGGGTGAAGACGACCTCGGCGAGCTGATGGACCGTGCCCACGCCCAGGGTGGGGTTCCACCGATGGAACCTGCTGCCCGCGAGCGCCTGCTGGCCTATGCGGATGGCGACGCCCGGCGCCTGCTGAACACGCTGGAAACCCTGGCCGTGACCGCTTTGGCCCAGGGCTTGAACCAGATCACCGACGACTGGCTGCTGAAGGTGCTGGGCGAGCGCATGCGCCGCTACGACAAGGGCGGCGAGCAGTTCTACGACACCATCAGTGCCCTGCACAAGAGCGTGCGCGGCTCGGACCCGGATGCCGCGCTGTACTGGTTCGTGCGCATGCTCGACGGCGGGGCCGATCCGCGCTACCTGGCGCGACGGCTGGTGCGCATGGCCTCGGAGGACATCGGCCTGGCCGACCCGCGCGCCCTGCGGCTGGCGCTGGATGCGGCCGAGGTGTACGAGCGCCTGGGCAGCCCCGAAGGCGAACTGGCGCTGGCCGAAGCGGTGGTCTACCTGGCGGTGGCGCCCAAAAGCAACGCGGTCTACCAGGCCTACAACGAGATGCGCGCCTTCGTGAAGCAGGACGGCACCCGCCCCGTGCCCATGCACCTGCGCAACGCACCCACGAAGCTGATGAAGGATCTGGACCACGGCAAAGGTTACCGCTACGCCCACGACGAGCCCGACGCCTTCGCCGCCGGCGAGCACTATTTTCCGGACGGGCTCACGCCGCCGCCGTTCTACCGACCCGTGCCGCGCGGACTGGAAATCCGCATCGGTGAAAAGCTGCAGGCCCTGCGCGAGCGGAACACCGAATTAAAATGAAGGGTTTTGTGCGCTGCAGCGCACGCCTCTATTTCGATCCCTGCCCATGACCACCCCAGCCGACACCGCCATTGCGGCCACCGACAGCGCCCCGCACGCCGAAGAGAACCACATCATCGCCGAGCGCCGCGAGAAGCTGCGAGCCCTGCGCGAGGCACAGGCGGCAGGCCACGGCCCCGCGTTTCCAAACGACGTGAAGCCGCAGCACAAGGCGGCCGACCTGTTTGCCGAGTACGACGGCATGAGCAAGGAGATGCTGGAGCCGCTGAAGGTCCGCGCCAGCGTGGCCGGCCGCATGATGCTCAAGCGGGTGATGGGCAAGGCCAGTTTTGCCACGCTGCAGGACTCGTCCTTCGGGCCCAGCGGCGGGCGCATCCAGATCTACCTGAACCTGGAGAGCGTGGGCGCCGAGGTGCTGGAGGCGTTCAAGCACTGGGACCTTGGTGACATCGTGGCGGCCGAAGGCGTGCTGTTCAAGACCAAGATGGGCGAACTCACCATTCATGCCGACAAGGTGCGTCTGGTCACCAAGAGCCTGCGCCCCATGCCCGACAAGTTTCATGGCATTCACGACCAGGAAATCAAGTACCGCCAGCGCTATGTCGATCTGATGACCGACGAGCAGGCTCGCCAGCGATTCGTGGCGCGCAGCCTGGCCGTGACCAGCATGCGCGAATTCATGGTTCAGCACGAATTCCTGGAAGTGGAAACACCCATGTTGCACGCCATTCCCGGGGGCGCCAACGCCAAACCCTTTGTGACTCACCACAATGCCCTGGAGCAGGACATGTTCCTGCGCATTGCCCCCGAGTTGTACCTCAAGCGGCTTCTGGTGGGCGGTTTCGAGCGCGTGTTCGAGATCAACCGCAACTTCCGCAACGAAGGCATTAGCGTACGCCACAACCCCGAGTTCACCATGATGGAGTTCTACGCGGCGTACTGGAATTACA
>CAZEZY010000041.1:0-17578 GCA_964516635.1 uncultured Tepidimonas sp. | reverse complement strand
ATCCTCGACAAGAAGGAGTGCACCTACTCCTACTTCGCCGACCCGATGTACGTGTGGATGGACACCGAGTACAACCAGTACGAAGTCGAAGCCGGCAACATGGGCGACGCCCTCAACTACCTCGAAGACGGCATGGCCGCCGAAGTGGTGTTCTATGACGGCAAGGCCATTTCCGTGGAACTGCCCACCAGCGTCGAGCGTGAAGTCACCTGGACGGAACCCGCCGTCAAGGGCGACACGTCTGGCAAGGTGCTCAAGCCCGCCAAGATCGCCACCGGCTTCGACGTGTCGGTGCCCCTGTTCGTGGACCAGGGCGATCGCATCGAAATCGACACCCGCACCGGCGAATACCGCAAGCGCGTCTGAACGCGGCCCGGATTTTGCCCATCTGAAAGGCTCTCCGGAGCCTTTTTTTGTTTCCGCCCACCAGGAGCCCCTCATGGAACCGAACGATCAGGACAAGTTGACCCATCAGCTGAGCGAACGCCGACTGGCGGACGCGGCGGTTGAAATGCAGCTCCTGTCGGATGGCCAGCAGAAAATGCAGGCCGACGCCTACCGGCTCGCCTTTGCCGACCCGGAGTTTCTGCTCCGCCGGGAAACCCGGGGCATCCGGTTTCAGCTGGAAATGCTCAAGCCGGACCTGGCCCAGCAGGAGCATGGCGTTGAAAACACCATCGTGGTGTTTGGCAGTGCACGCTTTCGCGAACCCGCCGAGGCCCAGCGCCAGCTGGATGCGGCTCGGGCCCTGGGCGATACCCAGGCCATCCGCCGGGCCGAGGCCCTGCAACGCAATGCCCATTACTACGACAAGTCACGCCGCTTTGCGCAACTGGTGGCCGATTACAGCCTGAGTTGCCCCACAGAGGACCAGCTCTACATCGCGACCGGCGGGGGGCCAGGCATCATGGAAGCAGCCAACCGTGGCGCCCACGACCGTGGCGTGCTGAATGTGGGCCTCAACATCCTGCTTCCCCACGAGCAGGCGCCCAACCCCTACATCAGCCCGGAACTGTGTTTCAAGTTCCATTACTTTGCGCTGCGCAAGATGCACTTCCTGATGCGTGCGAAGGCCCTGGTCGCCTTCCCCGGCGGATTTGGCACCCTCGACGAATTGTTCGAGGTCATGACGCTGGTGCAGTGCAAGAAGGCCAAACCGGTGCCGATCTTCCTGTTCGGATCGGAGTACTGGAAGCGCCTGGTGAACTTCGACGTGCTGGTCGAAGAAGGCGCGATTTCGCCAGAAGACCTGAACCTGTTCGCGTACGTGGACGAACCCGAACAGGCCTGGGAAGGCATCAAACGGTTTTACAACCTGCCCGACGCCTGCGGCTGCTGAGCCGGATCGTCACCCACCAGGCGGGCTTCAGACACATGCTGGATGGAGCCCGCCTCGCGAACAGCCGCGCGGGCCAGCAGATGGGAAGCCACCGGCAGGGTGGCCAGCAGAAAACCCACAATCAGGATGAGGCGCCAGCCCCAGTCCCAGGAGCCCGCCACCAGGACCGCACCGATGCAGACCATGGCCAGTGCCAGCGTACCGGCCTTGGTGGCGGCATGCTGCCGGGCCAGCGCATCGGGCAAGGCGATCACACCCCACGCGGCAATCACCAGCAGCAGGCTGCCCGCCACCAGGAAGAGTGCAGCAATCAGGCTCATGATTCGGCTCCCTTGTCAACCAGGCGCGCCCAGCCAATGGTGGCCACAAAACCGACCAGCGCCAGGCCAATGGCCACATCCAGATAGACCGTCCGGCTGGTGTACAGGGATGCCGCCACACACAGAGCCACGGCAGCCGCCAGAAAGATGTCCAGCGCCACGATGCGGTCGGCGTGTTGAGGACCCTGGATGATGCGCCAGGTGGCCAGCGCAATGGCCACCAGCGAACCGAGGACCAGAATCAGGGTGGCGACGGCGATCATGCCTTCTCCCCGAACAGGGCCACCAGGCCAGGTTCAAAGTCTTCACGAATGCCCTGCACCAGGGCGTCGGTGTCGGAGGCGTCGAGCACATGCATGAGGATTTCGCGCTTGTCCATGTCGATATCGAGGGTGGTGGTACCCGGTGTGAGCGTGATCATGCACCCCAGAATGGAGGCGCCCTGCGCACTCATGGGGGCAAACTTGACCCGCAGAAAAGCCGCAGGCGGCGGACGGCGCTCACCCAGGCTGGCCCGCAGGATGACCTGGACGGTCTGGTAACCGGAAATCACCACGGCCTTGAGAAAACGCACCAGCAGCACCACGGCGGCGATCAGCTTGCCCATGTCAACGCCCTCCCAGGGTTTGCGCAGCGGCCTGGGCGTACTCGACCAGGAACTGCGGGTTGAGGGAAATGCTCAGCGTGATGACCGCCAGACCGATGGTGGCCACCCAGGCCGGCCACAGGTTGGGTGTGTGAGGCAGTTCCCATGAGGCATCCGGGTGAGACTTCCAGAAAGCCTCCATCCAGATCTTGACCATGGAGTACAAGGTGAGCACGCTGACGATCAGGGCAATCACCGTCCAGGCGATGCGCCCCTGATCGATGGCCTCCTGCAACACCAGCAGCTTGGACCAGAAGCCCGACAGCGGTGGAATGCCCACCAGCGAAAGCGCGGGAATGAGGAACAGGATACCCAGCAGCGGCTTGACCTTGTAGAGGCCGCCGATCTTGCGCAGATCGTAATTGCCCGTGAGGCGCCAGATCATGGCGGCAATCAGGAACAGGTTGGCCTTGACCACGATGTGGTGCAGCGTGTAGAACAGCGTGGCCGCATTGCCGGCTTCGCTGGCCAGCGCGACACCCAGCAGGATGTAGCCGATCTGGCTGACGATGTGGAAGGCCAGAATGCGCCGCATGTCCCAGTGATAGGCGGCACCCAGCACCCCGAACAGCATGGTGCCAGCGGCAATCCAGCCCAGCAACTCGTAGATCAGATCGGGGGCCGGTGCAAAGATGTCGCCCACCGAGCGCAGCACCGCATACACCCCCACCTTGGTGAGGAGGCCGGCAAACAGCGCCAGCACGGGTGCCGGCAGCGTGTGATACGAGGCCGGCAACCAGGCAAACAGCGGGAAGGCGCCCGCCTTGACCAGGAAAGCGAGCATCAGGCCCGTGACCAGCAACGTGGTCACCCAGGGCGTGAGCTGCGGGGTGGCCTCTGCGAGTGCGCTGTAGTTGAGGTGACCGGTGGCGGCGTAGATCATTCCCACCGCGACAAGCAGCAGCAGCGTGCCAAAGATGTTGAGCACGAAGTACTTGAAGGTGCCATCGAGTTGGTCGATCCGCCCGCCAATGGCGAACAGGCCAACAGAGCAGATGAGCATCACCTCGAACCACACGTACAGGTTGAACAGGTCGGCGGTGGCAAAGGAGCCCCCCACGCCGGCCAGCACGCCAAACATCAGGGGCAGCATCAGCGGGTGACGCGGTTCACAGTCGGCATCGCTGGCCATGAACACCAGTGAAGCCAGGCCCATGATCGCGGTGATGAGCACCATGGCCGCACTGGTGCGGTCGACCAGAAACTCGATCCCGAAAGGCGCTCCCCAGCCGCCAAACACGGCTTGCGCCGCCTGACCATGATGGGCCGTGTCGACCAGCGCCACCGCGCAGCCGAAAAACAGCAGCATGCCCACGTAGCTGAACACATTCTGCAAACCGGGGCGTTTCTGGGCCAGTGTCGTGGCCACCACCGTGACCAGAGGCACCAGCACCGGGCTGACAGCCAGCACACTCATGCGGCCTCCCGGGATGTCGTGGGGGGAGCGTCAGGCCAGGCCGGTTCGTGGGCTTCGCCGTTGTAAGGCGGCTTGACAGGGTCTTCGGGGTGAGGTTCAGCCATGCGAAGTTCGAGGGCATCATCGGTGCCAGCGCGCTGAATCAGGCGCAGCACCAGGGCAAGAGAAAAACAGACCAGCGCAAAACCGATCACGATGGCGGTGAGCACCAGTGCCTGCGGCAACGGGTTGGCCGCGTTGGTGAGCACGGTTTCACCCAGTGGCACCACGGCGGGTTCCATGACGTCGATTCGGCCGGATACGAACACCACCAGGTTGACCGCACTGCCCAGAATACCCAGCCCGAGCACACAGCGGAACACGTCCTTCGACAAAGAGAGATAGATGCCCGCAGACACCGTGATCCACACGGTCAGGGCCAGCAACCAGATCATGACCGTCCCTCCTCGGTGGCGTCACCCCCGTCATCGGCTTCACCCAGCGCCAGCAAGGCCAGGGCATAGCCCGCCAGGGCCCCCCAGACCGACAGGTAGACACCCAGGTCGAACACCATCACCGTGGAAACCTTGACATCGGTGAAGCCCAGAGGGAGGCTGCCCCAGATGTGCGTCAGGTAACTGTTGTCCAGGAAAAAAGCCGGGATGCCCGAGACGGTGCCCACCCCGATGCCAATGGCCGCCAGACGCACGGGGGAACCCATGGGAAGACGACGCGCCGCCGCATCGCTGCCTTTGGCAATCGCCCAGAGGACCGAAGCACTCACGGCCACCAGACCACCAATGAAACCGCCCCCCGGCTCGTTGTGGCCTCGCAGCAGCACCCAGATGGAGGCGGCCAGAATGACCCAGTACAACGGACCGGCCACCGATTCGAGAATCACGATACGCTTGTTCATGCGTCACCTCCCTGGCTCGCGCTGCGCTGTCGATCTCGTCGCATCTGTGCCCTCACCGCCTGGAGCAGCGGCAATGCCGCGAGGAAGGACAACATCACCACCGTGATCTCCCCCAGGGTGTCCAGGGCACGGAAATCGACCAGGATCACGTTGACCACGTTCCGGCCGAAAGCCTCGGGGACACTCTTCTCGGCAAAGAACTGCGACAGGGCGGGATCGAACGCACCGCCCACCGACACCAGCAGCCACAGGGTGATGACACCGCCGAAGACGACTGCCACCGGCAGGGTCCAGCGACTGACATGGCCCTCGGCAATCCCCTGGCTCATGCCGCGGGACTTGAGTTTGAGCAGGACGGAGGCCACCACAATCACAAAAACCGATTCGACCACGAACTGGGTGAAGGCAACGTCCGGGGCACCCAGGTACATGAAGAACACGGCGCTGCCAAAACCGACCAGGCCGGAGGCGAGCAGCAGCACCAGACGGTCGCGTTGCACCACCGCCAGCAGACCGCCGGCGGCGATGATCGCGCAGGCGCCGACAAAACCGGCGGTGGGCGTGATCCAGGCCGGCCAGACCCACTGGCTCCAGCCGGCCAGCAGGATACCGCCCATCAGCGCCGACAGGAAGACCAGCAGCATCAGGCCATAACCGGGAAGGCTGCCATGCTGAAGCGTGCGCGTGCTCAGTGCGGACACGGCCGGAATGCCTTTGAGGAAACGGTCGTAGTTGGCCACCATGCCGATGCGGTCAATGATGCCCAGCAAACGGTCGAACAGGCGATGCAGCGGGTCCCAGAACCAGAAGATGGCCGCACCAATGCCCAGCGTCACCAGCAGAGACAGCAGGCCAGGCCCCACTTCAAGGGCGAAATGCACCACCACCGCTTCGGCACGGGGCGACATGGCCTGAGAAGCCACCCCCACCAGCCAGTCGGCCATGAAAGGGAACACCCCGAGAATCATGCCGATGGAAGCCAGCACCAGTGGCGGCCCGACCAGCGCTGGCCCGCCCTCGTGCGCCTCGGGGGTGTCGTTGTGGCCAGGATGGCGCCAGAAAATCCGAACGGCTGCCACCGCTGCCACGGCCACCGCGATGGCACCGAAAATGGTGTTGGCCACTTTCACGATTTCCATCACGTTACCGACCGCCTTGGCCTCGGTGATGACGTCTTTGACCACATAACCGAACGACAGTGGCACACCCGCCATGGAAAGGCCTGCCAGGAGCGCCGCGGCCGCCGTCCAGGGCATGGCGTGGCGCAAATTGCCCAGACGGTCAATCACTCGTGTCCCCGTGCCATGGTCGACGTTGCCAGCCACGAAGAACAGCGGGGCCTTGTACAGCGCATGGGCCAGCAGCAATGCGCCCACGGCCACGGTGGCGCCCTTGCCGTCCATGCCCACCAGCATCACCAGGGTACCCAGGGTGGCCACGGTGGACCAGGCCAGAATGCGCTTGAGGTCGCGCTCACGCAGCGCGAGCAGCATGGCCCAGGCCGCCGTGACCGACCCGAAAATCTGCAGGGTCCATTGCCAGAGCGGCCAGTCGCCAAAACCGGGGTCCAGACGGGCCACCAGATACACACCAAGCTTCACCATGGTGGCGGAATGCAGGTAGGCCGACACCGGTGTGGGGGCCGACATGGCGTTGGGCAACCAGAAGTGGAACGGGAACTGGGCGCTCTTGGTGAAGGCCCCCACCAGAATCAGCACCAGTGCGGTGGTCAGCGCCGGGGAGCGTTCGGTCTGGGGCAATGCGGCAATGATCTCCTGGATCGACAGGGTGCCCATCACCTGCCCCAGCAGGATGGCACCGGCCAGCAACGCCAGCCCGCCCGTGCCCGTCACGACAAGGGCCTGCTGGGCCGACTTGCGGCTGCTCAGGTCTTCATGGTTGAAACCCACCAGCAGGAAAGACACCAGGCTGGTCATCTCCCAGAACAGGAAGAGCACGATGAGGTTGTCGGCCGTGACGCAACCGATCATCGCGATCATGAACATCGTCAGCAGGATGTACAACCGGTTCTGCTGGGGATGCCCGGCCAGGTAGCCCCCCGCATAGACGAAGACCGCTGTGCCCACGCCGGTGATCATCAGCAGCATGAGCAGCGACAGACCGTCGATGTGGAAATTCAGGTTGACGTCGATCGCGGGCACCCAGGTCACCGAGATATCGGCGGGCAGGTGAACGGTGGTGGCGGTCCAGAGGACGACCAGCAACGCCATCAGCGGAATCAGCACGAAGGCTGCCCGGGCGCCGAGGCTCATGGCGTCGGCCGGGTTGTCGTGTGGGGAATGTTGCGCCATGGGGCTGAGTGTAGTTTTTTTTTAAAGCGGTTTTTAATGAAGCCGTGTCTGTACCGATTCAGGCGTCGTCGTAGCGATCCGGCGCGGGAAGGATGGTTCCCGCCTGATCGGCTGGCAAGGCCTCGACCTGCTTCAGGGCTCGGCCCATCGCCCGGCTTCGGACTTCGGCGTTTTCCAGGCTGTTGAGCACGGTCTGGGTCTGCGTCTTGACCCTGGCCAGGACATCGCCAAACTTGCCGAATTCCGTTTTCACGGCGCCGAGCACCTGCCAGACCTCGCTGGACCGCTTTTCGAGCGCCAGGGTCCGGAATCCCATCTGCAAGGCATTGAGCATCGCCAGCAAGGTGGTCGGGCCGGCGAGTGTGACGCGGTGCTCCCGCTGCAAGGCTTCCACCAGCCCCGGGCGGCGGAGCACCTCCGCATAAAGCCCCTCGGTCGGCAGGAACAGCAGGGCGAAATCGGTGGTGTGTGGCGGCTCCAGGTATTTGTCGGCGATCGATTTCGCCTCCGAACGCACCCGGGCCTCCAGGGCCCTGGCGGCGGCTTCGGCGGCCACCGGATCGGCCTGGCGCTGCGCCTCGAGCAGCCGTTCGTAGTCTTCGTTCGGGAACTTGGCGTCGATGGGCAGCCAGATCGGTGAACCCTCTTCGTTGCGTCCGGGCAGGCGAACGGCAAAGTCAACCACATGGCGGCTGCCCGGCCGGGTCGCCATCTGTGGGGCGTACTGATCAGGGGTGAAGACCTGCTCCAGCAAGGCCGCCAGCTGGGCTTCGCCAAACATGCCACGCGTCTTGACGTTGGTGAGCAGGTGCTTGAGATCGCCCACACCGGCCGCCAGTGTCTGCATCTCACCCAGGCCCTTGTGCACCTGCTCCAGGCGTTGCGCCACGTGGGCAAAACTCTCGCTCAGGCGGGTTTCGAGTGTCCGGTGGAGCTTTTCGTCCACGGTGGCACGCATCTCGTCGAGCTTGGCGGCATTGCTCTGCTGGAGCTGAGCCAGCTGGACTTCCAGCGTGGCTCGCACCTCGCCAAGGCGCCGGGCATTGGCCTCGCTCAGGGCCTGCAATTGCTGCGTCAGCGTCTGGGAGACTTCCTGGCGCTGGCCACGGGCGGATTCGCTGATCTCCCGGCGCAGCTCGGTTTCCAGGCGGTCGATGCGCTGCGACTGCGCCTCCAGCAGGCCCAGCATGCGCTGCCGGGCCTCGATGGCCTCGGGCAACTCGTTTGGCACCCGCCCGAGGCCGCGTGCGTGCCATACCAGCCAGGCAATCAGGACCAGTTGAACGATGGCCAGCAGCACCATCCACAGGTTGGGGATCTCGGACATCCGCTGATTATGTGGTGGTGCGCTGGCGATCCGGGTGGTTGACCGGCGTCAGTGCCTGTCCACGGGTGAAAAAGGCGATCAGGTTGTCGGCGGCCAGGTTGGCCATGGCCAGTCGAGTCGCGCGCGTGGCACTGGCGATGTGAGGCGTGAGCACCACATTCGGAACGGTCAGGAGGTCGGGATGCACCTTGGGTTCGCCCTCGAAGACATCCAGCCCGGCGGCGGCAATGCGCCGTTCCCGCAGGGCCTGCGCCAGCGCCCCGTCGTCCACGATCCCCCCCCGCGCAATGTTGACCAGCGTGGCGGAGGGTTTCATGAGGGCCAGTTCCGCCGCTCCGATGGCGTGGTGGCTCTGTGGGGTGTAAGGCAGCACGAGCACCAGATGATCGGCCTGACGCAACAGGTCGTCCTTGCTCACCCAGGTGGCCCGGCAATCGGCCTCGGTGGCCGGATCGAGCCGCGAGCGGTTGTGGTAGATCACCCGCATGCCGAAGCCATGGGCACCCCGGCGGGCGATGCCCTGGCCGATACGGCCCATGCCCAGAATGGCGAGGGTGCTGCCGTGCACATCCTGCCCCGCAAACAGGTCGTAAGCCCAGCGATCCCATCGGCCCGCGCGCAGAAAGTGCTCGCTTTCGGCCATGCGGCGGGCGGCCGCCAGCAGCAGGGCAAAGCCGAAATCGGCCGTGGTTTCGGTGAGCACATCCGGGGTGTTGGTGCCCACCACGCCGGCTGCCGTCATGGCCGGCACGTCGAAATTGTTGAACCCGACCGCCATGTTGGCCACGATGCGCAGGCGCGGACAGGCCCGCAGCAAGGCCTCGTCGATCCGCTGGGCTCCGGTGGTCAGCACGCCATCCTGGCCCCGCAGCCGCTGGATCAGCGCATCGCCCGACCACTCTTCGTCCGCCGGGTTGTCGGTGACGTCAACGTGCTCACGAAGACGCTCGAGGACCTCTGGAAAGATCGCCCGGGCGACCAGAATGGACGGTCGGTGAACCATGGCCTCAGACGGCCAGCAATTCGACTTCGAACAGGAGCGTGGCGTTGGGCGGTATCACCCCACCGGCGCCACGGGCCCCGTAACCGAGTTCGGGCGGAATGACCAGGCGGCGAGTGCCACCGACGGCCATGCCCTGCACGCCCTCGTCCCAGCCCTTGATCACATGGCCGGCACCCAGCGGAAACACAAAAGGCTGACCGCGGTCCTTGCTGGAATCGAACTTGCCGCCCTGCTCGCCGTTCTGGTAGAGCCAGCCGGTGTAATGCACGCTGACGCGCTGGCCGGCACGGGCCACGTCACCGGTCCCGGTGACGGTGTCTTCATACTGGAGACCGGAAGGTGTGGTGTTCATGAAGGTTTCCTGTGGAAGGCTCATTCGAGCCAGGTGGTGAAATCCGCCACCGGCACCCGGGGCGTGTGAAAGGTGTTGACCGGGTCAGCCGGGTCGGCATAGCCGAGCGACAGGCCACAGACCAGCATTTCGTTGTCGGATGCCCCCACGTGAGGCAGGATGATGCGGGCGTAGCCATTCCAGGCGGCCTGCGGACAGGTATCGAGCCCGTGCGCGCGGGCGGCCACCATCAGGTTCTGAAGGAACATCCCCGTGTCCACCAGGGAACCGCCTCCCATGATCCGGTCGATGGTGACCATGATGCCGACCGGCGCGTCAAAGAAACGGAAGTTGCGCTGATGCTGGGCGTGCATCTTGTCTTTGTCGCCCTTGCCGATACCCAGCAGGCCATAGAGACTCCAGCCGTTTTCGCGCCGGCGGTCGATGTAGGGGCTGACCCACTGTTTCGGGTAGTAGTCGTAGGCCTCCTGGTACTCGGCAGCGAGCGCCGGGTTGTCGCGAATGGCATCGTGGGCCGCGCACACCTTGTCGACCAGTGACTGCCGACTCGCCCCCTGGAGCACATACACCTTCCAGGGCTGGGTGTTGGTGCCCGAAGGGGCCCGGCTGGCCAGTTGCAGCAGGTGCTCGATGGTTTCACGCGGGACCGGTCGTGGCAGGAACGCCCGCACCGACATCCGGCCCAGCAGTGCAGCGTCCACGCTGGCAGGGTCTGAAACGGCAGGGCGTGCCGCGGTCTGGCTGGTCATGGGTGTCTCCTGAGGGTTGAAATTGACGTTCGCGTCAATTATGTCGGCAAAGCGTGGCCCCATGGTTCAGCACAGGGCTTCAAGCACGCGCTTCAACGACGGGGGAAGGGGAACGGGTCGCCGGGTCAGGCGGTCCACATAGACATGCACGAAATGCCCGGCAGCGGCCGTGGTGGTTCCCCTGTCCGCAAACAGGCCCACTTCGTAGCGCACGCTGGACCGACCCAGGTGCCCGACCCGCAGGCCCGCATGAACGGTCTGCGGAAAAGCGAGGGGCTCGAAGTAATTGCACTGGGTTTCGATGACCAGTCCAATGACCTCGCCATGATGGATGTCGAGGGCACCCTGCTCGATGAGCCAGGCATTGACCGCGGTGTCAAACCAGCTGTAGTAAACGACGTTGTTCACGTGGCCGTAGACATCGTTGTCCATCCATCGGGTGCCGATGGACCGGAATACCCGGTAAGCGGAGCGGGCCTCAGGCCGCGGCCGGGACGAAGGAACAGGCGCATTCATGCGAGCACATTCTGCCAGTGCACCGGGGTGTCGAGCGCCTGCCAGCGCTGCCAATGTGACAGGGCCAGCCGCCAGGTGTTGAGTTGCACCCGCAAGGTCGATTCGATGTCGCGCCCATACCCCCCTGCCATGGTCATCGCCATCGGCACTCGCCGATGCAGGGCCCAGTCGAACACGCGGCGGTCGCGCGCCTCCATGCCATCATCCGAAAGCCGCAGGCGTCCCAGCCGGTCGCCCTCGTGAGGGTCGGCACCGGCCAGGTAGATGATCAGATCGGGGTTGAAACGGTGGGACAGTTCAGCCAGGGCCCACTCCAGTGCCTCGATATAGGCCGCGTCCTGACAACCGTCCGGGAGTTCCACGTCCAGATCGCTCGGCTCCTTGCGGAAGGGAAAGTTTTTCTCGCCATGGAGGGACAACGTGAACACGGTCGGGTCGTCTCGAAAGATGCTGGCCGTGCCATTGCCCTGATGCACATCCAGATCGATGATGGCCACCTGCAAGGGGCGCTGACGATGCGCGATGCCCTGCCGCACCCACTCGGCCTGCATGAGGCGAGCCGCCACGGCCGCGTCATTGAAGACACAGAAGCCGCCGCCCTTGTGGGCATAGGCATGGTGCGTTCCGCCCGCGAGATTGGCGGCAAGCCCCCCTCCCCCCAGTGCCGTGCGACAGGCCTGAACCGTGGCCCCCACCGATCGCCGGGCGCGCTCGGCCATGGCCGGGCTCCAGGGAAAACCGATTTCGCGTTGCTCGGCCTCCGAGAGTTGCCCATGGGCCACGGCTGCAATGTAGCGCGGGTGGTGCACCAGGGCCAGTTCCCCATCGGTGGCGGGCAAGGCCTCCTGCAGCTGGACGTCGGGCAGATGCAGGGCCAGGCGCTCACGCAAAGCCGCATACTTGCCCATGGGAAAGCGGTGCCCATCGGGCAAAGGCAAAACGAAATGATCGGCGTAGAAGGCTTGCACAGGCGAATTGTGCGGGCAATGTCAACCGGCTGCCGTGACCCGGTTATAGGGGTAAAAACTTTTTGTTGCAGTGCAGCAAAAAACACTTGCAAAAAAATCTCCGATCCCTATAATACGAATCATGTTGCAGCGCAGCATTCTTTGATGAACCCATCAGACCGAAGCGCGACAACCCCTCACCCCTCACTTTCAGGAGTTTGTTATGTTGACCGCTGAACAAATGATGGCCGCTCACAAAGCCAATATCGAAACCCTCTTCGGCCTGACCCAGAAGGCTTTTGAAGGCGTTGAAAAGCTGATGGAACTCAACGTGCAGGCCACCAAAGCCGCACTGAACGATTCGGCCAGCAACGCCCAGGCCCTGCTCAGCGTCAAGGACGCCCAGGAACTGCTGGCCATGCAGGCATCGCTGATGCAGCCCCTGGCCGAGAAAGCCGCCGCTTACAGCCGCCAGATCTACGAAATCGCATCGGGCACCAGCAGCGAATTCGCGAAAGCCGCCGAAGCTCAAGGCGCCGAAGCCCAGCAGAAATTCATGGCGGTGGTTGACAACGTGGCCAAGAACGCACCGGCCGGCTCTGAAACCGCCGTGGCGGTGATGAAGAACGCCGTCTCTGCTGCCACCAGCGCGATGGAAAACGTTCAGAAAGCCGTCAAGCAGGCCAGCGAAATGGCCGAATCCAACTTCAACGCCATGGCCAGCAACATGACCACGGCCCCCAAGAGCAGCACCCGCAAGCGTTGATACGCCAGGGGTGCCGTCGTACCGGTTGTCTCCTCGGGTCTCTTCGAAATCGGATTCAGGGACCCTTTAAGGGCTTCGCCTCGCGAAGCCCTTTTTTTATGGTCGCGCCCCTGGGGTGATGGGCTTTCGACCGGCCAGCAACTGCTGTTGCAAGGTGGGCAGCATCCGATCCATCGCCTCGCGGCCTGCGGCAATGGCCTGACGTCTGGCTGCAAAATCGGCACTGCCCACACCGGCCAACCCTGGGCGAACAACCACATCGGCCTGGCTCATCAACAGGCGGTTGATGCTCTGCCCCATGATCGTGAACGTTCGCAGGAGCACCCTGAGCGCATCGTTGCCCGATGCCTCCTCGGGGACACTGGATATGTCCACCGCCAGCACCACCTCGGCCCCCATGGCACGGACCTGTTCCACCGGAACCGGCGCCACCAGACCGCCATCGACGTGGTCGCGACCGCCAATCGAAACGGGTGTGAAAACACCGGGCACCGAACTGGAGGCCCGAACCGCGGTTCCGGCATCGCCACGCTGGAACAGCACCCCCCTGCCCGAAACCAGATCGGTGGCCAGTACACCGACTGGCAGATTCATGTCCTGCAACCGTCGGCCCTGGACCTTGCGGTTGACAAAACGGGCCAGCGCTTCACCTCGCAGGAGTCCCCGGTTGAAAAACGGCAGGGTCCAGTCGGCTATGGTGGCCTCCTCCATCTCGAGTGCGGCCTGTTCGAGTTGTGCACCATTCATCCCGCTGGCGTACAAGACGGCCACCAGACTGCCGGCCGAGGTACCGGCCACCAGATCCGGCCGTATGCCTTCCCGCTCCAGCACCTGGATCACGCCAATGTGCGCAAACCCCCTCGCGGCGCCCCCTCCCAGGGCGATGCCAAGCCTTGGAGCCCGGGTCGGGGTGGGCTCGGGGGGCACAGGGATTGGCGCCGGCCCGGGCGAAGAAGGCCCGAGCGAACCACAACCCGCCAGCACCGAGGCCATGGCCAGCACGGCTGCCCGACGTGTGTTCATGCGATCAACCCTGACAAAGACTCAAGAAACAAAGAAGAATCATTCTCGTTCATGTTAAGATAGCACCGGATTTGTTCAACCACCACCTCTTTACAGGTCTCTCATGAAACTGCACAAAACCCTTTCGTTCCTGCTGAGCGCCATGGCCCTGAGCGCCGTTGCCACCACCGGCATGGCTCAGGACAAAGTTCTCAACATCTATTCTGCACGCCATTACCAGTCTGACGAGGTGATGTACGACACATTCACCCGGACCACCGGCATCAAGATCAACCGGGTGGACGCCGACGATGCCGGCGTGGTGGCCCGATTGCGCGCCGAAGGCGCCGCCTCCCCGGCCGATGTGGTGCTGATGGTCGATGCCGCCCGCATGGCAGCAGCCGACGCCCAAGGGCTGTTTCAGCCCATCAAGTCCGCCAAGCTCGATGCGGCCATTCCCGCCAACCTGCGCGCGAATGCCACGCCCGATGGCGTGACGTGGACCGGATTTTCCACCCGTGCCCGCGTGATCGTGTACGACCCGAAGCGCATCCAGCCCGAAGATGTGCAGACCTACGAGCAACTCGCTGACCCGAAGCTCAAGGGCCTGCTGTGCACCCGCTCCGGTTCGCACCCCTACAACCTGTCCCTGTTTGCGACGGTGGTCGAGCGCCTGGGCGATCAGCGAGGTGAAGCCTGGCTCAAAGGCCTGGTCAACAACATGGCCCGCGCGCCGAAAGGCGGCGACACCGATCAAGTTCGCGCCGTGGCTGCCGGAGAATGTGCCGTTGCGATCAGCAACTCCTATTACCTCGCCCGCCTGATCAAGTCTGGCAAGGCAGAAGACCGCGCCGTGATGGAAAAAGTCCGGGTGATTCACCCGAATCAGGCCACGACCGGGACCCACATGAACATTGCCGGTGCGGCCGTTGCCAAGCATGCGAAAAACCGCGACAACGCCATCCTGTTTCTGGAGTTCCTGTCGAGTCCGTTCGCCCAGGACTACTTTGCCAATGGCAACAACGAATACCCCACGGCCAAGGGCGTGAAGGTGGACAACCCCGCCCTGAAGTCCATCGGGGGTGACAACTTCAAGCAGGACACGATTGCCCTGGGTGTGGTAGCCAAAAACCTGACCAAAATCCAGCAGATGCTGGACCGCGTCGGTTTCAAGTGAACGGATAAACCCATCGGAAGACCCGCTTCATGCGGGTCTCATTCTGGGTGATAATTGACGTTTACGTAAACGTCAACAAGGAGCGGCAGATGGAGATTCAAGGCAAGGTGTTTATCGTCACGGGTGGCGCATCCGGTCTCGGTGAAGGCACCGCCCGCATGCTGGCCCAGCAGGGCGGCCACGTGGTGGTGGCTGACATGCAGGTGGACAAAGGGGAGGCGGTGGCCCGCGAGATCGGGGGCGCCTTTGTCAAATGCGATGTCAGCAGCGAAGCCGATGGTCAGGCCGTGGTGGCCCAGGCGGTTTCGATGGGCAAGCTGAGGGGGCTGGTGAACTGCGCGGGCATTGCCCCCGCCGAAAAAACCGTGGGCAAAAACGGCCCTCACGCCCTGTCGCTCTACACCAAAACCATCATGGTCAATCTGGTGGGTACCTTCAACATGATCCGGCTGGCCGCCGACGCCATGTGCAAGAACGAACCCGAACCCACGGGTGAGCGCGGCGTGATGATTTCCACGGCATCGGTCGCGGCTTACGACGGACAGATCGGCCAGGCGGCTTACGCGGCATCCAAAGGGGGCGTGGTCGGCATGACGCTGCCGATCGCGCGTGACTTGTCTCGCAACGGCATCCGCAACATGACCATCGCCCCTGGCATTTTTGGCACACCCATGCTGTTTGGGATGCCACAGGAGGTGCAGGATGCCCTGGCCGCGAGCGTCCCATTTCCTTCCCGCCTGGGGCGCCCTGAAGACTACGCCAAACTCGTCAGACACATCATCGAGAACGACATGCTCAATGGCGAGGTGATCCGGCTCGACGGAGCCATCCGCATGGCACCCCGCTGAAACCCCACGGCCGGAACGGCCTGACCGCCGTGTAAGATGCGAGATATAGACACCACGACACAGGTCATGTCGGTATCGACGCCTCAGGAAATCGCTCGGGAAACGGTGAAGCGGCTTGCTGCCCGCAAGCTGGCGCCCACGCCTGAGCATTTCACCACCGTCTATCACGAAGTGGCCGGCACCCGGCCGCTCAAGCCTTTTCCCCTGGAGCATCTCCGACACATTGGCGCCCAGCTGCCCGAACAGACACCTGCCCAGCAGCGTTTCAAGGCCCAGTTCACCAAGGCCGTGAGCATGCACAGCTGGGACGATGTGGAAAAAGTCCTGTTGCCCCAGCTTCGGGCAGCCACCGCCATCCCCGATCGCAAGGAAACCACCGCGATTGCCCTGGTGGAAGAACACAGTTTCCCACCCGATCTGCGCGAGCAACTGGCCCGGATCGTGACGTTTGCCATGCCAGCCCTCGGGCAGGACGATGCCCGGATGCTCAGTCTGAGCGAAGAGCTGACCGCTTTCCTGCGCCTGGATACGCAGCACCTGCCCACCTTGCGCAAGCTGATGTCGGATTTTGCCTTCCGGCTGTCTTTCGTGGCGGAGGATCAGGCCCGGATCCGGGACACCCTGCTGAGCCTGTTGCGATCGGTTTTCGACAACATCAAGGCCATCAACCCGGAAAACCCCTGGCTGCAAGGCCAGCTGGAAGCCCTGATTCAGGCCACAATGCCGCCGCTCTCCATGAGGCGACTGGAGGATGTGGAAACCAAGCTCAGGGCACTGATCCACAAGCAGATCGAGGCGCAGGAGCAGACCGCGGCGGCCCAGCTCGTCATGAAGCAGTCGCTGAACACCTTCCTGCAGAAGCTGGCTCAGACCAGCGAGAGCAGCGCCGAGTACCAGCATCGCTTCGAGGCATGCGCCCAGGAGCTGGACCAGGCCACCAGTCTCACCGATCTGGCGCCTGTGCTGCAATCGGCAATCCAGTCGGCACGTAGCCTGGCCGAGGAGTCCAGACAGACCACCCAGGAGCTCGGCTTGCTGCGAAACCGGGCCGAAGAGGCCGAAGGGGAAATCCAGCGCCTGCGCGAAGCCCTCGACCGCATGAGCGAACTCGCCAGTCACGACCTGCTGACCGGCTTGCTCAACCGCCAGGGCATGGCCGACGTGATGCACAAGGAACTCGCCCGCGCCAGCCGATCGGGCACCACGGTCTGCATGGCCTTGCTGGACATTGACGATTTCAAGCGACTGAACGACCGGCTCGGGCATGTGACGGGCGATGCCGCACTCCAGCACCTGGCCAATGTGACCAAGCATTCCCTTCGACCACATGATTCGGTGGCCCGCTACGGCGGGGAAGAGTTTATCGTGATCCTGCCAGACACCACCCGTACCGAAGCCATCGAAGTCCTTAGCCGACTCCAGCGCGAACTCACCAAGCAGATCTTTCTGGAAGGCGATGCGCACGTGATGATCACCTTCAGTGCCGGGGTGGTCGAAGTGCAGCCCGGCGAAACGCTGGAGCAGATCATCCAGCGCGCTGACCAGGCCATGTACGCCGCCAAGCGCTCAGGCAAGAACCGCGTCGTGGCCGCCTAGACGTCGATCGCCGACGCCGAACCGGCCTGCTTGCGCAATTCGAACTTCTGGATCTTGCCGGTACTGGTCTTGGGCAATTCGCCAAACACGATGGCGCGCGGCACCTTGAAACCGGCCAGATGCCGCTTGCAGTGCGCCACCATCTCATCGACCGACACCTCGGCGCCGGCCTTCAGCTCGATGAAGGCACAAGGGGTCTCGCCCCACCGGGCATCCGGTCGGGCCACCACGGCCGCGGCCAGCACGGCCGGGTGGCGATAGATCACATCCTCGACCTCGATGGACGAGATGTTTTCACCGCCGGAGATGATGATGTCCTTGCTGCGGTCCTTGATCTTGAAGTAACCGTCGGGATACTGCACGGCC
>CAZEZY010000040.1:0-17662 GCA_964516635.1 uncultured Tepidimonas sp. | reverse complement strand
CATGAGCGGTTGACGGCACGCCCGACGAAGTGCGCAACAACGAAGACGTGATCAGCGCCTACCTGGGCACCAGCCACTGAGGAGACACAACATGGGATTTTTCTTAGAAGTGTTGATGGGCGGCCTGATGGCCGGCATGCTTTATGCCCTCGTGGCATTGGGGTTCGTGCTCATTTTCAAGGCCTCAGGCGTTTTCAACTTCTCGCAAGGCGCGATGGTGCTGTTCGCAGCCCTTGCCATGGCGCGCTTCTCCGAATGGGTGCCGCAATGGTTTGGCTTCGAAAGCAAGCTGATGGCCAACGTGGTGGCTTTTTTCCTGGCCACCCTTTGCATGCTGGCCTTTGCCTGGCTGGTGGAGCGATTGGTGCTCCGTCATCTGGTCAACCAGGAAGGGGTCACCTTGCTGATGGCCACTTTGGGCATCACCTACTTTCTCGACGGATTTGGTCAGACCGTCTTTGGCAGTTCTGTTTACTCCATTGATGTTGGCATGCCCAAGGAACCGATCTTCATCATGGAAGGGGTGTTCGAGGGTGGTCTGCTCATCAACAAAGAGGACCTGATTGCGGCCGTGGTGGCGGCCATCTTGGTCGCGGCTTTGACTTTGTTCTTTCAGAAAACCGGAACGGGTCGAGCACTTCGAGCCGTGGCTGACGATCACCAGGCCGCCCAGTCCATCGGTATCCCGCTGGGCCGCATGTGGGTGATCGTATGGTTTGTGGCGGGGATCACCGCCCTGGTGGCCGGGATCATCTGGGGCTCCAAGATCGGGGTGCAGTTTTCGCTGACCACCGTGGCGCTGAAGGCCCTTCCCGTGATCATTCTGGGCGGTCTCACCTCGGTGCCAGGCGCCATCATTGGCGGCCTGATCATCGGGGTCGGTGAAAAAATGTCGGAGGTCTACCTCGGCCCCATCATTGGCGGCGGCATCGAGATCTGGTTCGCTTACGTGCTGGCACTCGTGTTCCTGCTGTTCCGCCCACAAGGTTTGTTCGGCGAAAAAATCATTGACCGGGTTTGAGGAGATAAAACATGTTGTACAGAGAAAACGGTCAGTTCAAGACGTCCTACCAAGCCGATCAGCAGATTTTCCCGATTGCACAGGACCGCATCGTCATCCTGGCACTGATTGCCTTTGCCTTCATTGCGGTGCCGTTTCTGGCTGACGAGTACCTCTTCCGCGCGGTGCTGATTCCCTTCGTCATCCTCTCACTGGCGGCGATAGGCGTGAATATTCTCGTGGGTTACTGCGGCCAGATCTCTCTGGGCTCCGGCGCCTTCATGGCGGTGGGTGCCTACATGGCCTACAACACGTTTGTCCGCATCGATGGCATGCCACTGATCGTGGCCCTGCTGGCTGGCGGAGTTTTCTCGATGCTGGCGGGTATTGCCTTTGGCATTCCCAGTTTGCGAGTCAAGGGCCTCTACCTGGCCGTGGCCACCCTGGCAGCGCAGTTCTTCTTTGACTGGGCCTTTGCGCGTGTTGACTGGTTCACCAACAACAGCACCTCCGGCTCGGTGGCTGTGTCCAACCTGTCGCTGCTGGGCTGGCGGATCGACACACCGATGGAAAAGTACCTGTTCTGCCTGGGCTTCACCGTCGTCTTTGCCTTGCTCGCGAAGAATCTGGTGCGCTCTGCCATCGGTCGCGAATGGATGGCCATTCGCGACATGGACGTGGCCGCTTCGGTGATTGGCATCCGCCCCATGTACGCCAAACTCAGTGCCTTTGCGGTCAGTTCCTTCATCATCGGCGTGGCCGGCGCCTTGTGGGCGTTCGTTCACCTGGGGTCCTGGGAACCTCTGGCTTTTGACATCAACCGCTCCTTTCAGCTCCTGTTCATCGTGATCATCGGGGGACTGGGCTCGATCATGGGCAGCTTCTTCGGCGCGGCCTTCATCGTGGTGCTGCCCATTTTCCTGAACCAGTTCCTGCCGTGGATCGGCGGTCTGTTCGGCGTGTCCATTTCCACCTCGATGATCTCGCATGCCGAATTCATGATTTTTGGCGCCCTCATCGTCTGGTTCCTGATCAAGGAACCGCACGGCTTGGCCAAGCTATGGAGCATCGGCAAGCAGAAGTTGCGCCTGTGGCCTTTCCCTCACTGATTTTTCAACGTGAATGCCCTGCTCGACACCTCGGGGGCATTCATCTCGCGTGTGCTTTGGTAGGTGTTTTTTAGAAGGAGACAATCCATGAAATTGCGACATCTCGCCCTTGCGGCCACCATGGCAGCTGCTGCGCTGACCACCGGCCTGACCACCACGGCCGCGATGGCTTCGAGCGCCGTTCAGTTCTTTCCCAGTCTGACCGGGCGCACAGGACCCGTCGCCCCCAATGCCACGCCATTCGCCAACGGCTACGCCGATTACATGAAGCTGGTGAATGCACGAGGTGGCATCAACGGCGTGCAAACACTGGTCGAAGAGTGTGAAACCGCCTACGCCACTGACCGTGGCGTGGAATGCTACGAACGCCTCAAGGGACGCCACGGCGGTGCCACCGTGTTCCAGCCGCTCTCGACCGGCATCACGTTTGCACTGACCGAAAAGGTGGGCGCCGACAAGATCCCGCTGATCACCTCGGGCTATGGTCGTAGCGACTCGGCCGATGGCGGCATCTTCAAGTGGAATTTCCCGCTGATTGGTCACTACTGGGTGGCCGGTGATGTGATTCTGAAGCACCTCGCCAACAAAGAAGGTGGCTGGGACAAGCTGAAGGGCAAGCGGATTGCCGTCGGCTATCACGACAGCCCGTTTGGCAAGGAATTGCTGCCCATTCTGCAGGAGCGTGCAGCCGCGCACGGCTTCACCTTGCAGCTGCTGCCTATCCCGGCTCCAGGCGTGGAGCAGAAAGCCATCTGGCTGCAAGTCCGTCAGTCCCGTCCTGACTATGTGATCCTGCAGACTTGGGGTGTCATGACCGCTACCGCCATTCGCGAAGCGATTGCGGTGGGTTACCCACGTGAGCGCATGTTCGGTACCTGGTGGTCTGGCGCAGAACCCGATCTGCGCGACATCGGCCAGGCGGCCAAGGGTTACAACGCGGTCATGATGCAACACGGCGCCGAGAAGAACGCCGACGTGGTCAAGGCCATCCTGACCCAGGTTCACGACAAGGGTCAGGGCACAGGCCCGCGTGCCGAGGTCGGTGATGTGCTGTACATGCGTGGGGTGGTTGGCGCCATGCTGGCCACTGAAGGCGTGTTCCGTGCACAGGAGCGCTTTGGTAAAGGCAAGCACATGACGCCGGAGCAAGCCCGTTGGGGTTACGAAAACCTGAACATCACTCAGGCTCGTCTGGACCAATTGGGTTTCAAAGGTGTGCTGCGTGGTCCGATTTCCACCTCGTGCAACGATCACATGGGTGCTTCATGGGCACGGGTCCACACCTGGACCGGCAACGGTTTCGAATGGGCCTCCGACTGGCTGCAGGCCGACGAACAGATCATCCGGCCGCTGGTCAAGGCTTCGGCAGATCAGTACGCCCGCGAGAAGGGTCTGACCCGTCGTCCGCCGTCTGATTGCCAGTCCTGATCAGTGACTGACCACTGAAGGCTGTCACCAGCCTTCAGTCGCACGGGTTTGACCTCCATCGAATCCGTGTGACTGAACTACCGATCTGTCATTCCCAAGGTCCAACATGAGCAATCCCAACATCGTCCTGAACGTCAACGGCATCGAGGTCATCTACAACCACGTGATCCTGGTGCTCAAAGGCGTGTCTCTCCAGGTGGCAGAAGGCCAGATCGCCGCCATTCTCGGCGGCAACGGCGCTGGGAAAACGACCACCTTGCGCGCCGTGTCCAACCTGCTGAAAGGGGAACGCGGCGAGGTCACCAAAGGCAGCATCGAACTGCGCGGCGAACGCATCGAGAACCTCACGCCCGCCGACCTCGTGCAGCGCGGCGTTGTGCAGGTCATGGAGGGTCGACATTGTTTTGCCCACCTCACCATCGAAGAAAACCTGCTCACGGGAGCCTACACCCGCAAGAGCAAGGCCGAGGTCGATGCCAACCTGGAAAAAGTCTACAACTACTTCCCGCGGCTGAAGACACGCCGCACCAGCCAGGCCGCCTACACCTCGGGCGGCGAACAGCAGATGTGCGCGATCGGGCGCGCCATCATGGCCAACCCCAATGTGGTGCTGCTGGACGAGCCCTCCATGGGGCTGGCCCCCCAGATCGTCGAAGAGGTGTTCGAGATCGTCAAAGATTTGAACCAGAAGGAAAGGGTCACTTTCCTGCTCGCCGAGCAGAACACCAACATGGCTCTGCGCTATGCCGACTACGGCTACATCATGGAGAGCGGGCGCATCGTGATGGATGGCAAAGCCGAGGATCTGCGCAACAACGAAGACGTCAAGGAGTTCTACCTCGGCATGGGCGGTTCGGAGCGCAAGAGCTTCAAGGATGTGAAGAGTTACAAACGCCGCAAGCGCTGGCTTGCCTGATTCAAACCCCAGGCCTTCCGTTTTTCCTTTCGCCGAGTCCGTGCCATGCCAGCCTTTTTCGATGCCCTGGAAACCCGAGCACCAGCCGACCGTGAAGCCACTCTGATGGCCTCGCTGCCCGCTCACATACGCCACGCCCAATCCCGCACCCAGGCATACGCCAGCTTGCTGGCTGGCGTGAACCCGGACACCATCACCACCCGAGAGGCCCTTGCAACCTTGCCCGTGGTTCGCAAACACGAACTGCTTGAAAGGCAGCAGGCCAGTCGGCAAGCTGGCCAGGATCCGTTTGGTGGATTTTCGGCCATCGGCTGGAAAGGACTCGTTCGTGCTGCCGGTGCCCGGCGTGTCTTTCAGTCGCCTGGCCCCATTTACGAACCTGAAGGCCAGGCAACCGATTACTGGCGTTCAGGTCGTGCCATGGCGGCGGCCGGCTTCGAAAGCGGTGAACTGGTGCATAACTGTTTCAGCTATCACCTGACCCCTGGCGCCTGGATCATGGAAAGTGGTGCCCATGCGCTGGGTTGTACCGTGGTACCCGGTGGCGTGGGCAACACCGAGCAGCAACTGGCAGCCATCTCCGATCTCAAGCCCGAGGCCTACGCCGGCACCCCCAGTTTTCTCAGAATCCTGGTTGAAAAGGCGACCCAAATGGGGCAGGTGCTCAGCTTTCGCAAGGCACTGGTCTCGGGTGAGGCCTTCCCCCCCTCCTTGCGCGACTGGCTCATCGACAAGGGCATTCAGGCCTATCAGTGCTATGCCACCGCCGACGCCGGACTGATTGCTTATGAAACCGCGAGCCGCGAGGGACTGGTCCTTGACGAAAAGGTCATCCTGGAAATTGTCAGACCTGGCACGGGCGACCCAGTCCCGGCTGGCGAAGTGGGCGAAGTGGTGGTCACGGTTCTCAACCCCGACTACCCTCTGGTTCGCTTCGGCACAGGTGACCTGTCGGCGATCCTGCCGGGTTCATGCCCCAGTGGCCGCACCAATACCCGAATCCGGGGATGGCTTGGGCGAGCCGATCAGACCACCAAAATCAAAGGCATGTTCGTTCACCCGTCACAGGTGGCCGACATCACCCGTCGCCATCCGGAAATCGCCAAGGCCCGACTCGTCGTGACAGGCGCGATGGCAGACGACCAGATGGCTTTGCATGTGGAGATGGCTTCGCCCCTGCCGGACGGTCATGCCCCGATCCGGACTTCCATCGAACACAGCGTGAGGGACATCACCAAACTGAGGGGTGATGTGCACTTTCACGCTTTAGGCTCTCTACCCAACGATGGCAAAGTGATTGAGGACGCACGCAAGTACGACTGACATCCGATCCATCAGGGAATGTATCTACGTACTTTCCGCGATGGACATTCCTGCACCGGCATTTAGGATGGGATTTTTCACCAAAAGCAGGAGACTTGCATGAAGAAACTGGCGTCATTCGCCATCGCGGCCACCTTTGCCATGGGTGCTTACGCGCAGGACTTTCCCACCAAGCCCATCTCGTTCATCGTCCCCTTCGCTGCTGGCGGCCCGACCGACACCGTGGCCCGACAACTGGCCGAAGCCATGCGCAAGCATCTCGGCAATGCCAACATCGTGGTTGAAAACGCGGCCGGTGCGGGCGGTACCATCGGTGCAACCCGTGCGGCACGGGCTCAGCCAGATGGCCACACCCTGCTGGTCTGGCACATCGGCATGGCATCGACAGCCGGGCTGTATCGCCGACTGCAATTCAACGCCCTGGAAGATTTCGAATACCTCGGCATGATCAATGACGTGCCGATGACGCTGGTGGGTAAGCCTCAACTGCCTGCCAACACCTACCGGGATTTTGAAAACTACATTCGTGCCAACGCGGGCAAACTCAACCTGGCCCATGCCGGCCTGGGTTCAGCCTCCCACCTCTGCGGCCTGATGTGGCAATCTGCCATTGCGGCAGGTCAAGCCATGACCACCATCCCCTTTGGTGGCACGGCGCCGGCCATGAATGCCCTGATTGGCGGACAGGTGGACGTGATGTGTGACCAGACCACCAACACCACGAGCCAGATCGAAGCCGGTCGGATCAAGGCATTCGCCGTCACCACCGCACGCCCTCTGTCTGATCACCCGGTGCTCAAGCACTACCCGTCGCTTCAGGAAATGGGCCTCCGAGGCTTCAACCTCACCATCTGGCACGGCCTGTATGCGCCCAAAGGAACGCCAGCAGCCGTGACGAAGAAGCTCAACGATGCGCTCCAGGCCGCGCTCAAGGACCCCGACTTCATCCAGAAGCAGAAGGCACTGGGCGCCATTGTGGTGAACGATAACCGTGTCACCCCTCAGGGACACAAAGCCTTTGTGGCCGATCAGATCACCAAACTCAAAGCCGCCATCGACAAGGCGGGCCAGTACGCGGATTAATCGCTTGCCCCACTGCAAACCCCTGGATGACCAGGGGTTTCTTTTTTCCAGTGACAACGATCATTCGCGTCATCGATTCGATCACGGAGCTGACAGCGGCTGATCGGGGATGCATCGCGATCAGCGGTTCACATGGAGGGGCCAGCGCAGCGGGCTACGCGCGAATGGCTCGCCCTCTGCTTAGCGTCTTCAACGACGCAGGCGTTGGAAAAGACGAAGCTGGCATCGCTGGCCTGGAAATACTGCAAGCCGAAGGCCTGGCTGCCTGCACCGTGTCTCACCACTCGGCTCGGATCGGACAAGCCCGAAGCACCCTTGATGACGGAATCGTCAGCCACACCAACCGATTGGCTCAGGCCATGGGCATACATCCAGGCATGCCGATACGCGCATGCCTGGAGCGTCTGGCTTCAGCCAACCACTAGACACCCCAGACCACTTCGGCATTTTCCCGCTGACAATGGGTCAGCATCTCGAGAAAAGGCGCCACCCGGGTGCGCAACGTGATCCGTTCAGGGTCAGGCACGTATTCCCCTTTTTCCATGGCCTCCTGTTTTCGGCGCTCAAACTCGGCCTCCTCATGCGCCACGGCCTTGTGAATGGCCTCGATGGCACCGGGCATCTGTTCAACCAGCAGAATGCCTGGCCCAGCAGGGTCCTTGCCGAGGATCTCCAGCAACTGCTTGCCATTCTGATCCAGCATGACCACATCGCCAGTGGCTTTGGTTTTGAAACGATAGACCATCTGATTTCCTTTCACCTGAATGCCCTCTTCATTCTGTCACGTGGATGCGTCAGAGGTTCCCAAAACCAAACAGGGATTTGATCTACATCAGGGTATTCCCGCTGTCTGAATCCAGACGGCTTATCGCACAATTTGTTTAAACCTAAACAAATTGCCATGAATATTCTTTGTATTGGTGGTGGTCCGGCTGGCCTGTATTTTGGTCTGCTCATGAAAAAGCAGAACCCTCTGCACCGGGTGGTGGTCGTTGAACGCAATCGCCCCTATGACACGTTCGGCTGGGGGGTGGTGTTTTCCGATGCCACACTGGAAAATCTTCACCTGGCTGACGATGTCACCGGTCAGCAGATCGGGGATGCGTTCAACCACTGGGACGACATCGAGGTTTTCTTCAAAGGTCGATCGGTCCGATCGACAGGGCATGGTTTCTGCGGGATTGGTCGCAAACAGCTGCTGAACATTCTCCAGAGCCGTTGCGTCGAGCTGGGCGTCGAGCTGGTCTTTGAAACCGAGGTCACCGATGACCAGAAGCTGGCCGAGCTTTATGAGGCCGATCTGGTCATTGCCAGCGACGGACTCAACAGTCGGGTCCGGGCTCGATATGCAGACACATTCCAGCCCGACATCGATACCCGACTCTGTCGCTTCGTCTGGCTAGGCACACACAAAACCTTCGATGCTTTCACGTTCGCTTTCGAAGAAACCGAACACGGTTGGTTTCAGGCCCATGCCTACCAATTCAACGCCGACACCTCGACCTTCATCGTCGAGACGCCCGAAGCCGTCTGGCGGGCGCACGGCCTGGACCAAATGAGCCAGGAAGAAGGCATCGCCTTTTGCGAGCGGTTGTTCGCACGTTATCTCGATGGCCATCGCCTGATCAGCAATGCCTCGCATCTGCGTGGCTCTGCCGTCTGGATCCGTTTTCCTCGCGTGATCTGCCAATCCTGGGTGCACTGGCAATCCGTCGGGCAGGATCGGGAAGTGCCGATCGTCCTCATGGGCGATGCCGCGCACACCGCCCACTTCTCCATCGGCAGCGGCACCAAACTGGCTCTGGAGGACGCGATCGACCTCAGCGCTGAACTGGCGGGTTCCGGCTCGCTCAAGGACCAACTGGCCCGGTATGAAGCCCGGCGCAGCGTGGAGGTTCTGAAGATCCAGAATGCCGCCCGAAACTCCACCGAGTGGTTTGAAAATGTGCACCGCTACACCGGTATGGACATCGAGCAGTTCACCTACTCGCTGCTCACCCGAAGCCAGCGCATCAGCCACGAAAATCTTCGCTTGCGAGACCCGCAATGGCTGGAAGGCTATGAGCGCTGGCTGTCGACACAAACCGCTCATGTCCCCAACTCGGCACGACCACCCACCCCACCCATGCTCCTGCCGCTGGACATCCGCGGCCTTCACCTGAAAAATCGCATCGTGGTCTCTCCCATGGCCCAGTACAAGGCCCAGGAGGGGGTGGTGGGCGAATACCATCTGGTCCATCTCGGTGCCAGAGCCATGGGGGGCGCCGCCATGGTGATGGTTGAAATGACGAGTCCGACACCCGAAGGGCGAATCACACCCGCCTGCCCGGGTCTCTGGAACGACAGCCAGATGCGAGCCTTCCAGCGGATTGTCGACTTTGTTCACGCAGAAAGCTCGGCAGCCATCGGCCTGCAACTCGGACACAGCGGACCCAAAGGATCGACCCAGTTGGGTTGGGAGTCCATCGATGACCCCCTGCCTGCCATCGATGGACAGCCAGAAAGCCCGCCCAACTGGCCTTTGATGGCCGCCAGCGCCGTGGCATACGGCCCGCAGAATCAGACACCGAAATCCATGACCCAGCAGGACATGGAATGCCTGAAAGCCGACTTTGTTTCGGCTGCCCGTCGTGCCGCCGTTGCCGGTTTTGACTGGCTCGAACTGCACTGTGCCCATGGCTATCTGCTGTCCAGCTTTCTGTGCCCGCTCACCAACCAGCGCCAGGATGAATACGGTGGCTCACTGGAGAATCGCTGCCGGTATCCGATCGAGATCTTTGAAGCCATGCGTGGTGTATGGCCATCGGATCGACCCATGAGCGTCCGCATCTCTGCACACGACTGGGCGCCGGGAGGCAACACGCCGGACGACGCCGTGGCCATGGCCAAGCAATTCAAGGCGGCCGGATGCGATCTGATAGACGTGTCCTCCGGACAGACCACTCGCGCAGCCAGGCCTGTGTATGGCCGCATGTACCAGACCCCATTCGCTGATCGCGTACGCAATGAAGCCGGCATCCTGACGATGGCCGTCGGGGCCATCAGCGAAGCCGACCACGCCAACAGCATCATTGGGGCCGGCCGTGCAGACCTGTGCGCGATCGGACGTCCGCACTTGGCGAATCCCGCCTGGACGCTGCATGAAGCGGCTCGACTGCAAAGCCATGCCATGGACTGGCCACTGCCCTATCTCAGCGGACGAGACCAGTTGTATCGGGAACTCGCCCGCCATCACCCATAAATCGCCATGGCACCATCCGCCCCCCCCATCACCCTGGACCTTGAGGCCCGTCTGCACAGCGAGCACCCCGAAGCCCTGCGCCTGTGGCTCCGTCTGCTCACCTGCACCCAATTGATCGAGAAACGCATTCGTGCCGGATTGCGTGAACATTTCGCGACCACACTGCCTCGTTTCGACCTGATGGCCCAACTCGAGCGACACCCCGAAGGCCTCAGAATGAAAGAATTGTCTGCGCGACTGATGGTCACTGGGGGCAATGTCACCGGCATTACCGATCAACTGGTGGCAGAGGGGTTGGTGGAACGCACCGAAGTCCAGGAAGACCGTCGGGCGTTTCGGGTGCGCCTGACCCAGGCCGGTCATCAGGCATTCCAACAGATGGCTGAAGCACACGAAGCCTGGATCGTCGAGGCATTTCAGGGCCTACCGCCGCGTGAAATGGACCAGCTGTATCGATTGCTGGGCAAAGTCAAACAACACCAAGCACCCAATGACCCCTCAACACCCTAACCCTATGCACAACCAGCTTCACACCCTGGCAGGGCACCCAACGCGTCATTTCGACTGTGCGATCAGTCAGGCCATCGCCATGGTGACCCTGAACCGGCCGGAGCGGAAAAATCCCCTGACCTTCGACGCCTATGCCGAGTTAAGGGACTGGTTCAGGATGCTCCCTTACACCACCGATGTCAGGGCCATCGTGATCCACGGCGCCGGTGACAATTTCTGTTCGGGTGGTGATGTCCACGACATCATCGGTCCTCTGACGCGCATGTCGATGCCGGAACTGCTTGCATTCACCCGCATGACGGGCGATCTCGTCAAAGCCATACGGGCCTGCCCTCAGCCGGTGATTGCGGCCGTGGATGGCGTGTGTGCGGGTGCAGGCGCCATGGTGGCGTTGGCCAGTGACCTGCGACTGGGAACCCCGCATGCCAGAACCGCCTTCCTGTTCAGCCGAGTCGGCCTGGCTGGCGCAGACATGGGGGCATGCGCCCTACTGCCCAGGGTCATTGGTCAAGGTCGCGCCAGTGAACTGCTGTTCACCGGCCGTGCCATGACAGCCGAAGAAGGGCATTCATGGGGCTTCTTCAACCAACTTCATGCGCGCGATGCGTTGCTTCCGGCCGCAACCTCTCTCGCTCTCGAACTGGCCACTGGCCCCACGTTCGCGCATGGCATGACCAAGACCATGCTGAATCAGGAATGGAACATGGGGCTGGAGCAGGCCATCGAATCAGAAGCCCAAGCGCAGGCGATCTGCATGCAGACCCAGGACTTTCATCGCGCATACCAGGCCTTTGTGGCCAGACAACGCCCTGTGTTTGAAGGGAACTGAATCATGGTGGCGTCCGAATCCGCTCCACCACTGTCCCATCTTGAACTGCCATTTTTTGATGCGGTTCACCGCGACATCGCCCCTTCGCTTTCCACGTGGGCGCAAGCTCAGACTGTCGACGAACACGATGACCGTGCCGCCTGTCGGGAATGGGTATCCCGACTGGGACGGGCGGGCTGGCTCCGCTATTGTGTCCCGGGTTCACAGGGCGGCGCGCTGGAACGACTGGATTCCAGAGCACTGGTGCTGCTTCGCGAAACCCTCGCCTTTTTTTCACCGCTGGCCGATTTCGCGTTTGCGATGCAAGGGCTAGGCTCGGGTGCCATCACCCTGGCAGGTACACCCGAACAACAAGCCGCTTACCTTCCCCGGGTCGCCCAGGGACAACTCATTGCCGCCTTCGCGCTCAGCGAACCCGAAGCAGGCTCCGACGTGGCCGCGTTGCGAACGCAAGCGACTCGACATCCGGCTGGCTGGATACTGAACGGCCGCAAAACCTGGATCAGCAATGGCGATCTCGCCGATTTTTACGTGACATTTGCCAAGACCGATCCTCAAGCGGGTTCACGCGGGATCAGCGCGTTCATTGTCGAGGCCGATCGACACGGGCTGGATGCCTCGCGCCACATCGCACTGATGGCGCCTCACCCGCTGAGTGAGCTGCATTTCTTCAACTGTCATGTGCCAGAGGAAGCGCTTCTGGGCTCCATCAACGGCGGATTCAAGCTGGCGATGCAGACCCTGGACATTTTCCGTGCATCGGTCGCCGCGGCCGCTCTGGGCATGGCTCGCAGGGCCCATGCTGAAGCCATACACCATGCCCGTCGACGCGATCTGTTCGGGAAAAAGCTGGCCGACATGCAACTCACCCAGGTCCGTATCGGTGAAATGAGTGCACTCATCGATGCAGCAGCCCTTTTGACCTATCGGGCCGCCTGGCTGCGTGATCACCAGCAGTCCATCATGACGTCGCCCAATCCCTACCCCTCTGCAGCAGCCATGGCCAAGATGGTCGCGACGGAAAACGCACAGCGCGTGATCGACATGGCTGTACAACTGCACGGTGGTCTCGGAGTCCAATCCGGCCAAAAGGTCGAAAGCCTTTATCGCGACATTCGTGCCCTTCGCATCTACGAAGGTGCCACCGAGGTGCAACTGTTGATTCTGGGCAAGGCTGCCCTTCAACACTGATGTCCCATGGAGCATGACTGTGACCCCCGAAGAACACCCCAGCGCACAAGCCGACCGGTTCGTTCACGAGCACCTGCCCCCCAGGGATCAATGGCCGCAACGCATTCATGAACTGCCCGAACTCTGTCTGCCGCCTCAGATCAACCTTGTCGTCCGACTGCTGGACGAAGCGGTTGAACGGCGTGGCTGGGGCGATCGACCCCTGTTTCGCAGCGATGACCAGATTTGGACATACCGACAGGCGCAAAGTCAGGTTGACCGCATCGCCCACACGCTGGTCAGGGATCTCGGACTGATACCCGGCAATCGCGTCCTTCTTCGAGGCGGCAACTCCATCAGCATGGCGCTTTGCTGGCTGGCTGTCGTGAAGGCTGGGATGGTGGCCGTGGCGACCATGCCTCTGCTGCGCGCCAAAGAACTGACCGACATCATCCAGAAATCTCGCCCGAGCATAGCCCTGTGTGACCAAAAACTCACTTCCGAACTCGAGATGGCCTTGCAAGGGCACCAGAAAACGATTCCGTTGATTCGTTTTCAATCATCGCCAGGCCTGGAGTCTGAATCTGAACCCCGTCTGGAACACCTCACCCGCCAGCATGAGGACGCTTTTTGCGCCTGCCCGACGGCAGCCGACGACATCGCGATGATGGCTTTCACCTCAGGCACAACGGGCAAACCCAAGGCGGCCGTTCACTCTCACGGAGACATCCTGGCCGCTTGCGAAACCTGGCCACGGCACGTGCTGCAACTCCGGTCATCCGATATCGTTGCAGGATCCCCCCCTCTGGCCTTCACTTTTGGACTGGGCGGACTACTGATCTTCCCCCTTTGGGCCGGCGCTTCCGTCTACTTCCCTGCCATCCCTTACACGCCGGAGTCCATGGTTCAAGCGATCCATCGAGCGCAGGTGAGCGTCTGCTACACGGCCCCTACGTTCTACCGGCAGATGGCCCCATTCGCCAGAACCAGCGGTTTGCCTAACCTCCGGATCAGCGTCAGCGCGGGTGAAGGTCTGCCCGATGCCACAAGGCAGTTGTGGAAAGATGCGACCGGTGTTGACATCATCGATGGGATCGGCGCCACAGAAATGTTCCATATATTCATTTCGTCGGCCGGTGATGCCATTCGGCGTGGTGCCATTGGCCAGGTGGTTCCTGGTTATCAGGCCCGGGTCGTCGATGACGATGGCCAAGAGGTCCCCAGAGGCACCATCGGTCGCCTGGCTGTCATCGGCCCAACGGGCTGCCGCTATCTGGATGACAAGCGTCAAGAGCACTACGTTCGTCAGGGATGGAATTACCCTGGTGATGCCTTCATGCAGGATGAGGATGGGTACTTTTTCTACCAGGCACGCGCTGACGACATGATCATCACGTCTGGCTACAACGTGGGTGGACCCGAAGTGGAAGATGCCTTGCTCAAACACCCGGCCGTGGCTGAGTGTGGCGTGATCGGGGAACCCGATGTCGAACGCGGGATGATTGTCAAGGCTTTCTGCGTGCTCAAACCAGGCTTCGATCCCGGCGAAGCCATGGTCGCCGCATTGCAAGACCATGTCAAAAGCGTGCTGGCACCGTACAAATATCCTCGGGCCATCGAGTTTCTTGACCGCCTTCCCAGAACAGAAACGGGAAAACTCCAACGTTACCTGTTACGACAGCCAAACAGGCCCTCTTCACCCTCTACATGAATCTGGTCTGAGATGAGCCACCTTCGTCCTCTGCAGCCACCCGGCTGGCTTCCGCCCAAAGGCTATGCCAATGGCATCGCACTCTCGATTGAACCCGGTACTCAGCTGATTTTCACGGGCGGACAAGTCGGGTGGAACGATCGCCAGCAGTTCGATTCCGATGACTTCATCGATCAATGCCGTCAAACCTTGCAGAACATTCATGCGATCCTGACTGTCGCAGGGGCCGGACCCGAACACATGTGCCGGATGAACTGGTATGTCCTTGATCGCAATGAGTACAACCAGCGCCTGAGTGAGTTGGGAACGGTCTACCGTGACATCATGGGAAAGCATTTCCCCGCGATGGCCTGTTTTGAAGTCAGCGGTTTGATGGAGCCAAGGGCCAAAGTGGAGATCGAAGTCACTGCCGCCGTTCCCCCGGAACATACCCCTAAGGCTTGAGGACGGAAGCAGCCTCAGGGTCTCTCGTCGTGGCGGATGACGGTCTCTACCAAACGGCCTGCGATCTGGGTAATCGCCAATCCTGCAGGTGACCCTGGCGTTTGAGTCATCAGCAATTGACGTCGCATCACCGCTTCTTTCACGGCAGGATCGACAGGAATATCACCCACATGTATCAGGCGTATGGATGACACGTTTTTTCCTGAAACGGTTTGCAACTTACCTGAACCGACAAATCGGTTCAAGACCATTTGCAATTGTGTGGTGATGGCTTTTCCGTCGCCGGGTCGTCCTGCCTGATTGACCAGGATCCGAACCTTTTCACGACGCTGTTGAGTGGCCAGAACTTTGATCGTTGCATACGCATCGGTCAGCGAAGTGGGTTCGGGTGTGGCAACCAGAAGCACTTCGCTCGCCAAAGCGAGCGCGAACAGGACCACATCGGAAATGCCTGCACCTGTGTCCAGTAGTACCACATCGAATCGGGGAACAACCTGTTCCATCAGCGCGATGAAATCCTCACGAACCTCAGGCGTGAGCCGAGAGTACTCCACCATTCCGGAACCTGCGAGGATCACAGAAAAGCCACCAGGTGCCTTCAATATCGCGTCATCCAATGTGGCCTTACCCGTAAACACATCATGCAGAGTGAGTTTGGGATACAGATTGAGAACCACATCGAGATTGGCCAGGCCGAGATCGGCGTCCAGCACCAGAACTTTGAGACCATGCCTCGTCAATGCCGCAGCCAGATTGGCTGATACAAAAGTCTTCCCGACACCCCCCTTACCGCTGGTCACTGCGATCACTTTCCCTTTCGAAGGGCGTAACATGACCAACTCGCCGGTCTCGGCAGAGGGTGTGGCTGGGCGTTCTGCTGTCATTCCGGGATTATCCTGACTCCCGTCGAGTCGAACGGGTTCTCATTTTTGATCATAAGCGGATCCAGCTCATTCCAGTTCAGCAACAGCCCTTTTTCTTCGGCTGTGACTTCTGGCATGGAGACCGATTCGAGATGGATCCGGTTACGGCCGTGATGCTTGGCCTTGTACAGTTGAGCATCCGCGCGCTCCAGCCATTCGAGCGAGTGACCTCTTATCCACGGTGTGGCAAAAGCACCGCCACAGCTGACTGTCACACTCAGCGGCGGCAAGTGATCACTGACCGAGATTCGTTTCTCTTCCACGGTGACCCGGATTCGCTCGGCCATGACTGGGGCATACGTAGGCAGACAGTTGGGGCACACCACACAAAACTCTTCACCTCCCATTCGAGCAACAGCGTCCATGGGACGCACACTCTGCTGCAATGCTTGAGCGACCGATCGGATCACCATGTCGCCGGCCAGGTGCCCATAGCGGTCATTGAAGGACTTGAAGTGATCAATGTCCACGGCAAGCAACAAGGCCTGTTCACCAGAGCGCGCTACCCGATCAAGTTCTCTTTCCAGAACCAGGTGAAATGCGCGTCGATTCAGAAGACCTGTGAGCGGATCGGTTGAACTCAGCTCACACAATGCGTCGAGAACCGCCTGAAGGTAATCCGACTCCGTGCTTGTGTGCTGATCGGGCAAGACACAACCCACCTGCTGCAACAGTGTGCACACATGGTCTAGTCTCAGTTGGCTTAGGTTCACGTGAGAGGCGAATGGTGTTTGATGACTGCATCATTTTTGCGACAGTGCTGCAGTATAGATGCCCCCTGGGATGCTGTGTGCTTCACCTATAGGCTCGAAAGACACTTTGTCGGGGTTTTTTGGATAAAACCGAATCATGAATCGCTGCAATATGCTCAGGGGTCGTGCCGCAACAACCTCCAACAATATTCACAAGCCCTTCTTGAGCGAACTCGTGCAAGAGACGCGACGTGTCTTCTGGCCGCTCATCAAATCCCGTGTCACTCATCGGATTGGGGAGACCGGCGTTGGGGTAGCAAGAGATGAATGAACCATCTGCAATCCTCGAAAGTTCTTGAATATAAGGCTTCATCAGTGCTGCACCCAGAGCGCAATTCAAACCCACTGCAAGCGGCTGAATGTGGCGGACACTGGCCCAGAAAGCAGCGACCGTCTGCCCACTCAGGACTCGTCCAGACGCATCGGTCACCGTTCCACTGACGATGACTGGCAGTCGCTCATCACTTTCTTGAAAAAAGCCATCAATCGCAAACAGGGCAGCCTTTGCGTTCAGGGTGTCGAAAATTGTTTCAACCAGCAAAACATCGACACCGCCCTCAACCAAAGCACGCACTTGCCATAAATAGGCGTCAACCAGTTGGTCAAACGTGACATTGCGAGCGCCAGGATCGTTCACATCGGGGCTGATGCTCGCTGTTTTTGGTGTGGGTCCAAGCGCACCAGCCACAAACCGAGGTTTGTCAGTCGTGCTGTACTTGTCGCACGAGATGCGCGCGAGTCGTGCGGACGACACATTCATTTCATGCACCCAATCTGCCATCTGATAGTCTTCCTGAGCGATGGAAGTGGCACCGAATGTATTGGTCTCGATCAGATCTGCTCCCGATGCCAGATAACTGTCATGAATTTGACTGATGATGTCAGGACGACTTAGGCTCAAAAGTTCATTATTGCCTTTGAGATCAACAGGGTGTTGATGGAGTCGGTCACGCAAGCATGGATCCAGGACTGCGCCTTCCCCCCGAAATTGAGATTCTGTCAGTCTGAATCGCTGAATCATGGTCCCCATTGCACCATCCATGATCAAAATGCGTGATTTCAAAATATCAGGCAACTGAACTGCACGGGTATAACGAAGTACAGACATGGGCTCTCCAGAAAACCAAAAGAAAAACCCCGAACCCGTATAAACGGGATTCGGGGTTTGTCAATAACAGCCTGACGATGACCTACTTTCACACAGGGATCTGCACTATCATCGG
>CAZEZY010000039.1:0-17697 GCA_964516635.1 uncultured Tepidimonas sp. | reverse complement strand
CAGGTGTCGACCATGGTGCCTTCGTCCACATAGGCGCCGATGTTGACGTAGCTGGGCCTCAGGATGGCGCCCCGAGCGATGTAGCTGCCGCGGCGTGCCACCGCCGGTGGCACCACGCGCACCCCGGTGGCGGCCATTTCCTGCGGGCTCAGGTGGGCAAACTTGGTTTTGACCTTGTCGTAAAAGGCCAGGTCACCGGCCTGCATGATCTCGTTGTCCTTGAGGCGGAAGCTCAGCAGCACGGCTTTCTTGATCCACTGGTGAACCGTCCACTGGCCCACGCCTTCGCGGGTGGCCACGCGAAGTTTGCCCACGTTGAGCTGGCTGATAACCTCTTCCACGGCGTCCTGCACTTCCTGTGGCGCGGTGGAGGGGGAGAGCTGGGCGCGGTTGTCCCATGCGTTTTCAATGATCGATTGCAGTTGCTGGGTCATGGGTGATAGCTGGTCAGGCAGATTGGATGAACTGGGCGATGCGATGCGCCGCTTCGACGCATTCGGCGGTTTCGGCCACCAGTGCCATGCGCACACGGTGGCATCCCGGATTGTGGCCCCGCGATTCGCGGGCCAGGTAGCTGCCGGGCAGAACAGTCACATTGTATTGGGCGAAGAGTTCCCGTGCGAACACGGTGTCGCGAGCCGGGTGGGCCCTGTGGTCCTCGCCCCCAAAGCGGTGGGGGACCTCCGCCCAAAGGTAAAAACCGGCGTCGGGCAGGCGCACGTCCATCACGCCGGCCAGAATGGGTGTGACCTCGGCAAACTTGGCACGGTACTGCTCGCGGTTGGCCTGCACGTGGGCTTCGTCCAGCCAGGCGGCTGCACTTGCCGTCTGAACGGTGGTGCTCATGGCGCTGCCATGGTAGGTGCGATACAGCAGGAACGAGCGCATCAGCGCGGCATCGCCGGCCACAAAACCGCTTCTCAGACCCGGCACATTGCTGCGTTTGGAGAGGCTGGTGAGCGCGATGAGGTTTTTGAAGTCATGGCGGCCCAGTTGTTGTGCCGCCTGCAGGCCGCCCAGGGGTGGCTCGTCACGGAAGTAGATCTCGCTGTAGCACTCGTCCGATGCGATCACGAAACCGTGGCGGTCGCTCAGCTCGAACAGCTGGGCCCATTCGTCCAAAGGCATCACGGCCCCGGTGGGATTGCCGGGCGAGCAGGTGTAGAGCAATTGGGTGCGAGCCCACACCGTTTCGGGTACGCTGGACCAGTCCACCGCGAAGTTGCGGGCCGGGTCGCTCGGCGCAAACCAGGGTTGGGCCCCCGCCAGGTAGGCCGCGCCTTCATAGATCTGGTAGAAGGGGTTGGGGCACACCACCACCGGTTCTTGTCCCCCCGTGAAGGCGCGCGGGTCCACCACCACCTGAGCCAGCGCAAACAGTGCCTCGCGTGAACCGTTCACTGGCAGGATCTCGGTGGCCGGGTCCAGCGTCAGCCCGTAGCGCCGGTGGACCCAGGTGGCGCAGGCCTGTTTGAGCTCGGCGGTGCCGCCGGTGGCCGGGTAGGTGGCCAGACCGCCATCAGGGGCCTGGATGGCTTCACACAGCCGGTCTTTGAGGAAGCCGGGCGTGGGGTGCCGAGGTTCGCCAATACCCAGACTGATGGGCGACCGCGAAGGGTTGGGTATGACGCCGGCTAAAAGCTGGCGAAGGCGCTCGAAGGGGTAGGGTTGCAGGCGTTGCAGCAGAGGATTCATAACCCGCTGATGGTACCTGTAGTCGGCCATTCAACGTGGGGCGCGGTGGTGTCAGGCGACCAGTTCGACCCGTTTTGAGGGTTTGGTGCCAGCCAAGCTGGTGTCAGGCTGGGGCAAACCGGATTCCCGCGCTGCCGTCACACGGCCCAGGACCTGGGCGCCATGCGCGATCGATAGGGAGGTGCAAGCAATGTCACCGTGGACCACGGAGCCAGAGTGCAGTTCCACTTCTTCGGCAGCGAACAGGCTGCCCTGGACCCGTCCCACCACCACGACACGTCGAGCCGATATGTGCCCTTCCACGTGGCCCTGTGTACCCACCACCACCGTGACGGCATCTTCAGGGGCCGAGTCCACGTTGCCATGCAGGCGGCCATCGATCCGAATACCACCGCGTACCCTGATGTCCCCCGTTACCTCAACCAAGGGACCCAAGATGGTGTCAAATTTCTCAGGGGTCAGTGCCGGGCTTTTTTTCTGTCGGAACATCTCAGAACCTCGCTTCCAGATGGTCGGTAAACACCCGCTGCTGACGAGCCACACGGATCACATGGTCTGCATCAGGGGGGATCGGGCGGTCACGGAAACGGACTTCGTAATGCAGATGGGGACCGGTCGACCGACCGGAGTTGCCCAGCAAGCCCACAGGCTCATTCGTTTCCACCAAGTCACCCTCTCTGACGAGAATCTGGCGCAGGTGGGCGTAGCGGGTACTGAAACCCCACTCGTGTTCAATGTCGACCATGTAGCCATAAGGACCCCGGTAACCGGCCTGGATCACCCGACCTGGTGCAGTAGACACCACCGGCGTTCCTGTCGGGGCCACGTAGTCAATGCCTTCATGGCGAGTGAGTGCTCCGTGAAAGGGGTCGCGCCGCAAGCCGAATCCGCTGGAGACATGGTGTTCGGCGAGCACCGGCGTCTGGATGGGCAGGTGTTTGAGCCAGAGACTTTCCTGTGTCCAGGCTTCAGACAGCAGACTGACCTGCTGATCGAGTTGGGTAGAGATCAGGCTGAGTTGATTCAGCTTCTCGGTGGCAGACGGGGCAAACCAGTCGAATTCTTCAAGAAATCGGACGGGCCCGCCTTGACCGCCTGTGCCAGGGCGAGCCGGTCTGGCCGGAATGAGTTCGACGATTTTCTGTTTGGTTTTTTCCAGGGTAACGATTTTCTGTGTGAGTCCGTTGATCTGCTGCTCCAGCGTGGCGAGTTGTGTCTGGTAATGCTGCTCGATCCGCTCCTGTTCACTTGCGGTGGTCACGGCACCAAGGGTCCGGGCAAGTTCGGGCCGGAGTTCGATCGCCACACGAAATCCGAAAAACTGGATCGATGCGCCCAGGGTCAGCAACAAGGCGACCAGAAACCCCAGACTCAAAAGGATGGTCCGGCGCGTGATGGAAAGGGTAACCACTCGGGCGGTGGGACCTGATAACCAGATCAGTTGCATATCATTTTTCGAATATCGGATTCACTAAACTCGAGAATTAAAGCATAGTGGGTTTCAACACACAAGATGGGAAAATCCCCCCTTCGTGGGGAACGTTCTGCGCGGATGCCTGTGTCTGGGCCAACCGAATAAACTCGAGGAAAAGAGCCTCCACCGTGCGACTTCACACCATCAAACTCTCGGGTTTCAAATCCTTTGCCGAACCCACCACCTTCCACCTGCCCGGGCAGCTGGTTGGGGTTGTCGGGCCCAATGGCTGTGGAAAATCCAACATCATGGATGCCGTTCGATGGGTGCTGGGTGAAAGCAAGGCCAGCGAACTGCGTGGCGAATCCATGCAGGACGTGATCTTCAATGGCACCACCCAGCGCAAGCCCGCTGGCCGAGCCAGTGTGGAGCTGGTTTTTGACAATGCCCATCACCGTGCCGGGGGGCAGTGGGGCCAGTACGCCGAGATCGCGGTCAGGCGTGTGCTCACCCGGGACGGCAACAGCAGCTACTACATCAACAGCCAGCCGGTTCGCCGACGCGACGTGCAAGATGTCTTTCTCGGCACCGGACTGGGCCCACGGGCTTACGCCATCATTGGTCAGGGCACGATCAGCCGGATCATCGAGTCCCGTCCCGAGGAACTGCGCCTGTTTCTGGAAGAAGCGGCGGGCGTATCCCGGTACAAGGAGCGTCGTCGAGAAACGGCCAATCGGCTTGGCGACACCCGTGAGAACCTCACGCGGGTCGAAGACATTCTCAGGGAGCTCAATGCCAACCTCGACAAGCTGGAAAAGCAGGCTGAGGTGGCTCGTCGCTATCACGATCTGCAGGCCCAGATGTCCCTGCGTCAGCAGCAACTGTGGTTTCTGAAGCGGCGTGATGCCGAGGCAGAACTCTTGCGCGTCCAGAGCGAGGGGCGGGAGGCCGTCAACGCGCTCGAAAGCCGAATGGCCGATATTCGGCGGGTGGAAGCCGATCTGGAAGCCGTTCGACAAGCCCATTACGAAGCCGGGGATCAACTCAATCAGGCGCAGGGCCGGCTTTACGAGGCTGGCGCCGAAGTGGCGAGGCTCGAAGCCGAGATCCGCTATGTGGTCGAGGGTCGGCAGCGAGTCCAGCAGCGAATCCAGCAGCTCCAGGAGCAGGTGCAACAGTGGGCACAGCGCCAGGAAACCGCCGAGATCGAACTCGAAATGCTCGCGGAGCAGAACGAATCCGCCCTGGAGCAGGCCGAGATCCTTACGGCCCAGGTCGAGGAGCAGGCCCGGCATCTGCCGGCGCTCGAAGAAACCTGGCGGCTGGCACAGGGGCGCGCTGCTGCTCAGCGCGCTTCGGTGCAGCAGGTACAGCAGGCCATTCAGGTGCTGGCGGCCGAGCAGCGCAGCATCGACGAACAGTCGCGCCAGCTGGAGCAGCGCCGCGAAAGGCTGGTGTCCGATCGCCGTGCCATGTCGGTGCCCGATGAAGCCCGGCTGGCACAGGTCAGGGAACAGCTCGAATCGGTCGAGCAGTTTCAGCGCACGGCTGACGAACGTCTTCGGGATCTTCAGGAGGCACTCCCCCAACTCGAGGAGGCCCGCCGACAGGCGCAGTCGGTCGTGAACCAGGACATCCGGGTTCAGACCGAACTGGCTGCAAGGCTGGAGGCGCTCAGGGCCTTGCAGGACAAACTGCGGACCGATGGCCAGCTTCACCCATGGCTCACCCGGCATGGCCTTGAGGGGCTGGCTGCCCTCTGGAGCCGGCTTCAGGTGGAGCCTGGCTGGGAGAGCGCCATCGAAGCTGCGCTGAGGGAGCGCATGGGAGCGCTGGAAGTCTCGCGCCTGGATCAGGTGAAGGCCTTTGCCGCCGATTCGCCTCCCGCCCGGCTCGTCTTTTTCAGTCCGCCTGTGACAGGCGCCACGGCCCGGACGCTCACTGTACCGATCCCTCTGGAGCCACTTGTCAATCGTTTGCGTTTCCACGATGCGTCGCTGGAGTGGTTGTTGTGTGAGTGGCTGGAGGGTTGCTTTGCAGTGGACAATCTGGCCCAGGGCTTGCAGGTGCGCGAGCAACTGACACCTGGTATCGCGCTTTACACACCGGACGGACATGCGGTCAGTCGTCACCACGTGGGTTTTCATGCGCCCGACAGCGAGCAGGCCGGGTTGCTCGCCCGGGCCCAGGAAATCGAAAACCTCGACAAGCAGTGGCGTGCCCAGACGCTGATCGCCGACGAGTCCCGGCAAGCCCTTCACCGCAGCGAGTCGGCCTATGCCGATACGGCGCAGCAACTTCAGTCGGCCCGCCGTGAGGTCAGCGAGCAGCAGACCCGGGTTCACTCCTTGCAGGTGGAGGTGCTTCGGCTGACCCAGCTGACCGAACAGGCTCGGCTCCGCAGCGAGCAACTCGCAACCGATCTGGCCGAGGTGGATGAGCGGCTGGAAGCCCTTCAGGAGCGCCGGGTGGTTGCCGAGGCCCGTTTCGAGACGCTCGACATGCAGCTCGCTGATGGGCAGGAGGCCCACGCCCAGCTTGAGGATGCCGTGATCGAAGCCGAGCGTCGATGGGCCCAGGCCAGAGAGCAGTCGCGTGCGCTGGAACGGCAGGCCCAGGAAGCCGCTTTTTCCCTTCGCAGTCTCGATGCGCGTCGAGGAGAATGGCAGCGGGCCATCGAAACCGCGCGTCAGCAGGCCGTGACGCTCGCCGAAGAGCAGCAGCGGGCGCATGCCGAACTGGAGCGTCTGTCCGACGCTGCGGCTCAGGGTGGGCTGCAGCAAGCACTGGATGCCAGATGGCAGCGAGAACAGGCGCTGGCCGAACAGCGCAGCCGGTACGACGACCTCACGGCCCAGCTGCGTGCCAGTGACGAGCGCCGCCTTCAACTCGAGAGGGCGATGGAGCCGCTGCGCGCGCGCATCACCGAATGCCAGCTCAAGGAACAGGCGGCCCAGATGGGCCTGGACCAGTACGAGCAGTGGCTGGCAGAGGCGGGTGCCGACCTCGAAGGCCTGGCGCAGGGCATTGAAACCGAAGGGGTGAAGCTGTACGGTTTGCAGGGAGAAATCGACCGTTGCCAGCGTGACATCACGGCATTGGGCGCTGTGAACCTGGCCGCGCTCGAGGAACTGGGCACCGCCCGGGAACGCAAGCAGTTTCTCGACGCCCAGTCTGCCGATCTCAACGAAGCCATCCAGACCCTGGAAGACGCCATTCGCAAGATCGATGCCGAAACCCGGGATCTGTTGGGCAGCACCTTTGAAACCGTGAACCTCCATTTCGGCAGGATGTTCCCCGACCTGTTTGGCGGGGGGCAGGCGCGGCTCGTGATGACCGGTGAGGAAATTCTGGATGCAGGCGTGCAGGTCATGGCCCAGCCACCCGGCAAGAAAAACCAGACCATCCACCTGCTGTCGGGCGGCGAGAAAGCCCTGACGGCGATTGCCCTGGTCTTTGCCATTTTTCAGCTCAATCCGGCCCCTTTCTGCCTGCTCGACGAGGTGGATGCCCCCCTGGACGATGCCAACACCGAGCGTTACGCTCGGCTGGTGTCACGCATGAGCACGGAAACCCAGTTCCTTTTCATCAGTCACAACAAGATTGCCATGGAAATGGCGCAGCAACTCATCGGAGTCACCATGCAGGAACAGGGTGTATCGCGGATCGTGGCCGTCGACATGGAAACCGCCCACGGGATGTTGGAGTCTGCCTCATGATGTCGCCGTTGCAACTCGGTCTGGTGCTTCTGGGCCTGGCCATCGTGGTGGCCGTCGTCGCTTACAACCGCTGGTTGGCATCCCGGTTTGAACCTCGGCGCGCCAGTCCGCCTGCTTCTGACCCCTCTGCTGAGGATGAGGGTGCGGCCGGCCTTGCCACGGATCGCGTGGAGCCCGTACTGGACGCGGCACCCACCCCTTCGGAAGGTGCAGGGAGCGGTCAGTCGACGGGCTGGCTCAGTGCCGAACTGGACGTGATCGTGCCCCTGTCCGCCGACCCGATCGTCTCGGGAGACGCCGTGCTGGCGGCACTTCCTGGCACCCGCCGCATTGGGAGCAAACCCTTTTTTGTCGAAGGACTGAACCCGGACACGCAGGCCTGGGAATTCCCTCGTGCCGGGCAACGCTATCCCCAGATCCGGGCTGGCATTCAACTCGCCAACCGCACCGGGGCACTCAACGAGATCGAGTTCTCTGAGTTCGTCGTGAAGTTGCAGGCTTTTGCCGACGCCCTTCAGCTGTCAGCCGATTTCCCGGACATGATGAGTGAGGTGGCCCGTGCACGCGAACTCGACCAGTTTGCCGTTGATCACGATGCCCAGCTGTCTTTCACCATTCGGGCCACCCGTGCCGCATGGAGTCCGGGCTATCTGACCCAGCACGCCGCGCTGCAGGGTTTTGTGGCGGGCTCGCTCCCGGGCCGGATGGTGTTGCCGGCCTCACAGCCGGCCGGTGCCCCCGTGCTGGTCCTGCAATTCGAAACCCAGGCCGCCTTGTCGGATGACCCGGATCAGGCCGCTCTGAGGTCTTTTTCGATCACGCTGGACGTGCCGCATGTGGCACGGGCGGAGCGCCCCTTTGTACGCATGCGTGAGGCCGCCTCCCATCTCGCCAGGGCCATGGAAGGCCAGATCACGGACGATGGCGGTCGGCCCTTGCTGCCTGATGCCCTGGACCAGATCGGTGCCGATCTGGAGGGGCTTTACGATGCGCTGGAAGCCAGGGCGCTGCCAGCGGGCGCCGCGCTGACCCGCCGGCTGTTCAGCTGACTTTGGGCGTCTGGTGGGCGTTCACTGAATGTCACCCGAGTGGACCGGGAAAATGCCCGTCCGGCGGTCCGCAAAATACAGCTCCAGCGTTTCCTTCACTGTCCGGAAGGCCAGTTCGTCCCAGGGGATTTCCGATTCGTGAAACAGCCGGGCCTCCTGGGTTTCGTGCCCCGGGTCGAAACGATCGCTCAGCAGGCGGGCGCGATAGTACATGTGCACCTGACCCACCCTCACCACGTTCAGCAGGGTGAACAGCCCTTGCAGCTCGATCTGGGCGCCGGCTTCTTCATGCGTTTCGCGAACCGCCCCTTCGGCCGTGCTTTCGCCGAGCTCCATGAAGCCGGCCGGCAGGGTCCATTTGCCATAGCGAGGCTCGATGTTGCGCTTGCACAGCAGCACCTGTTCACCACCCGGCCCCCACACCGGAATGGTGCCGACCACATTCAAGGGGTTTTCGTAATGAACCGTGTGGCAGCTCGGGCAGATCGCCCTCATCCGGGTGTCGCCGTCGTCCGGCAAGCGGTGGGCGACGGCGGTGCCACAGGCTCTGCAATGCTTGATTTGGGAGCGGAACATGCAGACAGTGTAGTTTGTTGATCACCGCAGCCATTGGGTGGTTGAGAGTACCCCCAGAAAGCAGAAAGCCGGCCTCACTGAGGCCGGCCAGCAGATCGATGACAACCGCCGATCAGGCTTTGGTGTGCTTCTCGATCAGCTTGCGCGCAGTGTCCAGCAGGTCGCGGCCATTGAAGCCGCGACGGTCCATGTCCTGAACCCATTCGACTTCGACCTGACGCGCACGACGCCGGAACTCCTGCGCTTCGGCCTGACCGATGGTGTTGATCCGGTTGCCCCGATCGACTGCCATCTGACGAGCCGGCGCATCGCCAGCCTGCTGGGTGCGACCCAGGAAAGCCGAGGTGTTGATGCCGGAGTTGTCGTCGATCACCTTCTTGAGGTCGGGAGGAAGCGAGTCGTACTTGCGCTGATTCATGCCCATCACAAAGGTGGTCGTGTACAGCGCGCCGCCCTTGGGGTCGATCTCGCTGTGGAACTGGGTCAGTTCATGCACGCGGATCGAAGGCACCACCTCCCAGGGGATCACGGCGCCATCGATCACCCCTTTCGAGAGAGAGTCGGGAATCTGTGGCAAGGGCATGCCGACCGGGGTGGCACCCAGGTACCCCAGCATTTTCGTGATCTGGCGGGTGGGGCCCCGCATCTTGAGTCCGCGCAGGTCTTCAGGGGAATTGATGGCGCGGTTCTTGATATGGAACATGCCCGGCCCGTGAACCTGGAAGGCCACGGGTTTGATGTCACGGTATTCGTCAGCCGCCTTGGTCTGGATGTATTCCCAGAATGCCTTGGAGGTGGCTTCTGCATTGGTCATCATGAAAGGCAGTTCAAACACTTCCGTCCGCGGGAAGCGCCCCGGGGTGTTGCCCGGGAGTGTCCACACCACATCGACCACGCCGTCCTTGGCCTGATCGTAAAGCTGTACAGGTGATCCGCCCAACTGCATGGCGGGATAGGCTTCGAACTTGATGCGGCCACCCGAATCCTTCTCGACCTTTTCCATCCACGCCCGGTGCATGTTCAGCCACACGTTGGAGGTGGGCGACATGAAGGTATGGAACTTGAGCGTGACGCTCTGCTGGGCAAAGCCGATCAGCGCCGGGGCGCCCAACGCCACGGCAGCGCCGGACTTGAGCAGGGTTCTTCGTTGAATCATGAATGGATCTCCTCTACGACGTCACCACCCCGACAGTCGGGGTGCATGGGATACGAGCCGCAATCCGCTCTGCGGTTCCCGATACTGTACGGCAGATTTTGTGTCAATATGTGCATCGAGCAACCTGTCTGCCTCGGTGGTTTCCCGACCTGTATGCAGCCACCGGCCCCCGCCAACGTCCTCCATGCCCTCAGTCATACCCCGACCCCGTCATTTTGACTTTTCCAATGCCCCCGGGCACCTGATCCGTCGTGCCCATCAGGTGTCCGTGGCGCTGTTCATGGAAGCCGCGGCCGATGCCGACATCACTCAGGTGCAGTTTGCCATTCTCAATGCCCTGATCGATCAACCGGGTATGGATCAGGTCAGGCTGGCTCAGGCCGTCGCACTGGATCCGGCCACGTCCGGTTCGGTGATTGGCCGGCTTGAGAAAAAAGGCTGGATTGTTCGACGCCGGGACGAAGCCGACAGGCGCCGCTGGCGACTGACCATCACCGACACCGGTCGTCAGACGGTGGCCAGCCTGATCGAACCTGTCGGCCGCTCGCAGTCCCGGCTGCTGGAGCCCCTCCAGGAAGAAGAACGCCGGCTCTTTTGCCAGCTTTTGCGCAAGATCACATACCGGGAAGCATGGGGTGAGCATGACCGCGTCTGACCACACCGGATGGATGGATGCCGATGCCCCATGGCCCCCAGGCGTCCGGGCGGGTTGCACCCTGCGCACGGGAGGTGACTCCCTTCCGCCCTGGGATTCCTTCAACCTGGGTGATCATGTGGGCGACTCCCCGGATCACGTGATCCAAAACCGCAACCGTCTGCGTGCCATGTGGGGTATCGACATGCCGTTCCTCGTGCAGGTCCATGGCTCGTCTGTCTGCCGCCTGGAACCGGGCACGGAGGCCCGTCCAGTGGCTGATGCGGCTTGGACCGACGCGCCGGGCACAGCCGCCGTGGTGCTCGTGGCCGATTGTCTGCCCGTTCTCGTTGCGTCGGCAGACGGGCGCTGTGTGGCGGCAGCCCATGCCGGATGGCGAGGGTTGGCCGGTCAGCACGGCAGGGGAATTCTCGAGGCCTTGAGCGAATCGCTGCAGTCGGATGCCGGTCAGGTGGACCTTGCCGGGGCCTGTGTCTGGCTGGGGCCGTGCATTGGACCGCAGGCTTTCGAAGTGGGGCAGGAGGTGGTCGAGGCTTTCACGGTCAGCGATCCTGGTGCCTTGGCGCATTTTGAAGCAGTGCCCGGTCTGACAGGGCCGCCCAAGTTCATGGCCGGTCTGGCTGCACTTGCCCGAAGGCGATTGCAGCGTCTGGGTTTCCAGCGGATACATGGCAACGATGGGTCACCTGGGTGGTGCACCCACCAGCAGGCTTCACGGTTTTTTTCCCACCGACGTGATTCGGTCAGCCTCGGCGCCACCGGCCGGATGGCTGCTCTCATCTGGAGAGATTCGGGTCAATGATTCGGAAGCTCGGGCATCCGCCAGCGCCTCGGCAGCGAGCCGGGCTTTTTTCCGGAGCGGGGAGCCCATCACGTACACCACGATGCCGATGGGCAATAAACCGTAAAGAAAGAAGGTGATAATGGCCCCAAGGACCGTGCCTGTGGAACTGGTGGCTTCGGCCACTGCCATGAGAACAGCCACATAGAACCAGGCAATGACGACAATGTACATGTATGAACGATGGAAGACGACCGGAGCCTGTGCCATTTGTGTCAGCCCGGTGGAAGCTGCAAGTCACACACTGTAACGACATCGGGCCAACCCCGCATCCGATTCGACTATTTCTCTTCACCAAGGAGACCCCATGACCCCAGACAATCCCTGGCTGCAGTCGGCCCAGCAGTTCCAGCAGACGGCCATGCAGCAATGGACACAGATGCTTCAGTCTGCGCAGGCTTCCGGAACACCCACCCCCAGTTTTGCCCTGCCGAGCGACGCCAACCTGTCCGAACTGTTTGCCAAGATCACAGGGCAGCCGGTCAAGATCGATCCTTCTCGTCTGCTGGATATCCAGAAAACCTATCTCAAGGAGCTCGGGGAAATCTGGAATCAGGGTCTGCAGATCAAGCCGCCGAAAGATCGGCGTTTTGCCTCGGAAGCATGGAGCAGCAACCCGATGGCAGCCTACTCGGCAGCCGCCTATCTGCTGAATGCCCGAACCCTGATGTCCCTGGCTGAGGCCATCGAGGCCGATCCCAAGACCCGTGCTCGCGTGAATTTTGCCGTTCAGCAGTGGATTGACGCCAGTGCGCCGAGCAATTTCATGGCCTTCAATGCGGAGGCCCAGAAAAAGGCCCTTGAGACCCAGGGTGAGAGCATTTCCAAGGGCATCCAGAACCTGCTGCACGACATGAAGCAGGGTCACGTGTCCATGACCGACGAGAGTGCCTTCGAGGTCGGCACCAATGTGGCCACGTCCGAAGGCCAGGTGGTGTTCGAGAACGAACTGTTCCAGCTGATCCAGTACAAGCCCCTCACGGCCAAGGTCTATGAAAGGCCTTTCCTGCTGGTGCCGCCCTGCATCAACAAGTTCTACATTCTCGATCTCCAGCCTGAGAATTCCCTGATCCGCTATGCGGTCGAGCAGGGCATGCGCACTTTCGTGGTGAGCTGGCGCAACCCCGACCAGTCTTGCGCCACCAAGACCTGGGACAACTACATCGAAGATGCCGTCATCAAGGCCATCGCCGTGACGCAGGAGATCACGGGTGCCCAAGACATCAACGCCCTTGGTTTCTGTGTGGGCGGCACCATGCTGGGAACGGCGCTGGCTGTTCTCGCCGATCGTGGTGAAAAACCGGTTCACAGTGCCACTTTCCTGACCACCCTGCTGGATTTCACCGACACCGGCATTCTCGATGTCTTCATCGACGAAGCATTCGTCAAGTTCCGCGAGATGCAGTTTGCCAAGGGCGGCCTGCTGCCCGGCCGAGATCTGGCCACCACGTTCAGCTTCCTCCGGCCGAACGATCTGGTCTGGAATTACGTGGTGGGCAATTACCTGAAGGGCGAAACCCCACCGCCGTTCGATCTGCTGTACTGGAACTCCGACAGCACCAACCTGCCTGGCCCCTATTACGCGTGGTACCTGCGCAACACCTACCTCGAGAACCGTCTGTGCAAGCCGGGCTCGGCCTCGGTCTGTGGCCAGAAGATCGATCTCGGCAAGGTCGATATGCCAGTCTACATCTACGGTTCCCGTGAAGACCATATCGTGCCCATCACGGGCGCTTATGCCACCACACAGCACCTGCCGGGTGAGAAGCGTTTCGTCATGGGCGCATCGGGCCATATTGCCGGTGTGATCAACCCGGCCAGCAAAGGCAAGCGGAGTCACTGGATCGGGGTGGACAACCATTTCCCCGCTGACGTGAACGACTGGATTGCCTCGGCCACCGAACATCCTGGCAGCTGGTGGACCGACTGGTCAGACTGGCTCAAGGCACGTTCCGGCAAACTGGTGGCTGCGCCCAAAAGCTATGGGAACCGCAAGCACAAGCCGATCGAACCCGCCCCGGGTCGCTACGTCAAGGCCAAGGCCTGATTTCCAACCAACCCACCCTTTCAACCGACAGCACAAGAGGAGAGAGCATGGAAGACATCGTCATTGTGGGCGCCGCCCGGACCGCCGTGGGCAAGTTTGGTGGCAGCCTGGCCAAAATTCCGGCGACCGAACTGGGCGCGATCGTGATCAAGGGCCTGCTGGAGCGCACCGGTGTGGCGGCCGACCAGATCGGTGAAGTGATCATGGGTCAGGTGCTGGCGGCAGGCGTGGGCCAGAACCCGGCTCGACAGGCCATGATGAAGGCCGGCATTGCCAAGGAAACCCCGGCGCTGACCATCAACGCGGTCTGCGGCTCTGGTCTGAAGGCCGTCATGCTGGCGGCGCAGGCCGTGGCCTGGGGCGACAGCGAGATCGTCATTGCGGGTGGACAGGAGAACATGAGCGCCAGCCCGCATGTGCTCAACGGCAGCCGTGACGGCCAACGCATGGGCGACTGGAAAATGGTGGACACCATGATCGTCGATGGCCTGTGGGACGTCTACAACCAGTACCACATGGGCATCACCGCCGAGAATGTGGCCAAAGCCCACAACGTCACCCGTGAGCAGCAGGATGCACTGGCTCTGGCCAGCCAGCAGAAGGCCTCCGCTGCCCAGGAAGCCGGCAAGTTCAAGGATGAAATCGTCGATGTGGTGATCCCCCAGAAAAAGGGCGACCCGGTCGTGTTCAACACCGACGAGTTCATCAACAAGAAAACCAGTGCCGAAGCCTTGGCCGGTCTGCGTCCGGCGTTTGACAAGGCCGGTTCCGTGACGGCTGGCAATGCCTCGGGCATCAACGATGGCGCGGCGGCCGTGATGGTCATGAAGGCCAGCAAGGCGGCTGCGCTGGGGCTGAAGCCACTGGCCACCATCCGCAGCTTTGGCACCAGTGGCCTGGACCCAGCCACCATGGGCATGGGCCCGGTGCCGGCTTCCCAGAAGGCGCTCGCTCGTGCCGGCTGGAATGTGGCTGACGTGGACCTGTTCGAACTGAACGAGGCGTTTGCCGCCCAGGCCTGCGCCGTGAACATGGGCCTGGGTGTCGACCCGGCCAAGGTGAACGTCAATGGCGGTGCGATCGCCATCGGTCACCCGATCGGTGCGTCTGGCTGCCGCATTCTGGTCACGTTGCTGCATGAAATGCAGCGCCGTGACGCGAAGAAGGGCCTGGCCGCCCTGTGCATCGGTGGCGGCATGGGCGTTTCGCTCACGGTCGAGCGCTGATTTTCCCTCCGTTTCCCCATCACTCATCACACCAGAGGAGCTTTCACATGAGTCAAAAAGTTGCATACGTCACCGGCGGCATGGGTGGCATCGGTACCGCCATCTGCCAGCGCTTGCACCAGGAGGGGTTCAAGGTCATAGCCGGCTGCGGTCCCACACGCGACCACCAGAAGTGGATTGATGAACAAAAGGCGCTGGGCTTCACCTTCTATGCGTCGGTCGGCAACGTGGGTGACTGGGATTCCACCGTCGAAGCTTTCACCAAAGCCAAAGCCGAGCACGGCACCATCGACGTGCTGGTGAACAACGCGGGCATCACCCGTGACCGCATGTTCCTGAAAATGTCCAAGGAAGACTGGAGCGCGGTGATGAACACCAACCTGGATTCCATGTTCAACGTGACCAAGCAGGTGGTCGGTGACATGGTGGAAAAGGGTTGGGGCCGCATCGTCAACATCTCTTCCGTGAACGGTGAAAAGGGCCAGGCAGGGCAGACCAACTACTCGGCTGCCAAGGCCGGCATGCACGGTTTCTCCATGGCCCTGGCCCAGGAACTGGCCACCAAGGGCGTGACCGTCAACACGGTGAGCCCAGGCTATATTGGTACCGATATGGTCAATGCCATTCGTCCGGATGTGCTTGAGAAAATTGTGGCCACGGTCCCCGTCAAGCGCCTGGGCAAGCCGAGTGAAATTGCCTCCATCATCGCCTGGCTGGTCAGCGAAGAGGGTGGCTACGCCACCGGTGCCGACTTCTCGGTGAACGGCGGCCTGCACATGGGCTGACGGCCCTTGGGCGGTCACCTGGAACCCGCCGATGGCGGGTTCTTTGTTTCAGCACGTCACAGAGTCGGTTGAATGGGTCAGTGTCCGTCGCATTGTCTGCATGCGCGTATGATGCGCATGCATGAAAAAGTCACCGGGCCGTTCGTACTACCGGGAACATGCCGCCAGGTATGACGACAGCGCTCGGCGCACCATGCCGATACGGCGCCGGACGATTGCCCGGCTTGGGCTTGCATTCGGCGACTGCGTGCTGGATGTGGGTTGCGGCACCGGACTCAGTTTTCCCTGGCTGTTGGAACCGATCGGTCATGAAGGCCTGCTGATTGGTCTTGAGCCCATTCCGGACATGATGGCGTTGACCCGCCAACGCACGGCTGCTGCCGGGTGGAACAATGTGACGTTGATCCAGGCCCGTGCAGAAGAAGTGGTGCTGCCACGTGCGGTCGATGCCCTCTTGTTCAACTACACCCATGATGTGATCCGTTCTCGTGCGGCGCTGGACAACCTGTTCAGACAGTCAAGGGTGGGTGCCAAAGTCGCCGTGGCAGGCATCAAGCATCCCCCTCGATGGCTCGATCCCTTCAGACTGTATCGGCGGTTCAAGTCCCGCGAGTGCCATCAGACGGATGAAGGGCTCAATGCCCCTTGGGATCTTCTGCTGGCATGGATCCCGGACTTGCAGGTTGAACCGACCCTTTGGGGAACGGGTTTCATGGCATGGGGTCATCATGGGACGCCTCGCTAGATCAGTGGATGGCCGATGTCAAGCAGCAAGGGTTACGGCAGAAAGGTGCCAAGTGAGAGAAGATCAGCAAATAAACCATGCAGTCAACCCCTGGCGCCTGTGTGTGGCCCCCATGCTGGACTGGACGGACAAGCATTGTCGCTACTTTCACCGGTTGCTGACCCGTCGTGCCCGTCTCTACACCGAGATGGTGACGACCGGAGCGCTCATGCACGGCTCTGTCCGTCGTCATTTGCGCTTTGACGAGGTCGAGCATCCGGTGGCCCTGCAACTGGGTGGGAGCGAAGCCAGGGACCTGGCCGTGGCGGCCAGACTGGGTGAGGCTTGGGGGTATGACGAGATCAACCTCAACTGCGGTTGCCCCAGCGAAAGGGTGCAGCGGGGCGCTTTCGGGGCCTGTCTGATGGCCGAGCCCCAACTGGTGGCCGATGGGGTCAAGGCGATGCGGGATGCGGTCGCCATTCCCGTGACCGTCAAGCACCGCATCGGGATCGATCAGATCGACAGCTACGACTTCCTGCGGGATTTTGTCGGTACCGTCGCAGATGCGGGTTGCCAGGTGTTCATCGTTCATGCACGCAATGCCTGGCTCAAAGGGCTGAGCCCGAAGGAAAACCGGGAAATCCCTCCGCTGCGTTACGAACGGGCCTATCGGCTGAAACACGATTTTCCTGGCCTGACCATCGTGGTGAATGGCGGCATCACCACGCAGGAGGCGATTGCCACTCATCTGGCACACGTCGATGGTGCGATGCTGGGGCGCGAGGTTTACCACCATCCCTGGATGATGACCGACTGGGACAGCCGGTTTTTGGGTCAGTCCTCACCAGCGATCTCCCGCGATGCGGTGGAGGAAGCCATGGTGGCCTACATGGAACATGAGGCGCGTGACGATGACACGCCGTGGTACCCGATTGCCCGCCACATGCTGGGATTGAGGCATGGGCAGCGCGGGGCCCGGTTGTGGCGCCAGGTCTGGAGCAACCACAAACTCAAACCCCTGCCAGCCCGTGAGGTGTGGGCACTGGCCCACGAGGCCCTGCACAAGGAGCAGGTGGTCGTCTGATGTCAGGTGGCGGCGTTCAGCCCGTTGGCAAAATGGGCCTGGACGGTGGCCACCGCTGCGCCGGGTTGCCGGTTCTGGATGGCGGCCAGGATGGCCCGGTGCTCATGGAGGGATTCGGTCATGCGCCCGGTCTTGAACAGGGAGCTGTGCCGGTTGAGCTTCATGACCTTGCGCAGGTCCATCACCATCTGCTTGCGCCAGCGGTTGCCTGCCAGATCGAGCAACTGCATGTGAAACGCTTCATTGATCTCGAAAAAGCGCTCTCGTGAACCGGTTTGCGGGTTGGCGGCCCGCTCAAGCTCCTGATGCAGACGGGCCAGCTCCTGCAGTTCCGCATCGGTGGCGCGCTGGCACACCACGCCAGCCGCATCGGACTCCAGCAGGGCGAGCAGTTCGTAAACTTCACGCAAGTCCTGTTCGGATACTTCGGTGACATAAGCACCCCGGCGAACTTTCATGGTCACCAGCCCTTCGGCGGCCAGGACCTTGAGGGCCTCACGCAGGGGTGTTCGGCTGATGCCAAATTCTTCGGCGATGCGCAACTCATCGATCCAGCTGCCGGGCGGCAGCTCTCGATTGAAAATGCGCTGGCGAAGCAGTTCGGCCACTTCTTCGTACAGCGCACGCGGGGTCAGTGAAAGCGATGACATGCGATGCGACAAGGAATGGTGGATTGTAGCGCCGTAAAAATTTTGCATCAATAATTATGAATGATGTAAAATC
>CAZEZY010000038.1:0-18290 GCA_964516635.1 uncultured Tepidimonas sp. | reverse complement strand
TCAACGCCGCCAACGACACCTACGGCGACATGATCGAGATGGGCATTCTGGACCCGACGAAAGTGACCCGCACCGCGCTGCAGAACGCCGCCTCCGTGGCCAGCCTGATGCTGACCACCGAGTGCATGGTGGCTGAAGCCCCGAAGGATGACGCACCGGCCATGCCGGGCGGCATGGGTGGCATGGGCGACATGGGTGGCATGGGCATGTGATGCCTGTCTGCTGAGGCCCCTGCTTCAGACCGAACCGCCGGGTGGACTGCCCGGCGGTTTTTTTATGGCTGCCCGTTGGACAAGGCGAGGAAATCCCGCTCGAACGACTGCAGCTTTTGAACCGCCCGCGATCGCTGTGCCGGGGTGGTGCGGTTGTGCAGTTCGGCAAACTGCGCACAGGCATCCTGAACGGCTGCTTCGGTGTAAGCCCGATAAGCCGGCCTGGGTGAATCCACCGTTCGCCCCCACCATTGCCTGAGCGCCTGGTCGGCTACGGCTCCCGCCTGAATCCGGGCCACCACCGACAAGGCATCGGCATGACGGGCTCGTCGTTCGCCTAGGGCCATGGCGGGATCAAAGGCACTTCGGGCCAGCCGCTCTCGCAACCACTGACGCTGCGCTTCATCGAGAGGGCCATAGAACATTTCAGCCCGATCCACCGCCCGCTTCAGGCGTTTGTCGGACACGGTACCGGGGGCGTCTCCGAAATCCTCGGCAAAACTGGCGTCCTGCTTGGCCTGATGCCGGTCCCAGTGATCGATCTGGGCGGCCGACAAGGTGGGGGCCAGTTCCACCATGAGCGGCATGAATCGCTCCACTGCCTCCAGCGCCCAGCCACGGACCTGGTCAAACGTGGCGCAGACCTGGCCAGGCGTGAGGTCGCTCACGGCGAGGGCCTGCCAGTCGCGCAAGGCTTGTGCATATCGGGGCAGGTGTTCGCGACGATGCCACCGGTGCCAGTCCTCGATCAGCGGCTTGAGCCGTGCACTCTGATCGGCAGAGAGGTCGAACATCCCGTCGACGCGCCAGTAAACCAGGGTGGGCAGGCGGTTGTAAGCCAGCGTGACCATGGTGCAGGCCGACAGCAGAACCACCAGCCCCAGCACGACCAGGACGCGAGACAGCCGGGTGGACCACAGAGCAGGAAAGGCTTGCATATGCCTGCACATGTTAGGCCACCCGGTTTCCGCATGCAGGAACGGGGTTGAATTCAGAGTGAATTGCGCCAGTTGGCGAGGGTGCGGATCAGGCTGCGGTTCACGTGATCAAGCGGAAACGAAGACGCCAGACAAAAAGCGGGCAGTTGAGACAGCGATTCGAAATGCTCCATGTACCGGGCCACTGCCAGGTACGTGTGATACGAACCCGCTTCTTTGAGCAGGGCATCGCGCATCGACTCTGAAACCGGGATGCGTCCCAGAACGGTACGCAGATCCTCCTGCATGAGCCGATCGAGTTGTGAGAACAATCCGGTCACGTAGATCTCGGTGTTGAGGTCCCGCTGACGCCCGGCCTCCATGAGTTGCTGCATCAGTCGGGCGCGTAGCACCAGGGCCAGTCGCACAGGCAGCAGTTCCTGATCGGCAGAAGCGCCGGGCATGAGGTCCAGCAGCCAGTTGCGCAGGCGCATCTGCCCCAGCAGCATGAGGGCCTGGCGCACGGTGGTGACTTCACGTGAAGCGCCAAAAACGGGTGAATTCGCCAGCCTGAGCATCCGGAAAGTGAGCACCACATCCTGGTGAATCAGGTCTTCGATGACCTCCATCGAGGCTTCGCGCATCAGGGCCTGCTGAACCCTGACCAGGGTGCGCTTGTCCACCGGCACACCATGCTGGGCATAGCGGCGCAGCACATCGTCGACCGGCCAGCCGCACAGGCCCCAGGCACTGCGGTGATCCAGGCAGTGGGCCGCCAGATCGCGCTGACCGATGCCTCGATACAGCTGCTCCCTCATGATCGGGCTGCTCGCAGGCACCCCTCCTGCCAGAGAACGGGCAGCGTTCAAGGCCTGAACGGTCTGCTCCGGCCGCAGATTCAGCAGGTATCGGTGTTCACCGACCTTCGACACAGGGAGCGGTCGAGCACGATCCAGTGGCGCCTCCTGGACCATCCGGTGTCCCATCCGAAGTGCCTTGGCCACCGCCTCAATCAGACCAGAGGAAATCTTCTCGCCCCAATCGGGGAGCTCCAGCCAGATGTGGTCGTGAGGACTGACGGAGAGCGCCTCACGAAGAAAGCCCGCCTCCGAAAAGGACACGACGAGAAAAGGCGACTCGGCAGTCAGCTCATCGGAGATGAATTTGAGCAGCAGGGGGGCATTGACCGATTCCGGATGCACGGCGCGCACCCGCAAGCGAGCGCCGATCAGCTGCCTTCGGTTTCCCCAGATCGGCTCGTAAGCAATTGCAACGTGCTCAAGAATGTTCAGTGCCATACATCACGCAATGTACTGGAACAGCGATAGCCGTTGTACCTGTGCGTAGGACTGGAGGGCCGCCTGCTGACCCAGCTGCTGGGTCTGGAAATCCGAAATGCCCTTCACCATATCGAGGTCGGTCAGATCGGAAAGCGCCTTCTGGCCCGCCACGGCGCGATCTTGCAGCAGGCCTTCGATGCTGTCGGCACGGCGGAGCAACTCGCCCAGCCGCCCCCGCACCAGCAGCAACCGGTCCTGGCCGGTCTGCATTTCCTGGTGCACACGCCCCAGCTCCTGGGTACGACCGGTGGCGTTGAGGCTCGAGTCTTCCAGCGTGTCAATGGCGCGCTGCAGCGAGGCAAAGAGGTTGGTGGGCTCGCTGGCCGACAGCGTGATCTCGGAAAGCACTGCGGGGCTTGTGGCGGGTGCGGTGATGCTGCCCTGGAGGGTGATCTGCAGGCCGGGAGTGATGGCGATCGATGACGAACCCAGGGCTTGCTGAAGGTTGAGGGTCTGACCGGGCGCAAGCGGGCCCAGGGGGATGGTCTGAATCGGCGCGACGGTGGGCGATGGACCGTTCGGATCGGTGATCTGGTCGATGCGAAGATTGGCGAACGCGCCATCCCACGCCACGCTGACAGCCAGGTTGGTTTTGGTGGCGTCATCGGCAAAAAAACCCGAAGCCATCAGCGCCTGCATGTCGGTGACCGTGGTGCCCTGAACCAGCAGGTTGCCAGACTGGTTGTTCACTTGCACCAGTCCATCGCCGGAACCGATGCGCATGAGGGCAAAATCGCCATTGACCCGGTTCGGCAGGCTGACCTCCGTGGCCGCCGCTTGTCCGGCCAGCGCCTGGTACTGGACTCCACCTGGAAACACATCGGCAAAGGGCTTGCCGCTGCTGACAATGGGACCCAGGCCACCCAGCAGGGCATTGCCTTCCGCGTCCTTCGTGTTGGAGAGGTTAAGCAGCTGGTCGCGCAGGCCGCGCAGTTCATTGGCCAAACTCCGCCGGTCGCTGGCAGACAGGGTCGGATTGCCACCCTGCACCAGAAGCTCCTTGAAACGGATCAGGACATCACCCATCTGCCCGATTGCACTTTCGGCCTGGTCCAGACTGGATCGTGAGCGCTCCAGGGCACGCAAGTCGGCTTCGTTGCGCATGAGCCGGTTGCTTTCACGCTCGGCCAGTGTGGCGGCAACGGGGTCGTCGCTGGCCTTGAGGACACGCTTGCCAGAAGCGAGTTTTTCTTGGAGGCTGCTCAGATCTGCCCCACGCTGGACAATGCGGCTGATCGTGGCATCGAAGCTGTTCGCCGTGGATACGCGATAGAGGCTCATGGCGGCTCCTTATCGACCAACGGCCGACAACAGGGTATCGAAGTTGGATTGCAGGCTTTGCAGGTATTTGGCTGCCGACTGGTAGGCCTGCTGATATTGCAAGAGACGGGCCGCCTCCTCGTCCAGATTCACTCCCACCTGATTGGCTCGGCGTGACTCGGTCTGTTCGGCCACACGGTTGGTGAATTCGGCATTGGTCTTGGCCACCTGTATGCTGGAAGACACCGCTGCAAAGACCGGGATGTAACCATCCGACAGGGTGTACCCATCGATCGCACCGAGGTCGCGCAAAGCCAGCAGGGCCTGGCCGTTGCCCGCGTTCTGACGAGTGGACTCTCCAGAAGACGGCGGGCGGATGCTGAAGGTATCGCCCACAGCGGGTTGCCCACGAAGAGACAGGCTGAATCCATTGACCACAATGGGCTGACCAGAGACAAATGGGAATGGCCTCCCTGGGGGGGTGCCTCCGAGATCGCCAACCCCATTCACGACATAACCTTCAAAGAAGTTGCCCGATGATGGAGGCAATTCGGATCGGACAAATGAAATCGTGGTGGGCACAAAGGCTGGGCTTCCGGCTGGCCGGAACAGCGACTCGACTTGCAGGTTGTCGCTGTTGTCCGCCCCTGCCTCCACCAGCACGGGACTGGCGATGGCCAGTTGAGAGGGAGACGTCAGTGCCACCTTCAGCTGATTGGCAATGCCCGTCATGGGCTTGAGAACGATCTGGTCATTCGCATTGCCCGAGGCTGTCTGGGTCAGCCTCAGCCCGTCAAACTCGATGAAGTTCGCTGGAGCCGCTGCAAAAGTGGCCGTCAACGGCGTGCTCGATGCAAACGCCTGTGAAACCGGGTCGAAAAACGCACCGTCACTCAGGCGCTGGATCTGGACCTGGTCGGTGCCCACGTACCGCACCGCGTAATCCGATGCCTGAAACCGGGTGGGGGCATCGGCCGAAGGGGAGACCGAAAGGGCCAGCGCCGCCGGTGAAGCCTGATCCAGCTTGATCACCGCACTCTGGAACGTGACTGGTCTGAAAAAATCCCCGCCCGGGTTGCCGTTCAGGTCAAGGCCCTGACGGTGCTGCCGGTTGGTCAGTTCGATGGTTGTCAGGGCAATTCGACCCAACTGGTTGCGGACATTGGCCACGTCGTCGTTGAAGAAGCTCAGAGCCCCCTTCAACTCACCCCCACCCATCAAGGTATCGTCGATGACGTTCTGTGCATTGCCGAAGCCGATCGTGTATCGCCCTTCTTTGTCGATGGAGTCCGACCCCACCAGTGAGGTAGCCCGATTGGCCATCACCATGGGGAGGCTGCCCGCCACCAGCACGGTCAGGGAGCGATCCTCCATCTCAAGCGTCGTGACCTGCACGATTTGGTTGAGCTCCGCCACCAGGAGGTCTCGCTGATCGAGCAAATCGTTCGGCGGACGCCCCGTGGAAAATGCGGCCGTCACACGCTGATTGATCTCGGCAATGCTCTTTGCAATGCGGTTGGCCTGCTCGATCCCCGTTTCGATCTGGATGCGGGTGGTGGTGCGCATTTCGTCCAGGAGCTGATCCGTCTGGTTGAGGCGGTTGGCGAATTCATCTGCGCGAGTCAGCACGACCCCTCTGGCTGTCTGGTTGGTGGGCGATGAGACCACATCGGCCCAGGCATTCAGGTAACCGTTGAGCTGTCGGCCCAGACCCGTGTCTCCGATGGGAAACAGCTGTTCGAGTGATTGCAGCCGCTGATAACGCGAACCGGCCGCCTCGGCAGCCGCTTTGGACAGGTTGGCTTCTCTGGTGAGAAACTGGCTGTATGCGCGATCGACCGAGGCAACCGTAACCCCTTTGCCGAAAAAGCCGTTACCTAACCTCTGCCCGGCAATCTGATCCAGGCTGACGTTCTGGCGCGAGTAACCTGGCGTATTCGCGTTGGCAATATTGTGGCCGACGACCTGCAGGGCAGCCTGGTTGGCGGTGAGGGCGCTGACGCCGATGTTGAATGACATGCTGCCCCCTTAGCCCATGGCCCGCTTCAGCTGGAGCGTGGTGTTGATGACCCGGCTGAGCTTGTCTGCGTAACGCGGGTCGGTCGCGTAACCAGCCGACTGCAGGTGCTGGGCAAACGCACTGGCGGAATGCAGGTTCTCCATCACCTGGACATAGCGCGGGCTCTGACTGATCAGCCGGGCGTAATCGCGGAACGAATCGGCATACGAGTCGTAAGCCCTGAACTTTGCCGTCACCTTCCGGGGTTCGCCATTGACGTATTCGGTGGTGGTGATTTCAGCCACCTTGCCCGTCCAGGAAGGACCGGCTTTGATCCCAAACAGGTTGAAGCTGTTCGAGCCGTCGGCCTGCCGAATCTCGCTGCGGCCCCAGCCGGTTTCGTGGGCTGCCTGGCCGATCATGAAACTGGCGGGTATGCCCGACTCCTTCTGCACCTGCTGGGCCGCCACCCGATGCTGGGCCACAAAACTGGCCTGGGTGGGCGTAGGTTGCGAGACAGGCCGTCCAGACAACGGGTCGCCTGCTGGTGCTGTGCGCGGAGCTACCGCCGCCCCCGAGCCTGCCTGCCCAGGCACGGTCTGCTGCATGAGTTGCCGCTCGATCATTTCACTCAGCCCACCCGGCAGCCCCGTCATCTTGAGCGCCCACTGCTCGTCCAGCAGTTGCGTGCCCAGATCGGTTGCCTCGTTGTCCATCAACCCGCTTTTCATCGACGCCTCGCGCATGCTCTTGAGGAGTTCGCGCATGAACAGCGCTTCAAACTGACGAGCGGTCTCCTGGATCGCGGACTTGCTGTCCTTGCCCGCGAGGCTGTTGAGCTGGTCGAGCGACTTCGAATCGATGGCCAGCCCACGCTGGGCAGACATCGACAGGGTGGACATCGGGTTGAGGCTCATGTCAGATCACCTCCAGCTCCGCCTTGAGCGAACCGGCCGCCCGCATGGCCTGCAGGATGGACACCAGATCCTGCGGCGTGGCGCCGAGGGCATTGAGCGCCCTGACCACGTCGCTGAGCTGGGCCGAGGCTTCCACCTGAATCAGGGCACCCCCATCCTGGCTGACCTGAATGTCGGCCCGCTCGGTCACCACGGTCTGAGCACCCGGCGGGGCAAACGGCCCCGGCTGGCTGACCTGTGGCGTGGACGTGATGCTCACGGACAGATTGCCATGGGCCACCGCGGCAGCCCCCAGCGTAACGGCCTGATTCATCACGACCGAACCCGTTCGGGAATTCACGATGACACGAGCCACGGGGCGGGGCAACTCCAGCGGCAGCTCTTCGATGTCTGCCAGAAAAGCCACCCGATTGTTGGGATCGATGGGGGCACGAACCCGCACCAGACGGCCGTCCAAGGCCTGAGCGACCCCTTCACCCATGGCGGTGTTGATCGATTGGGCCACCCGCCGCGCGGTCTGGAAATCGGACGAATTGAGGTTGAGATCGATCGTCTCCCCCAGCAGCAAGGGGGTCGGCACGGTGCGTTCGACCTGCCCCCCACCGGGTATCCGGCCCACACTCAGGTGGTTGATGGTCACGCTGCTGCCCCCAGCCGATGCCCCGGCACCCCCCACCAGCAGATTGCCCTGGGCCAGTGCGTAGATTTCACCATCCACTCCACGCAGCGGCGTGGTGATGAGCGTCCCCCCTCTCAGGGACTTCGCGTTGCCCACCGAAGACACCGTCACGTCCATGGACTGACCGGGTCGTGCGAAGGCGGGCAACTGGGCCGTGACCAGCACGGCGGCCACGTTCTTGGGTTGGAAATTGGCGCCCGGCGGCAAGGTGATGCCCAGTTGCTGCAGATAATTGTTCAGCGCCTGGCCGGTGTATGGCATCTGGGACGACTGGTCTCCGGTGCCATCCAGGCCCACCACCAGTCCATAACCGGTGAGCTGGTTGGTCCGCACCCCCTGAACGGCCGCCACATCCTTGATGCGGGTCGCCTGAGCAGGCAGCGTCCATGCGGTCAGCGCAGCCAGACCCAGGCAGGCCAGTGTGGTGCGTAAACGGGAGACTGAAATGACTAATCGGTTCATGGGAGCCTTTCTCGTGACCCCGACAAGCGTCACGAATCGCGCATGAACCGATTGTGAGAAAACTTTAGAACGGCAGAAGCGTCAAAAAGAAGCGGGAAAGCCAGCCAAATGTCTGCGCATCGCCCTGCGCGCCCCGCCCGCGAGACAACACCCGCACATTCGCCACCTGGGTGGACGACACCGCATTGCCGGGACGAATGGTGCGAGGATCCACGGTGCCCGAGAACTGCATCACATCGACATTCTGGTTGACACCGATCTGTTTCTCGCCAATCACCACCAGGTGACCATTGGGCAGCACCTCGGTGACCACCGCGGTGATGTTCCCGGAAAAGGTGTTGGTGGCCTGCGTGGCTCCATCGCCACTGAAGGTGTTGGACGACTGTGCATTGGCACGCGCCCGGGCAAATGAGTTGTCGTTGAACAGCGGCAGGGCCGTGAGCTCCGCACTGAGACTCGACTCGCGATTCACATCCGTCGAACTCTGCTGCGAGGCCGACAAGCGCTCCGTGATCTGGATGGTCAGCGTGTCACCCACCATGCGCGCACGGTGGTCCTCGAAAGCCGGACGGTAGCTCGCCGAGGTGAACAGACTGCCCGTGACCGGCTGCGAGGCAACTGGCTGGGTTTGCGGGTACACAAGCGCTTCGGGCGCCTTGGCCAGATCCACATCCGGAATTTGCGACAGCGTGGCACACCCGGTAGCCAGTCCGGCGGCAGAGAGAACAGCAAGGAGCTTCAAGCGGCGTTTCATGGTCGGTCGTCCTGTCTGGGCCGGGTCTCAGCGCCCCACCTCATCACAACTGGCTCAGACGCTGCAGCATCTGGTCAGACGTCTGGATGGCCTTGGAATTCAGCTCGTAAGCGCGCTGGGTCTGGATCATCGTCACGAGTTCCTGCACCACGTTCACGTTCGAGCTTTCCAGATAACCCTGCATGACGGGCCCCAGGCCTTCCGACCCTGGCTGCCCCACATTCGGGTCCCCGGAGGCCGGCGTCTGGGTGAACAGGTTCTGCCCCCTGGGCTCCAGACCCGCCGGATTCACAAACGAAGCCAGTTCGATCACCCCAGCCTGCTGGGGTTGAGGGTTGTTTCCCGCCACCACGGAAACGACCCCGTCGGTACCGATCGTGACGCTGCGTGCATCGGCCGGGACAGTGACACCACCCAGCACCGGATAGCCGCTGGACGTCACAAGCTGCCCCTGGGCAGTCAGCTTGAACGTACCGTCTCGGGTGTAAGCCGTGGTGCCATCCGGCATTTCGATCTGGAAAAAACCCTCGCCATTGATCGCCACGTCCAGGGTGTTGCCCGTCTGTTGCAGACTCCCCTGCGTGTAGGTACGGGCCGTGGCCACCGTGCGCACGCCCAGACCAATCTGCAAACCCGTGGGCAGCTCGGCCTGCTCGGCATTCTCGGCCCCCACCTGGCGCAGGTTCTGGTAGATCAGGTCCTCGAAGATGGCGGTTCCGCGCTTGAAGCCCGAGGTCGATACGTTGGCCAGGTTGTGGGAAATCACATCCAGCTGGGTCTGCTGGGCCTGCATGCCGGTCTTGGCAATCTGCAAGGAATTGATCATGGTTTCGCTCCTTCAGCGTGATGTGACTTAGCCGGTCATGCCCAGCAACTGGCTGGCGGTCTGATCGTTCTTCTCGGCGTTCTGGATCATGCGCATCTGCATTTCGTACTGCCGGGCGACGGCAATCATGCCCACCATGGACTCGATCGCATTCACATTCGAGCCCTCCAGCATGCCGTCTGCCAGGGCTGCCGCGGGATCGGCTGGCAAGGGCGCCCCATCGGGACTGCGAAACAACCCATCGTTGCCTCGCACCAGTCGCTGGGCATCGGCATCGGGCGTCACCAGCTTGAGGCGTCCCAGCACCTGAGGCGGTTCGTTGCCCACCTGAGCGCTCACCGTGCCGTCGCGTCCAATCGTCACCCGCCCGTTGTTGGGAATGTTGATGGGGGCACCGGCATCGTCCAGCATGGGCAGGCCCGAATGGCCCACCAGTTGGCCCTGAGCCGACACCTGCAAGGCACCCGCTCGCGTGTAGGCCTCGGTGCCGTCGAGGGCCTGAATGGCAAAGTAAGCCTGCCCCACTGCGGCGACATCGAGATTGCGCCCGGTGCTGGTCAGGGTTCCGGGCGTCTCGAGATGACCGGCCGTGGCCTCGAGCGCATAGGCCCGGGTGGACGCCCCCTCGCCACGCAGCGGCACCGATCGGAAGGTCGCCAGTTCGGCCCGAAACCCGTTGGTGCTGACATTGGCCAGGTTGTTCGACAGCACCTGCTGGCGATGCATGGCGGCGCTGGCACCAGACAATGAGGTGTAAATGACTCGGTCCATGGCAGGCTCCGTTCGGCGGAATCAGCGTCTCGTCAACGCAGGTTGACCAGCGTCTGCTGGATCTGGTCCTGCGTTTTGATGGTCTGGGCATTGGCCTGGTAGGACCGCTGCGCCACGATCATGGCGACCAGTTCCTGGGCCAGATCGACGTTGGACTCTTCGAGTGAACTCTGGCGGATCAGGCCCATCCGGCCTTCCTGCGGACCCCCCAGCACCACGGGACCGGAGTTGTTCGTTTCCGACCAGAAACCGCCATTCACCGGCGCCAGGCCCTGCAGATTGCGGAAGTTGCCCAGCGCCACCTGCCCTTCGGCAATGGACACCCCGTTGGAGTAACGCGCCAGAATGACGCCGTTTTCGGCAATGTCTATCGAGGTGAGTTCGCCCGAAGAGTAGCCGTCCTGTTTCAGATCAAACACACCGAACTTGCTACCGAACTGGGTGAGGGTAAAGCCATTCACGGCGTCACCCAGCTGTAGCGGAAACGTCAGCGTGCCATCGCTGGGGGATTGGGCATTGCCGGTATAGACCGGTAGCGGAACAGGAGGAGGAGCAGGAACCGTTCCCTGACTGATCTGGATGTTGGCCAATGTGGTGCTTGCCACCTGACCTGCAGCGTCGAAGGTAACCGTTCCCAGGCTCTGACCTGTCACAGCGTTATCGACGCTGGCCAGCACCTGCCATTGATTGGCTGTCGGCAACTTGACAAAGTACAGCTGCAACGCAATGGGAACACCCTGTGAATCGTAAACGTTGGTTGCTGTCTTGAAGGTCTTTTGTGCCTCTGTCAGCGGAAACGAGGCCGATGTGGCCGGCGCCAACACCTGCGGCTCTGTTCTGGCATCCAGGTTGGCCGTCAGAAACACGCCTTGCTGGGCCGGATCTGGATTGCCCCCTGTCCGTCGGGGATCGATCACCGAACCGGTGGGCAACAACAGATCCTGCGACACCACGCTGGTCCGTTGACCCGATTCATTGGTCGGGAAACCCTGCAGCCTCGCCCCGTTGTTGGTGATGATGTGGCCTTCCCGGTCGAGCTTGAATTCGCCATTGCGGGTGTACAGCGTGGAGCCGTCGGTGGCGCGCACCTGGAAGAAGCCACCGCCGTTGATGGCCAGATCCAGCTGGTTGCCCGTGATCTTCAGGTTACCCTGGGTGAACAACTGGGCCACGGTGGCCACCTGTACCCCAATGCCCGAACTCGCCCCACCAGCCGCCCCCAGGGAGGAGGCATACACCTCGGCAAATTCTGCCCGGCCGACCTTCATGCCAGTCGTGTTGGCATTGGCAATGTTGTGCCCGATCACATCCAGGTTGCGGGCAGAAGCGTTGAGCCCTGAAAGGCCGATCTGGAAACTCATGTGGTGCTCCTTGATAAACGGATGAAGGGTTCAGAGGAAAGCCAGGATCTGCTGATAGGAAAGGGTCATGCCACCGGTGGTGCGCATGCGCAGGCTGCCATCGACCATGGCCACCGATTCGACCGTCTGGCGCGCCAGCGGAATACCGGCAACCGCCTGGCCGCCACTGGTGGCATTGACCCGCATCCCCCCCACCCGTGCGGGATCCACATTGCCGAGTGCCCAGCTGAAGTTGTGCATACCGGTTGTTCGGGACCCCATGTCCACGGTGCCGAGCAGTTCGCCCGTGGTGCTGAGCACATCCACACGGACGCTGTCGGCCGGCTGGGCCAGGCTGAAACTGCCCTGTGCGTTTCCACCCTCGACCGCCAGTGCATTGCCCTGCGCAATCACCTGACGCCCCACAAGGCTGGCGCCCTGCAAACCCTGACCCATACTGAACTGGTCTGCCAGGCTCTTGAGCGTCTGATTCACCTGCTGTATGCCCGTGACCGTGTTGATCTGGGCCATCTGCGAGGTCATCTGCGCGTTGTCCAGCGGGTTCATGGGGTCCTGATTGTTCAACTGCGCAATGAACAGCTTGAGAAACCGGTCCTGTGCGGCCTGTGGATCTGAGGCATCTGCCTGAGCGCCGCCACGGGTGTTGTAGGCATCGATCTCGCTGGTGCTGAGAGGGGTCATGAACATGGCTGTGTCCTGTCTGATGTCTTCATTGCCCCATCTGCAGCGTCTTGAGCAGCAGCGATTTGGCGGTGTTCATCACTTCCACGTTGTTCTGGTAGGAGCGTGATGCAGAAATCATGTTGACCATCTCCTCCACCGGGTTCACGTTCGAGTGCGTGACATAGCCCTCGGCATCGGCACTGGGATGCTGAGGGTTGAACACACGCCGGTTGGGGACATCGCTCTCCACAATGTCATGGACCTTGACGCCCGCAGAGGCCGGGTTGTTGCCCATGGGAACCGTCTGGAACATCACCTGCCTGGCTTTGTAGGCCTGGCCATCGGGCCCTGCCACGGCGTCGGCATTCGCCAGGTTGCTGGCGACGGTGTTCAGGCGCTGCGCCTGAGCGCTGATGGCACTGCCTGACACCCCGAAAATCGTGAACATCGACATCCGTCTTCTCCTTACTGACCCTGGATGGCACTCAGCATGGTCCGTACATGCCCGTTGATGAAACGGAGCGTGGACTCGTACTGAATGGCGTTGTCCATGAAATTGGCCCGTTGCTGGTCCATGTCCACGCTGTTGCCGTCCAGGCTGGGCTGGGTCTGGACCGTGTAGCCCACCCGAGTCCGCTCGGCAACGCCGGTCACGCTGCTCACAGTCCTCATGTGTCGCGCGTCACCGCCCGCGAGCAGCGGAGCACCACCCGCCCGGAGCTCGGCCGGGTTGCGAGCGGCATCCTGAATGGCCGACTTGAAATCGAAATCCCTGGCGGTGTAGCCTGGTGTGTCGGCATTGGCGATGTTGCTGGCGATCACCTGCTGGCGATGCGCACGCAACTGCAGCACATTGGAAAAAAATTCCATTCGCTGGGTCAGTTGTTCGATCATGTGCACCTCCTGAGGGTTTGGGTGGGGATCAGGGTCCGGATGAGTGATTGTCAAAAACTTGAGCCCGACCAAAGCCTGGAAAAGCGCCAGCCGCCACTGTCAATTCCTGGCTTCTGATGGAGCGAGAAGCACTAAAGTCAACGCCAAGGATGCCGATTCTCATGCCTCGTTTCACCCCTGTTCAAGCCCGTGAGTGGCACCCGCCGCAGCGCTGGTGGGTGAATCTGATGCTTTTCGGCGTGGTCATGTTCACGCCCGTTGTGGCCACTCCAGGCCAGGCACAGACACCGGCCGCCATCGACCAGGCTGTGGCTGCCTGGACACGGCAGAGTCAGGCGTGGATCGAGCAGCAACTGGCTCAATCGACAGACCCATCCACCGGGCTCCGTCCGGAAATCGTGATCGGTGCACTCGATAGCCGCCTTCGTCTGGCCCCCTGCCAGCAGATCGAGCCCTACCTGCCCACCGGCACACGGCTCTGGGGCCGCACCCGCATCGGCATCCGCTGCCTGCAAGGCCCGGTTCCCTGGAACGTCTTCCTTCCTGTCACCGTGCGGGCATGGGGACCCGCGTGGACGGTGCGTCAACCGGTCAGTGCCGGCACGGTGCTGACCCCAAACGATGTGGAACTCACCGAAATCGACTGGGCCGAAAGCGTGACCCCCGTTCTTTTCCGTGTCTCCGAATGGGAGGGCCTTGAGGCCACCCGGCATCTGGTCCCAGGTCAGGTGCTCCGGCAGGGCATGATCCGGTCGCCACAGCTGTTCACGGCCGGCTCAACAGTCAGGGTGTTGATACGCGGCCCGGGATTCCAGCTCACGGCCACCGGATCGGCCCTCTCTCACGGGCACCAGGGCCAGAACGCACGGATACGCATGCCCAACCGCAAGGTGCTCACGGGCACCGTCCTCGACGCCGAAACGGTGGAAATCACCCTGTGACGAAAAAAAGACGCCTTTTTTAGAAAAAAGGGGTAAAGTCCAGCCATCCTTGGTCGATAAACCTCTCAAGTCCCTCTTTGCCAGAGGGGTGGAGAGTGTCATGAACGTCAACAGCCTGCCAGACAAGTCCGTCATTGCCGCAGCCACCAGTGCCAACAAGCCGGTGGAACGTGCTGCCGTGCCTGCTCCCAACCAGGCCCAGCCGTCACCAGACAACAACGCCAGCGTCGAGGTCAAACTGTCCCCGGTCACCCAGACCATGACCAACAACGTTGCCCGCTCCGGGACCGATGTGTTCGATGCAAGCAAAGTGCAGGCGATGCGCACGGCCATTCAGAACGGTTCGTTTTCCGTCAATGCCGAAGCCATCGCCGACAAACTGCTTGCCAACGCTCGTGAAATGATGAGCGTGGCCAGCGCGGGTCCCACCAACACCGCAGGCAACGACAAACCCATGTGATGGATGCCGACCCCGACTGGTCCGATGTATCCCGTCAGTTGAATGATCTGCACGGCCGTTTGGTTGCGGCCCACCAGGCAGCCTTGGACAGCATCGGTGCCGACAACCCGGATGCTTTTCTTCATGAGCTCGCGGCGCTGGGGCAGGCGATCGCGCAATCACCCTTGAATCTGCCAGTCGATTCAGGAGCCGCCCCCGCCCACATCCGCCTGCAGGTCAAACAGATACAAACCGCCCTTGAAGGACTGACCTCCCTGAACCACCGGCTGTCGGCACAAGCCCAGCGCGCCCTCGCGGTTCTGATGCCTGAGGAACAGGTCAGGTCTTACAGCCGGCTAGGTGGCAGAGGAATGGGCTCTGCAGGAACCCGGAGCGGATACCTGAAGGCCTGAGCGTGCCTCAGTGCTCGCGCAGTCGGGCACGCAAACGCGCAATCGACTGGCTGTGCAACTGACTCACCCGGGATTCAGTCACGCCGAGCACGGCGGCAATCTCTTTCAGGTTCATGTCGTGCTCGTAGTACATGCTCATCACGTACTGCTCCCGTTCGGGCAGTTTGGTGATCGCCTCCACCAGGGCCTCGCGCATTCTCTGGTCGCCCAGCAGGGACTCGGGGTCGGATTGGGCATCGATAGGCAGGAAACGATCCAGGAAGTGATCGTCTTCGTCACCCTTGGCAGACAGATCCTCGAGATAGACCAACTGAGTCCCGCGGACGCGGGCCAAAGACTCCTGGTAGTCGGGCAGGTTCATGCCCAGTTCCTGAGCGATCTCTGAATCCTTGGGTGCACGATGCAGCTTCTGCTCCAGTCGCTGCACCGCCAACTCGATGTCCTTTTGCAGCTTGCGAGAGCCTCGTGACATCCAGTCGCCCTCACGAAGTTCATCCAGCATAGCGCCGCGGATGCGCTGGCTGGCAAAAGTCTCGAACTGAACGCCCTGCGAAGGCTCGAAACGCACCAGCGCTTCGGTCAGGCCAATCATGCCGACCTGGATGAGATCATCCACCTCCACGCTCGCCGGCAGTTTGGCCATCAGATGATGGGCAAGCCGATAAACCAACGGGCTGTACTTGCGCAGCTGGGCGTCTCGATCAAGCGTGCCTTTGGCGGTGTACATCTGGAACTCCGACGATCGGAACGGCTGCTGGGTATGGGCTTGACCGGTATGAGGAGTGAACATGAATACAGCTCTCGGGATTTTCCAGCAACAGTGCCGTGTCCAAGACTTTCAGCACACAGGATTCTTCTCGACGGTCGAAGCAGGCATTCATGGAATGATCATAACTCAGCGACCAGACCACAGGAGCCTGGGCCAGATGCTGCTTGCAAATGCGTCGCAAGGTATTGGCAAACCGGCTGCTGGAGACGCCCGCTGAGGTACGCCCATCAGCCAGATCCAGCACCACCGGCCGTAAGCCGGCCACCTGCGACAGCACCTTGACTGCGTTGTACGCCTCGACCAGCGATCGGGGCTGATCTGCCAGAGCCACAAGGGGCCGAGCCACGCTGCCTGTCAGCAAGGTGGCCAGAACTTCCAGGGATGCATGCACCAGAACCACACTTCCAGGATGCACGCCCTGGACCCAGCGAGACACCACTTCATTGACGTCTGCACCGGCGTCGTGTACGCAAAGCCCCTGCGGGCCTTCCACCACTTCGACGGTCAAACCCTGTTGAGACAAGGCACGGTTGAGCCACCAGAGCAACTCGAATGAACCGTCACCTTCGGCGCTGCTGACCACCGGCAGCACCCGGACCGATGGCAGGATCTTCAAAGCCTGCAGACCAGAAGCCTGATCAAAGATCTGTTCAAGCATGCCGGCCGTCCAGCTCAACCTGCCCGGTGACCGTGTCAGTGAAAAACAGTGGCAATTCCGAAGTCTGCGGATCGTATGCCGACTTGCCTCCGCTGGCCATGGACAGGCGGATCAGGGCGGTGGCATCAGGCCGCTGCCAGTCTTCTGGCACCCGCTGACCTGTGCTGAGGCCGCGCAGGATCATTTGGTGCCGAATCAAGGTGTCGACCGCAGGACCGAGTTTGGCTGCCTCATCGACTTTGGACAGGATGACGCCATGCAGCGCCGTGCCCTTGTAAGCCTTCACCACGTCGTCCAGCGTGTCGCCATGGGCACCTGCATTCAGCACCAGCAACTTCTTGATGCTGGGCGCAGCCAGAAGATCCATCATCTCTTGAATGCGAGGATCCTTCTGTCCCAGCCCTGCGGTGTCGATGATGACCATCCGCTTGTTGGCCAGGAGTTCGAGCAAGTCCTGAAGGGCGGCTCGGTCGTGAGCCAGATGTGCCACCACACCCATCATGCGGCCATAGGCCCGAAGCTGCTCATAACCGGCCACCCGGTAGCTGTCCAGCGTGATCAGCCCGATGCTGTTGGCGCCATACGCCTGAACGCACTGCGCGGCCAGCTTGGCCGCCGTGGTCGTTTTGCCCACGCCTGTGGAACCGATCAACGCGAAAACGCCCCCTTCGTCACACAGATGTCCGGCATCCCTGCTGGTGCGCAGGTTCCGGGCCAGCACCTCTTGAGTCCAGCGGAAGGCCTCGACTGCACCATGGCGCTCGGGGAGACGCTCCATCAAGGCCCGAGAAACGGTGGGCGAATACCCAGCGCGAATAAGCTTCAACAAAATACCCGATTGAATCGGATTCTGCTTGGCTTTCCCGACCCAGGCCAGTGTGTTGAAACGTTCTTCCATGACCGCTTTGAGGCCATCGATCTGTTCGATCAGTCGATGATAGGTGGGCGAACTCGCCTTGCCACCAGGGTCGCCAGAGGCGGTGCTCGCAGGGGTCTGTTCCGGTTCCTGCGCCTGACCAAAACCCAGACTGACATCGCTTTCTGCAACGGGTGCAGCGGTGGCACGGGTCTTCTTTGAAGCGGCCACCGGGCTCTGGGCCTGTTCATCACCCCCGACACCCTGGATGGCTTCGCGGCGCTTGCGCAACATTCGCTCCCGGACATAGTCCTGAAAGGACAAGGTGCTCATCGCCAACACTTCCGTGTCTTCCGACACACTGGAACGGCTCGAGAGCTTGGGCATCTGGCGTGCCGCTCGCTGCTCCAGGCTCATGCGCGGACTTGCTTCGGAAGAAGTCCGTGAAGCCTGACCAACAGGCTGGGCTGCGATCAGGCCCAGATGCTCCTCGGCCATGGCCAAGACCTCAAAGCCCTGCTCGGTCGAGCGACTGGACAGGATAACCGCACTCTCGCCAAAGGCGGCCTTGGCCTGAGCCAGTGCTTCACGAGAATTGGGGGCGACAAAACGTTGAGCACTCATGCGGCTTCTCCAAGAATCGGGCCGATTCGGATGAGGTGGGTATCAGGGATTTCGCTGTGCGCCAGCACCTGCAGGCGCGGCGCGGCCCGGCGCAGCAGGCGCGCCATGGCGGAACGGATGGAATCGGGCACCAGCAGACAGGCGGGAATCCCGTTTTCTTCCTGCCGGTTGGCCACTTTCGCCGCCGACTGGGAGAGCATGTCGGCCACACCCGGATCGAGTGCTGCCATGCCCTGACCGCCCAGTGCCTGCGTCAGCAGACGCTCCAGGCCCGGCTCGATGGCAATCACCTCGAGTTCGCTCACCGGGCCGTAGATCTGCTGAACGATGGCGGGGGCCAGTGCCTGTCGCACTCGACGGGCCAGTTCCACGGGGTCTTGCGTCTGACCCGAGTGTTCGGCCAGTGCTTCGATGATGGTGCGGATGTCGCGGATGTTCACCGACTCTTCCAGCAACAGCTGGAGAACCTTCTGGAACACGCCGATCGATACCATTGCAGGAACCACTTCTTCAATGAGTTTGGGGGCCAGTTTGG
>CAZEZY010000037.1:0-18458 GCA_964516635.1 uncultured Tepidimonas sp. | reverse complement strand
CGAAGCCGGGCAGGAATTCGAAGTCGATGTCGTAAATGCTCTTGCCGTCTTCGAATCGGTCGATCAGGTACAGCGGGGCGCCACCAATGCCCTTGATGGCGGGCAGGCGCAACTCCATCGGCCCGGTGGGGATGTCGATGGGCTGGGCGCCCAGTTCGAGGGCTCGGGCATACGCTTTGTGAGAGTCCTTCACGCGGAAGGCCAGGCCGCAGGCGCTGGGTCCGTGTTCGGCAGCAAAGTAGCCGGCCTGGCTTTTGGCTTCGCGGTTGACGATGAAGTTGATGCCACCCTGGCGATACAGCACCACGTCCTTGGAGCGGTGTTGGGCGATGAGCGTGAACCCCATTTTCTCGAACAGGGGTTCCAGCACGCCGGCGGTGGGCGAGGCGAACTCGACGAACTCGAACCCGCACAGACCCATGGGGTTGTCAAACAGATCGGCCATGGCAGCAGCTCCTTGGAATGAATTGAAGCGGAAACTTTATGCCACTGCTGACGCAATGGGTTTGCATTCTGGGGGCGTGTTTGCCATGATGTATGCAACGAAATCAGGCTAAACCACCGAAAGGAGAGAATTGATTGCAACCGATGGATCTGGATCAGACCGACCGGCGCATTCTGGCGCATCTTCAGGCCCATGGTCGTGTCACCAACCTGGAACTGGCCGAGGCGGTGCACCTGTCACCCGCCCAGTGCAACCGGCGCCACCGCCGACTCGAAGACCAAGGCGTGATCCGGCGCTACGAAGCACGGCTGGATGCCGCCCAGGTGGGGCTGGGGGTGCTGGCTTTTGTGCATGTGACCATGGAGCGAGGCCACATCCGCGAGGTGGTGAAGTTTCGCGACGTGGTCAGCAGCCTGGCTCAGGTGCAGGAATGCTATGCCGTGACCGGCGATTTCGACTATGTGCTCAAGGTCGTGGCACGCGATCTCAAGGCGCTGTCGGACTTTCTGCTCGGCACGCTGGCGCAATTGCCCGGCGTGAACGGGGTGCGCTCCAGCGTGTGCCTCGACGAGGTGAAATGCACCAGCGCCCTCCCGCTGGGCTGATGCGCTAGCGTTTGCGCAGGCCCAGCCACATGACGGTGCCGACGACCAGCAACCCGCCCGCCACCTGAACCGGGGCCACCGCCTGCCCCAGGATGGCCCACGCCAGCACCAGCGCGAAAATGGGCTCGATGTTCATGATCGCCGAGTTGCCCACCACACCCAGGCGGGGCAGCACGGTGAACATCACGGTGAAGGCGGTGCCATACAGGAAGGTCAGGCCCGCCAGACCGCCCCAGCCGGCTGGGGCATCCGGCAGTTGCAGGCCTCCCTGCGTGGCCGTACCCGCCAGGGCCAGCACGCCGACCAGCGCCATGGTGCTGAAGGTGCGCACCCGGCCGTCGAGCGAGCCGGCCTCATGCTGGGTGAGCACAAGCGCGAGCCCGAACGTGGCGGCCGCGGCGACCGCAAAACCCACGCCATGGCCGATCGCCTGCCAGTGGCTCCCCGTGCTGAGGCCCGATGAAGCGCCCAGCACGTCAAGGGCCAGTGCCAGCCCCACCAGCAGGATCGGCATGGCCCGCAGCACGGCGGTTTCCGGCCTTTCGCGGTACAGCAGCCGGGCCCACAAGGCCGTCCAGATCGGGTAGGTGTTGAACGTGAGCAGCGCCAGCGCCACCGGCAGTCTGGCCACCGATGCATACAGGCACAGGCTCTGTACCGCCACCAGCACGCCGATCAGCGGCAGCATCCGGCGGTGACGCGCCGTCAGGCACATCGGCACCCGGTAGAAGAGCAGCAGGCCGCCCACCACCAGTGCCGTCACCCCGCTGCGAAAGGCCACCGCCGTGGCCACATCCACCCCGTGGTCGAACGCGATGCGCGCCGCCACATGGTTGGCGCCCATCATGAAGGCGATCACGAGCAGGGTGGCAAAAGCGGCGGGGGTCAGGCGCTGGGAAGCAGAGGCAGACATGCTGGCATTGTCATTCAGCGGGCGAACGCTTGCCCTTGGTGCTCGTCCGGCGGGTGACAGGGGCGTTACCATCTCGCCATCTGTTTTCTGGTAACCCGACAAGTGAGCGATCCCATCTCCTGCCCTGTGGCCATCGTGGGTGGCGGCCCAGCCGGTCTGATGGCCGCCGAGTGCCTGGGCGCTGCCGGTGTGCCCGTGCACGTTTTTGATGCCATGCCCACGGTCGGCCGCAAGTTTCTGCTGGCCGGCATCGGTGGGCTCAATCTGACGCACGCCGAGCCCATCGAACGATTCACCGAGCGGTATGGCCAAACGGCCGATGTGTGTTCGCGCTGGTTGCAAGCCCTGTCGCCTCAGGGGGTGCGCGACTGGGCGGCAGGCCTCGGCATTGAAACCTTTGTGGGCAGTTCGCAGCGGGTGTTCCCGGTCGACATGAAGGCCGCCCCCCTGTTGCGGGCCTGGTTGCACCGTCTGCGCCATCCGGCACAGGGAGAAGCCGTGGTCTTTCACCAGCGCCACCGCTGGGATGGCACCTTGCAGGCCCTGGCATCGGGCGGATACCGCCTTCGGTTTGATTCGCGGGCGTCGTCGGTGGAGGTTCAGGCGGGCGCGGTCTTGCTTGCCCTGGGGGGAGGCAGCTGGCCTCGCCTGGGCTCCGATGGGTCATGGATGCCCTGGCTGGCCACACATGGCGTACCGCTGGAGCCTTTGCGACCGGCCAATTGCGGCTTTGACGTCAGCGTCGAGGGCCGCCAGGGCTGGAGCGAGGTGCTGGCCCGTCGCCATGCGGGGCAAGCTTTGAAAGCGGTGGAGCTCAGTTTCTCGCTGCCGGACGGAACCCGTTTCCGGCAGAAGGGCGAATGTGTCGTCACCGCCACCGGCCTGGAGGGCAGCCTGGTGTATGCCGCCTCGGCCCGGTTGCGTGACGCCATCGAAGGGCATGGGCCGGTTCGTGTTCACCTCAACCTCAAACCCGACTGGCCTCGTGAGCGGCTGATCGAGGCCCTGGCCCGCCCCAGAGGTGGCAAAACGCTGACCCAGGTCCTCAAGGGCCGGCTGGGTTTGTCTGAGGTATCGGTCGCGCTGATTCAGGAGCGGCTGCATGCGTCAACCGATGCCCACCCGGACATCGCCGGATGGGTTCATGCCCTGCCGGTGGACCTGGTGGCACCCCGCCCGATGGCCGAAGCCATCAGCACCGCGGGTGGGGTGGCCTTGGCAGGGCTCACCGACGGCCTCATGCTCAAGGCGCTGCCCGGGGTGTTCTGTGCGGGCGAAATGCTGGCCTGGGAAGCCCCGACCGGGGGCTACCTGCTCACCGCTTGCCTGGCCAGCGGACAAGTGGCCGCCAGTGGCCTGCTGGATCACCTGCGCGGTGTGGAGCCAGCGGCCGAACCCTGATTGGACTTGTGGTTCTGACTGCCCATGGCTACCATGCGGCTTTTGCCTCCGGATGTTTTTCGCCATGGATCTGACCGACAGCCAGCACCTGCAAGCCGCCACCCGCACCTCTGCCGAGGGGGTTCCCCGAACCGATGCGTCATGGCTCGAAGCGCACTGGATGCCTTACACCGGCAACCGCCAGTTCAAGGCCGATCCCCGGTTGATCACCACCGCCCGGGGCGCTTACCTCACCACTTCCGATGGCCGCCGGCTGTTCGATGGCCTGTCGGGCCTGTGGTGTACCGGTCTGGGGCACTGCCGGGACGAGATCAGCCAGGCCGTGGCCCGACAGGTGGCCACCCTCGACTACTCGCCCGCCTTCCAGTTCGGCCATCCGCTGTCTTTCGAGCTGGCCAATCGGGTGATCGAACGCATGCCCAGCGGGTTGACGCACGTGTTCTTCACCGGTTCAGGTTCCGAGTCGGCCGACACGTCCCTGAAGATGGCGCGGGCGTACTGGCGAGCCAAAGGCCAGGCCAGCAAGACGCGGCTGATCGGCCGCATCAAGGGCTACCACGGCGTGAACTTTGGCGGCATTTCGGTGGGGGGTATCGTGGCCAATCGCAAGCTGTACGGGCAAGGCGTGGAAGCCGATCACCTGCCGCACACCCAGCCACCCAACGGCTCCTTCTTCCGGGGCATGCCGCCGGCGGCGCCCACGGGTTCATACCCGGGTGCCGCTCTGGCCGACGAGTTGCTCAACCTCATCAACCTCCACGATGCCTCCAACATCGCGGCGGTGATCGTCGAACCCTTCTCCGGTTCGGCCGGTGTGGTGATTCCGCCTCAGGGCTACCTGCAGCGCCTCCGAGAGATCTGCACGCAGCACCACATTCTGCTCATCTTTGACGAAGTGATTTCCGGCTTTGGTCGCAGTGGCGCCTGGACGGGCGCCGAGGCGTTTGGCGTCACGCCCGACATCCTCAACTTCGCCAAGCAGGTGACCAACGGCGTGCAGCCCCTCGGCGGCGTGGTGGCCACGCGCGAGATCCACGACACGTTCATGGCAGCCGGCGGGCCCGATTACATGCTGGAGTTTCCGCACGGCTACACCTACTCGGCCCACCCGGTGGCCTGTGCGGCGGGTATCGCCACCTTGCAGCTCATGGAAAGAGAACACGCCATCGAGCGGGTGCGAGAACTCGCCCCCCACTTCGAGCGGGCGGTTCACGGCCTGCAGGGTGCCCAGCACGTGGCCGACATCCGCAACTTCGGTCTGGCAGCCGGTTTCACCATCGCCCCGGTGCCCGGTGAACCTGCCAAGCGGCCGTTCGAGATCGCCATGGCCATGTACCGCAAGGGCTTTTACGTGCGCTATGGTGGCGACACCCTCCAGCTGGCACCGCCCTTCATCAGCACGCCGGCCGAGGTCGACCGGCTGCTCAGCGCGCTGGGCGACACGCTTCAGGAAACGGCCTGATCAGCCCCGGCCCACGAAGGGCATCTTCGTGGCCATCACGGTGGTGAACAGCACGTTGGCCGACAAGGGCAGCCGTGCCATGGCCATGAAGGTCTGCACCACGGCATCCATGTCCATGCGGGCCTCGGGCCGCACACTGCCGTCGGCTTGCAGGATGCCCGCCGCCATCTTCTCGGTCATGTCGCTGGCCACGTTGCCGATGTCGATCTGCCCCACGGCGATGTCGAAGGCCCGGCCGTCGAGCGCAGCGGCTTTGGTGAGCCCGGTGATGGCGTGCTTGGTGGCCGTGTAGCCGATGCTTCCCGGACGCGGCGCGTGGGCCGAAATCGACCCGTTGTTGATGATCCGGCCCCCCTGGGGTGACTGGGTTCGCATGAGTCGGAAGGCGTGCGACAGGCAGTAGAACGCGCCGTTGAGGTTCACGTCCACGCTGCGCCGCCAGTCCTCGATCGCCATCTCGTCCGGTGACCGGGCAGGCGTGAAGATGCCGGCGTTGTTGAACAGCAGGTCCAGCCGGCCGCAGCGTTCACGGATGGCCGCAAACACATGGGCGACCTCCGTTTCGTTGCTCACATCGGCGGGCAGGGTATGCGCCAGCCCGCCAGCTGCCGCAGCGGCCTGCGCCGTGGCACGCAGGGTGTCTTCGCGCCTGCCCACCAGAAACACCTGCCAGCCTTCGCTCAGCAGGGCCAGCGCACAGGCCTTGCCGATCCCGCTGCCCGCGCCTGTCACCATGGCCACTCGATTCATGGGTTCTGCTCCTGTTTCGTGGCTGTCAGAGGGCTGCAGTGGCCACGATCTCGACTTTCCAGTCGGGGTTGCCCAGCCGGGCCTGCACCGTGGCCCGGGGTGGGGTATGACCGGCGGGTACCCAGGCATCCCAGGCCCGGTTCATGGCCTCGAATTCGCCCATGTCGGCCAGGAAGATCTGCACCATCAGCAATTTCGTCTTGTCGGTACCGGCGCGGGCCAGCAGGGCATCGATGGCCGCCAGGACCTGACGCGTCTGGCCTTCCATGTCGGCGGACACATCGTCCGGGATCTGGCCGGCCAGGTAGACCGTGCCGTTGTGGATGGCCATTTCCGACAGTCTCGGGCCGACATCAACGCGTTGAATCATCTGATTACCTCATGGCATGAAAAAAGGAAGGGCTCAGCCCACGACGCAGCGTGCAGCCGCCAGGTCCCAGCCGGCCCAGCCGCAGCTTTTGAAAAAGACAGGGCCTTGGCCCCGTTGCTGGGCCGTCCAGGCCGGTGATTCGCGTACCACGTCCGCCAGGGTGGGGAGCAAAGTCACGTCGAGTCCGGCCTGCAGCAGGTCACCGGCTTCGTGGTCGGCTTCTCGCGTGTCCACCACCACCGTGCCCGTTTCGTGTACGTGCCGGCACACCTCGGGCGCCCACTCGACCATGGCAGGCGTGAAGGCGCCCACGGCTGCCACAAAGGCATCGTCCCGGGGCAGGCCTCGCAGCGCGACGGCTTGCGCCGATGTGCAACTCACCACCAGCGGGCAATCCATCAGGACGGTATCGGCATCGTCCACCCGGCGGGCCATCAGGCCACGTGCCAGAGCGTGGGCCACCAAGGCATCGGCGCTGGAGGGACTGCGCGAGGCCACCCACACTTCCTCAATGCCCAGCCCATCCTGAAAGGCCTCCAGATGGGATTTGCCCTGAACGCCAGCGCCGACGATCAACAGGGGGCCGTCGGTGCGCCGCGCGAGTTTCTGAGCAGCCAGCAGCGACACCGCTGCCGTGCGGCGCGCGGTGACGGTGGGGCCATCCAGGATGGTCAGCCGCCGCCCGGTGTGGGTGTCAAACACCACGATCTCGCCCTGTATGGTGGGAAGGGCCCGGGTGGCGTTATCGGCCACGAAGGTGATCAGTTTCGTCATGGCCACCGAGCCACTGACCGCAGGCATCACGAACAGGCTCCCGCCACCGGGCATGGTCTGGATGAGGCGAGGCGGGACATGGACTTGCGGGTCTCGCAGGACCGCTTCGATGGCACGAGTCAGTGCCGGGAAGGGCAAGGCGGCCGCGGTTTCTTCAGGGCTGAGCATGACACAATGTTAACCACCCTCTGAAGATGGACCGTTTGCATGTCCGAAGCCGTGACACCCTCCGCTCCCGCCTACCCGCAGCCTCGCAGCCCTGGCGAGCTCTGGGAACTGCTCCAGGACCCGCATTCACGGGCCCATGGCGCCCGCCATCTGGGCGAGGCACTGGTGCACAGCGGGGTGATTGGCATCGATCAGCTCAGGGATTCGCTGAAGGCCCAGCTCGAGGAGCGCAAGATCGGCATCCATCGTCCGATCGGGCAGCAGATGGTGGACAAGGGGCTGCTCACCGAACAGCAGCTTCGCCACGTGATTGCCGGCTGGCTGGGCAACCGGGTGCTGGACCCCCGGCATTTCCATTTCGATCCCGATGCGGTGGCCCTGGTGCCGCAGTCGGTGGCACAGCGCGAGGCCGTGCTGCCGCTCATGCAGCACGAAGACCTGCTGGTCGTGCTGATGGCGGATCCGCTGGATCAGCGCTTGCTGGACGAACTGCGTTTCATGACGCAGCGCCGCATCGTTCCGGTGCTTGCAGCCCCAGGCTGCCTCCCGGCAGCCATTGCCAGGGCCTACGCGAAATCGGCGCTGCCCGAGCCGGCCAAGCATCGCAACCCCCACCAGACAGCGGCCGCGCGCGAGCTCGCGCTGGATCTTCAATCATCCAATGATGTCGTCATCGAACACGAGGCTGACATCGTCAGCGAGTCCGACAACACGCTGGTCCGCCTGATCAACACCTTGATCGAGGAGGCCATTGCCCAGAAGGCGTCCGACATCCACATCGAAGCCGAACCCGCTCCCAAGCCGGTGAGGATCCGTTTCCGGCTCGACGGTGAACTGGTTCGCTACCTGGAGGTGGCGTCGCGCTTTCGTTATGCCATGGTGGCGCGGATCAAGATCATGGCGGGGATGGACATTTCCGAGCACCGCAAGCCGCAGGACGGCAAGATCGACTTTGCCCGTTTCGGTGGCAGCAAGACCGAATTGCGCGTCGTCACCGTGCCCACGAGCAGTGGCCTCGAGGATGTGGTGCTGCGCTTGCTGGCGGGGTCCAAACCCATGCCCATGGACAGCATCGGTCTCAGCTCGCAGAACCTCGATGACCTTCGCCGCATGGCGCTCAAGCCCTATGGCCTCATTCTGGTGTGCGGTCCGACGGGCAGCGGCAAGACCACCACGCTGCACTCGCTCATTGCCGACATCAACGACGACAGCCGCAAGATCTGGACCGCCGAAGACCCGATCGAGATCACCCAGGAAGGTCTGCGCCAGGTGCAGATGAACCCGCGCATCGGCTGGACTTTTGCAGCCGCGATGCGAACCTTCCTCCGTGCCGATCCCGACGTCATCATGATCGGCGAGATGCGCGACGAGGAGACCGCCCGCATCGCGGTGGAGGCCTCGCTCACCGGGCACCTGGTGCTGTCCACCCTGCACACCAACAGCGCCCCTGAGAGCATCACGCGCTTGCTGGAAATCGGGATCGACCCGTTCAACTTTTCCGATTCGTTGCTCGCCATTCTGGCGCAGCGCCTGGTGCGCCGTCTGTGCAAGAAGTGCGTGGGATCGCGCCCTGCCACCGATGACGAGCAGCAGGCGCTGGCGGTGCAGTACCTGGACGGCGTGCAGCACTGCGACGAGCGCGATGTGGCCAGCCAGATCGAGCGCTGGAAAAGCCAGTACGGCGTGGACGATGGGCAGGGAGGACGCTACCTCCGCACCTTCATCAAGAAAGGCTGCGACGTGTGTGAAGGCCGTGGCCTCAAAGGCCGACTGGGCATCTATGAGCTGATGCTCAACAGCGATGACATCCGCCACCACATCCGCCATCGCTCATCCGCCGGTGACATCCGTTCGAGTGCCTTGCAGGCCGGCATGAAAACGCTGCGGCAGGATGGCATTGAGAAGGTCGTGCAGGGCCTGACCGACATCGGCGAGGTGATCGCCGCGACCAACCTGTGAGCCTTTCTACAATCCACGGATGCTTCAATACCTGACCATACCCGTCACCCCGTTTCAGCAGAACTGTTCACTGGTCTGGTGCGATGAAACGATGGACGCGGCCGTCATCGACCCCGGCGGCGATCTGGACACCGTGCTCGCCGAGGCGCAGCGCCTGGGCCTCAAGCTCACGCAGATCCTGCTCACCCACGCGCACATCGACCACGCCGGTGGCACGGCCACGCTGGCCGAGAAGCGGCAACTGCCCATCGTGGGTCCCCACCCGGGCGATCAGTTCTGGATCGATGGCCTGCCCCAGCAGAGCGTGATGTTCGGCTTTCCGCCGGCGGGGCATTTCACGCCGACGCGCTGGCTGGCCGATGGCGACACGGTGCAGGTGGGCCTGAGCACGTTGAACGTGCGACACTGCCCTGGCCACACGCCCGGGCATGTGGTGTTTCACTCGCCCGAGGCCAAGCGCGCCTTTGTGGGCGACGTGCTGTTTGCCGGCAGCATCGGCCGCACCGATTTTCCGCAGGGCAACCACGAGCAACTCATCGACAGCATCCGCCAGCGGCTATGGCCCATGGGGGACGACACGGTGTTCATTCCCGGCCACGGCCCGGAAAGCACATTCGGCCGTGAGCGCCGCAGCAATCCTTATGTCCGAGACCCGTACTGAGCGGTTCAGCCGGCTCGCCGAGCCTGTTCATACAGCCCCATCACTTTGGGCACATTGGCCTGCAGTTCACGGATGCGGTTGGGGCCACTGGGATGGGTGGACAAGAAGCCAGGGCCACCCCCGCCACCCTGGGCTGCCATTTTCTCCCACAACGTGACACTGGCCTGGGGATGGTAGGCGCCACGAGCGGCCAGCTCCAGCCCCACCAGATCGGCCTCGGTTTCGTCGTCGCGGCTGTACTTCAGGCTCAGCAGCTGGGTGCCCAGGTTGGCGGCAGCGTTGCCCAGGTCGCCGAGGCCCAGCAATTGGGCGCCGAGCGACAGGCCAATGCTGGTGGCCTGTGTCTTGGCCAGTCGGGCCCGTGCATGTTCCCTCAGGGCGTGGGCCATTTCGTGGCCCATGATCATGGCCACCTCGTTGTCATTCAGCTGCAGCTTGTCCAGAATGCCCGTGTAAAAGGCGATCTTGCCGCCCGGCATGCAGAAGGCGTTGATCTGCTCGCTGGCAATCAGGTTCACCTCCCAGGTCCAGCCACGGGCACGTTCGTTCCAGGGGGTGGCAAAGGGAATCAGGTGACGCGCAATCTGGCGCAGGCGCAGCACCTGCGGGTGATGGTCAGGCGCCAGGGTGCGTTGCTGGCGGGCCTGTTCCATCATCTGCCGGTACTGCTGGGAGGCAGCGCCTTCGAGTTGCTGGGCGGGCACAAGGCGACGCATGCCGGAGGCGTTGCCCACATCCACCTGGGCCTCGGCCGATGTCGGAAGCAGGGCACTGGTGGTTGCCGCACCGGCAGCCAGCAAAAAGCCACGCCGGGAGGACCAGCGATGGGTCGAGGGTTCCAACGAGGAAGCGTTGAGGGCAGATTTCGCGTCACAGAGCCAGCACATACCGGAATCATAGGCAAAATCGTGGCATGTCTGTGTCACCAGCTGTAACCACGTCCGACGCTGCCGTCGAACCCCCGCCGTCCGCCAGATCCTGGCGCGACAGCCTGGCTGCCCTGTGGGACTGGCGGGTGCTCAGTCTGCTCATGCTCGGGTTTTCGGCGGGCTTGCCCATCCTCCTGATTTTTTCCTCCCTTTCATTGTGGTTGATCGAGGCCGGTGTGGAGCGCCGTGCGGTCACGTTCTTCAGCTGGGCCGCGCTGGGGTATTCGTTCAAGTTCATCTGGGCACCCCTGGTGGACCGCCTGCCTTTGCCCTTGCTCACCCCCTGGCTGGGCCGGCGGCGGGCCTACATGCTGCTGGCCCAATTGGGTGTCGCCGGGGCCATTGTGGGCATGGCCCTGACCGATCCCGCCAGCGGCGGCCACACGCTCACCACCATGGCGCTGTTTGCCGTGCTGCTGGGTTTCATGTCGGCCACGCAGGACATCGTCATCGACGCTTACCGCATCGAAATCGCCCGGCCTGAGCAGCAGGGTCTGCTGTCGTCGGCCTACATCGCGGGCTACCGGGTGGGCATGATCGTCGCCGGCGCGGGGGCGCTGTTCCTGGCATCGCACTGGGGGTCAGCCCGAGGAAGTTACAGCTACGAGGCCTGGCAGTGGACTTATCTGGTGATGGCCGCCACCATGGCGGTCGGCATGCTGACCACGCTCATCACCCCCGAACCGCCGGTCTCGGCCCGGGTGATGGAGCCCTCGCCCTCCGGCCAGCATGCGCGGTTGCTGGGGGTGTTCCTGGCCAGCGTGCTGGCTTTCGTGGGGGTGTTCTACACGGGTGGACAGGTGGGCTCGCCCTGGGTGGCCGGTCAAGGCCCCCTGCTGAGCCTGCTGTTCGAGGCCAGCCGCATGGCGCTGGGGCTGGGCGCCGCGTTTGTGACGGGCTGGGCGCTGGTGCGTGCTGGCCTGGCAAGTCGCACGCAGGCCCGCATCACCTGGGTGGAGCCGGTGCTGGACTTCTTTCAGCGCTACGGCGTTCGCACGGCCTGGCTGCTGCTGGCGCTGGTGGGGCTGTACCGCATTTCCGACATCGTGCTTGGCGTGATCTCCAACGTGTTCTACCAGGACATGGGCTTCACCAAGCCCGAAATCGCCTATGCCGTCAAGACCTACGGCGTTGTCATCAGCATCTTCGGGGGCTTCATGGGCGGCATTCTTGCCACGCGCTTCGGCGTCATGCGCTCGCTGATGTGGGGCGCCATCCTGGCGGCTGGCACCAACCTGGCATTCGTGGCGCTGGCCCAGGCCGGTCACAACCTCACGCTGCTGTACGTCATCGTGTCGGCCGACAACCTGGCTGCCGGCTTCGCCAGCGCGGCCTTTGTGGCTTTCCTGTCCAGCCTGACCAACGTGTCGTTCACGGCGGTGCAGTACGCCATTTTCAGCTCGCTCATGACGCTGCTGCCCAAGACGCTGGGTGGTTACTCGGGTGGCATGGTCGACGGCATGGGCTATCCCGGCTTTTTCGTGTTCACCGCCTTGATTGGCCTGCCGGTCATGGCGCTGGTCTGGCTGGCCGGCCGCCGGCTGGAGATCGCCGAACCCGTCATGCGGGGCTAGTGGCTTCACGCAACTTTACAACCCAGTGGCCCTGCGGCCACATGACCGTGGCCACATCACGCCATGCAGCTGTCTCACCTGCTCATGATCGAAGACGATGCCCGCCTGGCGGTCATGGTGGGCGAGTACCTGGAGCGTTCGGGGTACTCCTTCGAACATGCGGCCGAAGGCGGCGAGGGACTGCGGCGGGTGCAGCAGCGCCTGCCTGACCTCGTCATCCTCGACCTGCTGCTGCCCGGTGCCGATGGTCTGGAGTTGTGCCGCCAATTGCGTGCCCAAGCCCTTTTTCCGTCTGCCAGGCAGCAGCGAGCGCGATGGCGGCGTCGGGCTGGGGCTTGCACGGGTTCGTGCCATTGCCCGCCGGCATGGCGGCGAGGTCACCTGCCGGGATCGGACGGGCGGTGGGGCGGTGTTTGAAGTCAGCTTGCAGTCAGTTGTTGCTTGACTCCCCCAAACAGGGGAGCCCGCGGGATTTGCTGCGCATGCACAATCGATGCCAAGCTGTCAGCACATCAAAAAAAGCTTCTTCGAAGGCATCAGGGAGTGACTGGCGCTAAGAGGGCCTGTCACTGCGAACGGGTTCCCAACGACGTCCAGATGGACTTCACACCGCCCCTCGTGGGCGGTTTTTTTTGGGTTTTCGGGTCTTACCGGGGAATGCTTCGGGGCTTGCCCTGCTCATCGATGGCCACGTAGGTCAGCGAGGCTTCGGTCACCTTCACGTATTCGCCCTGGGCATTGAAGCGTTCGGCAAAGACCTCGACCTGGACGGTGATGGAGGTGTTTCCGACCCGGGTGACCGTGCTGAAGAAGCTCAGGATATCCCCCACCCGCACTGGCTGCTTGAAAATGAACTGGTTGACGGCCACGGTGGCGACGCGGCCCCGTGCCAGCCTGACGGATTGAACCGAACCGGCCAGGTCGACCTGTGCCATCACCCAGCCGCCAAAAATGTCGCCGTTGGCGTTGCAGTCGGCTGGCATGGGAATCACCTTCAGGACCAGGGACTTGTCCGAAGGCAGCAGCGTGGGGTCGCTTGGGGGCAAAATCGGGGCGTTCATATTCGGATTGTCTTTCATGCGCGACATGTCGTCTGCCGGGGTGGGTCAAGGAACGACCACCGGTGCGAATCCAGGCCCGCCATCGGCCCAGCCCCCTCGCTCGGATTGGGCGGTGCTGGGTCGTCTGCTGCCTTACCTGTGGCAGTACCGCTGGCGGGTGGCCGCTGCACTGGCTTTCATGGTGGCCGCGAAAATGGCCAACGTGGGGGTGCCACTGTTGCTGAAAGAACTGGTCGATGCCCTCACGCCCGCGCCAGGCCAGTCCCTGCTGGGTTTGCCCCCTGGCAGCGAGGCCTTGCTGGTGGTGCCGGTGGGTCTGTTGCTGGCTTATGGGCTGCTCCGCTTTTCCACCACGCTGTTCACCGAACTGCGTGAACTGATCTTTGCCAAGGCCACCGAGGGCGCCACGCGCTCCATCGCGCTGCAGGTCTTCGGTCACTTGCACGAACTCAGTCTGCGCTTTCATCTGGAGCGCCAGACCGGCGGCATGACGCGCGACATCGAACGCGGCACACGCGGGGTGCAGTCGCTCATTTCGTACTCGCTCTACAGCATCCTGCCGACTTTTCTCGAAGTGGCCATGGTGCTGGCCTTGCTGGGCATCAAGTTCGAACTCTGGTACGTGTGGACCACGCTGGCCGCGCTGGTGCTCTACGTGTTCTTCACTGTCAGGGTCACGGAGTGGCGCACGCAGTTTCGCCGTCACATGAATGAAGCGGAATCTGCTTCGCAGACCAAGGCGATCGACTCGCTGCTGAACTACGAGACGGTCAAGTACTTCAACAACGAGGCCTTCGAGGCCCGCCGCTACGATGAGGCACTCGAAAAATTGCGCCTCACCCGTCTGAAAAGCCAGAGCACGCTGTCGATGCTGAATGCCGGCCAGCAACTCATCATTGCCACGGCCCTGGTGGCCATGCTCTGGCGCGCGACGGTCGGGGTGGCCCAGGGCCAGATGACGCTGGGCGATCTGGTGATGATCAATGCCTTCATGATCCAGCTTTACATCCCGCTGAACTTCCTGGGCGTGCTGTACCGTGAAATCAAGCAGGGCCTCACCGACCTCGACAAGATGTTCACCTTGCTGGACAAGGAGCGCGAGATTGCCGATGCCCCCGGGGCCCAGCCGTTGCGGCTGGACGGCCCCCCCGAGGTGCGCTTCGAGAACGTGCATTTTGCCTACGAACGCGAGCGCGAAATCCTGCACGGTGTGAGCTTCACCATCCCGGCGGGCAAGACGGTGGCGGTGGTCGGGCCATCGGGTTCTGGCAAGTCCACCCTGGCACGGCTGCTGTACCGTTTTTACGATGTGGGAAGGCCTGGTGATGTACCGGATGGTTCGGAAGGCCGCATCACCATTGCGGGTCTCGACATCCGCACGGTGAAGCAGGGCAGCGTGCGCCAGGCCATCGGCATCGTGCCGCAGGACACCGTGCTGTTCAATGACACGATCGAATACAACATCCTCTACGGACGACCCGATGCCGGCCATGACGAGGCCGTGAAAGCCGCCAGCGCGGCACACATTCACGGGTTCATCGAGCGCCTGCCCAAGGGCTACCAGACGCTCGTCGGGGAGCGCGGGCTCAAGCTGTCGGGCGGTGAGAAGCAGCGCGTGGCCATTGCACGCACCCTCCTGAAGAACCCGCCGATCCTGATCTTTGACGAAGCCACCTCGGCACTGGATTCGGCCAACGAGCGAGCCATTCAGGCCGAACTGAAAAGTGTGGCGCGTCACAAGACCACGCTGGTGATTGCGCACCGGCTGTCCACCGTGGTGGATGCCCACGAAATCATCGTTCTCGAGCAGGGCACCATCGTCGAGCGCGGTCGGCACGCCGATCTGCTGGCTGCAGGTGGCCGTTATGCCGAGATGTGGGCCTTGCAACAAAGCGGCGGGGAGGCCCCTCCCGGCCGCGACACCGACGGAGACTTCCCGCATGGACACCAAGTGGCTTGAAGACTTTGTCAGCCTGGCCGAGACGCGCAGCTTCAGTCGCTCGGCCCAGTTGCGCCATGTGACCCAGCCGGCGTTTTCGCGCCGCATCCAGTCGCTGGAGGCCTGGGCCGGCACCGACCTGGTGGACCGCTCTTCTTACCCGACCCGTCTCACCCCGGCAGGTCAGACGCTCTACGAGCAGGCGCTCGATCTGCTGCATACGATGCAGACCACCCGGGCCATGCTGCGCCAGCACACGGCGGTGGCCAAGGACACGATCGAATTTGCGGTCCCGCATACCCTGGCGTTCACGTTCTACCCGGCCTGGCTGTCGGCTTTGCGGGGGGTGGTGGGTCCGGTCAAGAGCCGCCTGATCGCGCTGAACGTGCACGATGCGGTGATGCGGCTGACCGAAGGCAGCTGCGATCTCCTGCTGGCTTATCACCACACCTCCCAGCCCATCCAGCTGGACACCGACCGATATGAAATGCTGACCTTGGGCAAGGAGGTCGTCATGCCTTTTGTCAGGCCGGGGCCAAGGGGCGACCCCCTGCACCGGTTGCCCGGCAGACCTGCCGACCCGGTGCCATTTCTGGCGTATGCCCCGGGCGCCTACCTCAGCCGGGTGGTGGACTGGGTCTTGAGGCAGTCTGGTGAAACGGTCTATCTGGACCGTGTCTACGAGACCGACACGTCCGAGAGCCTGAAGGCGATGGCCATCGAGGGGCACGGCGTGGCCTTTCTGCCCATCAGCGCGGTCAGGCAGGCCCTGGGTGACGGCCGGCTGGTGAATGCAGCCCCCGCAGACGGTCACTGGTCTGGCGAGCTCGACATCCGCCTCTACCGCGAACGACCGGCCGGTCGCAAGGGCAAGCGGGTGGCTCAGGCTTTCTGGGACGATGTTCAGCGACATCTCGAGGCTCGGGCGGTGTGACAATAGCGGGATGAGCGCCTTATCATCCCCCACTCTGACCCTGACCCTCACCCGGCCTGACGACTGGCACCTCCACGTCCGCGATGGCGCTGCCCTCCACACCGTGGTGCCGCACACCGCTGCCCAGTTCGGCCGCGCCATCATCATGCCCAACCTCAGGCCGCCGGTCACCACCGCCGAGCAGGCAAAGGCTTACAAAACCCGCATCCAGGCGGCGGTTCCGGCCGGTGTGGCCTTCGAGCCACTGATGACGCTGTACCTGACCGACAACCTGCCTCCCGAGGAAATCGTGCGGGCCAAGGCCGCCGGTGTGGTGGCCTGCAAGCTCTATCCCGCCGGAGCCACCACCAACAGCGATGCCGGCGTCACCGACATTCGCAAAACCTACCGGACGCTGGAGGCCATGCAGCGAGAAGGTGTCCTGCTGCTCGTGCATGGCGAAGTCACCAGCCCCGATATCGACCTCTTCGACCGGGAGGCGGTGTTCATCGAACAGCAACTCGAACCCCTGCGCCGCGATTTTCCCGGCCTGAGGATCGTGATGGAGCACATCACCACCCAGGAAGCCGCGCAGTATGTCGCCAATGCAGGCGACAACCTGGCCGCCACCATCACGGTGCACCACCTGCTCTACAACCGCAATGCCATCTTCACCGGAGGCATTCGCCCACATTACTACTGTCTGCCAGTGCTCAAGCGCGAAACCCATCGGCAGGCACTGGTGGCCGCTGCCACCAGTGGTTCGCCCAAGTTCTTTCTGGGCACCGACAGCGCCCCCCATCCGGCGCATCTGAAGGAGCACGCCACGGGTTGTGCCGGCTGCTACACCGCACACGCTGCCATGGAGATGTATGCCGAGGCTTTCGAGGCCGCCGGGGCACTCGACAAGCTCGAAGGGTTTGCCAGCTTTCACGGTGCCGACTTCTACGGCCTGCCGCGCAACACCGGCACCATCACCCTGCGAAAGGAAAGCTGGACCCCACCCGAGTCATTCCCGTTTGGCGAAGCCGAGTTGAAGCCCCTGCGAGCAGGCGAGTCGCTGAACTGGCGCCTGGTGGCCTGAAGCCGGTGTCAGGGTGGGCAATCGACTGGGCGCCGCCCTGGATGGCACCCTGGCGAGAGCTGGGGCAGGCCGTTGAGGCGTCCCTCCACTCGGCCAAGGCCGACGCGCCCCTCGACCTGGCCAGCGTGTTCAATGCCATGGACAGGGCGCCGGTTCGTTTTGTGCCACAGACGGCCTTGCCGGAAGGGGCCGCCTACGAGAGCCACATTGCCCAGCATGGCCAGGTACCCACGCGCGACAACCTTCACGATGGTTTCAATGCGCTGTGCTGGATCCGGTTTCCCATGACCAAGCGAGCGCTGAACCGCTTGCAGGCCCAGGCCATCGAGGCCAGCGGAGGCATCCAGGCCACGCGCGGACCCCTGCGGGACGCCATCACGCTTTTGGACGAGAACGCGCTTTTGTTACAGGCGCCCGAAGCGCTGTGGAAGGCCCTGATGGCGCGGGACTGGCAGCGGCTGTTCCTGACCTTGCGCCCCTTGTGGGCGGATGCCCGGGTCGTGACCCTGGGCCACGCCCTCACCGAAAAGCTGGTCACCCCTTACAAATCGATCACGGCCCATGTGCTCTGCCTGCCCATTCCGCTGCATCTGCCGCCGGATCCGGGCTGTGGCGTCCACCCCTGGGACGAATGGCTGGCACCGCATCTCGATCCGGCATGGCTGGCCCAAAAACCCTTCACGCCTTTGCCGGTGATGGGCATTCCCGGCTGGTGCGAGGACAACCACCACCCTGCTTTCTATGCCGATACCGGGGTGTTCCGGCCACCCCGCCTCGCCCTCCATGAACGGGCATGACCCTGGCTTGATATTGGTCATACAGCCCTAATCTGGATCGGGTAAAGTGGCGCCTCGCCACGGGAACCTGATTCATGGCTTTTGATCTGATGCTGGGACCGCTTCTTCTGGAGAATTCAACCCTATGAAACGCATACTTCTGCTGGTTCTGACCAACGTGGCCGTGATGATCGTGCTGTTGACGGTCACCCGGCTTCTGGGTGTCGACCGTTTTCTCACCCAGAACGGCCTCAACCTGACCGCGCTGGCGGGCTTCTCGCTCGTCATCGGCTTTGGTGGTGCCTTCATTTCCTTGCTGATTTCCAAGCCCATGGCCAAGTTCAGCACGGGTGCGCGCGTCATCACGCAGCCGCAGTCGGCAGACGAGGCCTGGATCGTGGACACCGTGCGCCGTTTTGCCGACAAGGCCGGCATCGGCATGCCCGAGGTGGCCATTTACGACGGGGCGCCCAATGCGTTTGCCACGGGAGCGTTCAAGAATTCCGCGCTCGTGGCCGTCTCCACCGGCCTGCTTCAGAACATGACCCGCGAAGAAGTGGAAGCCGTGATCGGCCATGAAGTGGCTCACGTCGCGAATGGTGACATGGTCACCATGACCTTGATCCAGGGGGTGATGAACACCTTTGTGGTGTTCCTGAGCCGCGTGATCGGTT
>CAZEZY010000036.1:0-18639 GCA_964516635.1 uncultured Tepidimonas sp. | reverse complement strand
TGTCGCCCCCCTTGATGGCCCGCGCGGAGTTGACGTCGACGGCAACGAGCGCCTCGGTCTGATCGATCACGATCGCCCCACCACTGGGCAATTGAACGGTGCGGCTGTAAGCGGTTTCGATCTGGTGTTCGATCTGGAATCGGCTGAACAGGGGGGCATCGTCTCGGTAACGTTTCACCCGATGCCCGTGTTCGGGCATGACATGGCTCATGAACTGGTGGGCCTGTTCATGGATGTCGTCGGTATCGATCAGGATTTCGCCGATATCGCTGTTGAAATAATCGCGAATGGCACGGATGACCAGGCTGGATTCCTGATAAATGAGGAATGCCCCTTTGCCTGCACGGGCGGCGCCATCAATCGCGTTCCAGAGTTTGAGCAGGTAATTCAGGTCCCATTGCAATTCACTGGCATCGCGGCCAATGCCAGCGGTTCGGGCAATGATGCTCATGCCGTTGGGATATTCCAGCTGATCGAGTGCGGCCTTGAGTTCGGCGCGGTCTTCTCCCTCGATCCGGCGACTCACCCCGCCACCGCGTGGGTTGTTGGGCATCAGCACCACATATCGGCCAGCCAGACTCACAAAGGTCGTGAGGGCGGCCCCCTTGTTGCCGCGCTCTTCCTTTTCCACCTGGACGAGCAACTCCTGGCCTTCACGAATCACGTCCTGAATGCGAGCCTGTGACGGTGACGTGTTGCCCTGGAAATACTGACGTGAGATTTCCTTGAAGGGCAGAAAGCCGTGCCGTTCTTCGCCGTAATCGACAAAACAGGCTTCGAGCGAAGGCTCGACCCGTGTGACCACGGCTTTGTAGATATTCCCTTTGCGCTGTTCGCGCCCCTCGATTTCGATTTCGTAGTCGAGCAGTTTCTGCCCGTCCACAATCGCCAGACGGCGTTCTTCAGCCTGCGTGGCGTTGATCAGCATGCGCTTCATGTCGCGGTTTCCTCAAGTCACAACCACCCGTGATCGGGCATACAGCCATGACCTGCCGAATGGGGCGAACGAGGAGGAATTGCCGGAGAGCACTGAGTGACTGACAGCAGGTGTGGCGCAAAGGCACACACGAATGGTCAGCAGCACCCGGGCATAGGCGCGTGGATCAGGGTGATCAAAGGGGGCCAGTCGGAATGGGTCACGGCTGCCTGCGTTTCTTTGATGTCACTGGTTTCCTCGCCCAGCTCTGCCTGCATGGGCCAGCAGCTGGACGCTTGGGGTATTCCGTATCGGGTTCGCGTACAAACATGGCAGGTCGTCACCTGCGGCGCGCATGACTCTGTCGAGTGAATGGGTGCGCGGGGCAGGCTGGCTACCGGTGTCGGGTTAGGCGGTTACGGTGTGTGCCTTAAACTTCGAGGCAAATCAAACACTTGCCACCCTACCAGACGCACTGATTATAGTGTGCTGATAGAAAAGGTGGCATCTTTTTTCATGGCAGCCGCTGATGGCCTCTTCCGTTTCCCCGTCTTCCCCCGCGGTCCGGTTTCTCACGGTCGATCCGGAGTCCGATGGGCAGCGCGTGGACAACTATCTGCTGCGTGAACTCCGTGGGGCTCCCAAGACGCTCATTTACCGCATCATCCGCTCCGGAGAGGTCCGGCTCAACAAGGGGCGCGTCCAGGCAGACAGTCGGGTGAAGCCGGGTGATGTGCTCCGTATTCCGCCAATACGTCTGCCGATACGGGAAGAGGGCGCGGCAGCGGAGGTGCCTCCGCGTGAGTTCCCCATCCTGTATGAGGACGACCTGCTGCTGGCGGTCAACAAGCCGGCCGGCGTGGCCGTGCATGGGGGCAGTGGGGTTTCTTTCGGCGTCATCGAGCAGTTGAGGCGTGCCCATCCCGAATCCCGGCTGCTCGAACTGGTGCATCGACTGGACCGCGAGACCAGCGGGATTTTGCTGGTGGCCAAGAAAAAGAGTGCGTTGCGGCATCTGCAGAACCAGTTTCGCGATCGCTCCACCGGCAAGACCTATCTGGCCCTGGTCGCCGGCATCTGGCCTGCGCAGCGCAAGGTCATCGATCTGCCCTTGCACAAATACCTGCTCCCCGATGGCGAGCGTCGTGTCAAGGTGACCACGCCCGATGACCCGGATGGCCAGCGTTCCATCAGCCTCGTGCGCCCGATCGGACCCGTTCATCCTCCCCGGGAGGGTGCCCTGTCCGGTCGGGTATTCACGCTGCTGGCAGTGACCATCAAGACGGGGCGCACCCATCAGATCCGGGTGCATCTGGCGCATGGTGGGCATCCGATTGCCGGCGATGACAAATACGGTGACTTTGCATTGAATCGCGAATTACAGCGACAGGGTCTGGGCAGGATGTTTCTGCATGCCTGGCAATTGCATTTTTCTCATCCCCTGGATGAGCGTGAAATACAATTGAAAGCGCCTTTGCCGCCTGAATTGATCGGATGGGGTGACGTGGGCCAGTATTTCTGATTAGAATAACGTCTGGTAATTTTTTACAGGACCACAAATGGCAACTTATTCTGAACTCGTATCCCAAGCCCAGGCGCTGATGGCACAAGCCGAACAGGTTCGCAAACAGGAATTGGCCACTGCCATTGCCGATATCAAGGCCAAAATGAAAGAGCATGGCATCACCCTGGAAGATCTTGGTGCCACATCGGGTCGCAAGGCATCTGGCAGCAAGGCCAAGTCGCCTGCCAAGTACCGGGGTCCGAATGGCGAGTCCTGGTCGGGTGGTCCTGGTCGCAAACCCGGCTGGGTCAAGGCGGTGATGGCCGAAGGCAAGAACATCGAGTCCTTCCGTATCTGAACCGACCAGCGATCCTCTGAAAAAGGGCGCACAATGCGCCCTTTGTTTTTCTGACGTCTGATATGCGGCCTCGCCAATTTGACCTGATTGCCTTTGACTGGGATGGCACCCTTTTCGACTCAACCGCCATCATCGTGCGGTGTATCCAGGCCGCTGTTCGGGATGTGGGCGGGCGCGAGCCGTCCGCGCAGCAGGCTTCGTGGGTGATCGGAATGGGGCTGATGCAGGCACTGGCGCATGCGGCACCGGATGTGCCACCCGAGAAGTATCCCCTGCTGGGTGAGCGTTACCGCCATCATTACCTGGCTCACCAGCACGATCTCAGCCTGTTCGAAGGCGTTCTGCCGCTTCTGGCGGCGCTGCGCGAGCGGCATCACTGGCTGGCCGTGGCCACCGGGAAGAGCCGGCGAGGTCTTGATGAGGCCCTGCATTCGGTGGCGCTTCACGGGGTCTTCGATGGTTCACGAACCGCCGACGAGACCGCCGGAAAGCCCCACCCGCTGATGCTGCACGAACTGATGCGGGAATTCGGTGTCGACCCCGATCGCACCCTCATGATCGGTGACACGACACACGATCTCCAGATGGCCGTCAATGCCGGCTGTGCCAGCGTGGGGGTCAGTTATGGTGCGCACGACCATGGGACATTCAACGACTTTCAGCCCCGATTCGTGGCTCACTCGGTCAGCGAGTTGAGCGACTGGCTCATGACGAACGCCTGAATCGGAGTCACACGAATGTCAGTGCAATGGTTTCCTGGGCATATGCATGCGACCCGGAAGGCGATTCTGGAGCGCATCAAGGCCATCGATGTCATCATCGAGATGCTGGATGCCCGTCTTCCCGGCTCAAGCGCCAATCCCATGCTGGCCCAGATCACCGAGGGCCGGCCGACCTTGAAGGTCCTCAACAAACAGGATCTGGCCGACCCGCAGCGAACCGACGCCTGGCTGGCGCACTACAACGCCATGCCAGGGACACGTGCGATTGGCCTGGATGCCGGGACGAGCGCGCCGGCAAGGGCCCTCATCACGGCCTGTCACGAACTCGCGCCCCATCGGGGTGGCATGGTCAAGCCCATGCGGGTGCTGATCGGCGGCATACCCAATGTCGGCAAATCGACCCTGATCAACACCCTGGTTGGCAAGCGTGCCACGAAGACGGGCGATGAAGCCGGGGTGACCAAGCAGGAGCAGCGCATCGCCCTCGCCGATGACTTCTATCTGTATGACACCCCCGGCATGCTCTGGCCCAAGATCATCGTTCCGCAGAGTGGTTTTCACCTCGCCGCGAGTGGGGCCGTGGGCCGTAATGCCTACGACGATGAAGAGGTTGCGCTGGAGTTGCTGCGTCAGCTGGGTCCAGCTTATGCCGGCTTGCTGGAAAACCGATACCGGTGGGGATGGACCGCTGATGCCATTGCCCGCATGAAAGAGGAAGATCTCCTGGCCGCGATCGGTCGCAAACGGGGGGCCCTGTTACCCGGGGGCCGTCTGAATGCCCAGAAAGCGGCCGAGATCGTCCTCACGGATTTCCGTTCAGGCTCACTGGGCCGGATCACCCTGGAAACGCCTGACGAGTACACCGTTTGGCTTCGGGATGCCTTGCGGCTAGAGGCCGAACTGGCGGCTGAACGCAAGGCCAGGCAGGACGCACGACGGGGCGGCTAGAATGCATCCACCAGCATCCTGGGCCCCGATGGTGAAATCGGTAGACACAGCGGACTTAAAATCCGCCGCTTGCTGAAAGGCGGCGTGCCGGTTCGACCCCGGCTCGGGGCACCACGCTTACAATGGGGGCCATGAGTCACCACCACACGCCCTTCGAGATCCACGTCCATGGCGACATCCGCCTGCGCGACGATGTGGACTACAACCTGATACAGGATGCGCTGAAGCCGTTGTGGAAGTACGTGGGTGCCCGCTCTCTGATCGACGCCGCGCCCAGCCATTACGAAGACGAGCCTGGCATCCGATTCGATCCCAAGGAACACCTGTTGCAGTTGTGCTGGACGGTGGAAGGGGATGACGATTTCCGCCTCGCCATTGACGAGGCCTGCATGGGGCTGAACGATATCGCCGCCACGGGCGCGCCGATCGAAGTGTCCTTTTACGACGTGGAATTCGACGAGGAAGAGGCCAGTCCCGACCAGGAGGCCCGAGACGATTTCGTGATGTGTTTTGTGGGGCCCACGCCCGCGGCCATCATGCAGGTTCAGCGAGACATGCTGGTGCAGGACGTGGTCAACCTGATGGAGCGCCACTTCGACGCTTCCGAACTCGGTGACGTGGTGGGGGCCATCGACCGCCTCTTCACCGACCGTTTCGATGCCCTGGTGAGCTCCATGCAACTGGGCAAGCCACCTCGCGGCGCGGGGCCTGCCGGTGGACACGGTGGGCCGCGCAAGCCGCGCCACCTGCATTGAAAGCGAAACCCCGGCCAGGCCGGGGTTTCGCTTCCTCGGGGTTTGAGTTACGCTGCCGTTAGCGAAATGCCCTTGAACTCGCCACTCGCGATGCGCTTGCTCCACTCGGCCGGGCCGCTTTCGTGGGCGTTGTCACCACTGGAATCCACGGCCACGGTCACCGGCATGTCCTGCACATCGAACTCGTAAATGGCTTCCATGCCCAGGTCGGCAAAGCCCACCACCCTGGCGGCCTTGATGGCCTTGGCCACCAGGTACGCAGAGCCACCCACGGCCATCAGGTAGGCCGAGCGGTTGTCCTTGATGGCCTCGATGGCCACCGGGCCGCGCTCGGACTTGCCGATCATGGAAATCAGGCCGGTCTTTTCCAGCATCATGCGGGTGAATTTGTCCATGCGGGTGGCGGTGGTCGGGCCGGCGGGGCCCACCACCTCGTCGCCCACCGGGTCCACCGGGCCCACGTAGTAGATCACGCGGTTGGTGAAGTCCACGGGCAACTTCTCGCCTTTGGCCAGCATGTCCTGGATGCGCTTGTGTGCGGCGTCGCGCCCGGTCAGCATCTTGCCGTTGAGCAGCAGCTTCTGGCCCACTTTCCAGGAAGCGACCTCTTCCTTGGTCAGCGTGTTCAGGTTGACGCGGGTGGCGCTCTTCGTGTCGGGCGTCCAGGTGACGGCGGGCCAGTCTTCGAGCTTGGGCGTTTCCAGGTGGGCCGGGCCGCTGCCGTCGAGGTGGAAGTGCACGTGGCGGGTGGCGGCGCAGTTGGGGATCATGGCCACGGGCAGCGAAGCGGCGTGGGTGGGGTAGTCCATGATTTTCACGTCCACCACGGTGGTCAGGCCGCCCAGGCCCTGCGCGCCGATGCCCAGCGCATTGACCTTTTCGTACAGTTCCAGTCGCAGGGATTCGACGCGGCTCAGTTCGGCGCCGGACTTTTTCTTGTCGATCAACTCGTGGATGTCCACCGGCGCCATGAGCGATTCCTTGGCCAGCAGCAGCGCCTTTTCAGGCGTGCCACCGATGCCGATGCCCAGAATGCCCGGCGGGCACCAGCCGGCGCCCATGGTGGGCACGGTTTTCAGCACCCAGTCCACCACGGAGTCAGAGGGATTGAGGGCAGCGAACTTGGACTTGTTCTCGGAGCCACCGCCCTTGGCCGCACAGATGACTTCCACCTGGTCGCCAGCCACGATCTCGTAGTGCACCACGGCGGGGGTGTTGTCCTTGGTGTTCTTGCGTGCGCCGGCCGGGTCGGCCAGCACCGAGGCGCGCAGCGGGTTGTCGGGGTTCAGGTAGGCGCGGCGCACGCCTTCGTTGATCATGTCCTGAACGCTCATGGTGGCATCGGGCCAGCTCACGTTCATGCCCACCTTCAGGAACACCACGGCAATGCCGGTGTCCTGACAGATCGGGCGGTGGCCTTCGGCGCTCATGCGCGAGTTGGTCAGGATCTGCGCGATCGCGTCTTTCGCGGCGGGGCTCTGCTCGCGCTCGTAGGCCTTGCCCAGCGCCTGGATGTAGTCCAGCGGGTGGTAGAAACTGATGTACTGAAACGCGTCGGCGATGGACTGGATCAGGTCTTCCTGTTTGATGGCGGTCATGTAGGGCTTCCTTGAAGGGGGGAAGAAACGGTTTTAAGGCCGACCGGCCTGCGGAAGGCGCTCGCTGAGCAGCGCCTTGAGTTCACCGATTTCCTGTCGCAGGGACTGGACCTCGGCGTGCAGTTCGTGTTCGATGGATTGTCCCACCTGTTCCACGGTCTGTATGGTGTCTTTTTGCTCACCGTCCTGGAAGGTCTGCATCGCATTGACGATGATCGCGATGAACAGGTTCAGCATGGTGAAGGTGGCAAACAGGATGAAGACGATGAAAAAAGCCCAGGCATAAGGCACTTCTTCCATCACTGGACGCGAGATCCCCATGGACCAGCTTTCCAGTGTCATGACCTGGAACAGGGTGTAGAGTGAGCGACCCAGGTGACCGAACCATTCCGGAAAGTGCTGGCCGAACAGGTGGGTGGCAATGACGCCAAACACGTAAAACACCAGCAGCAGCACGAGTGCAATCGACGACAGGCCAGGGATCGCCGAGAGCAGGGCGCCCACCACCCGGCGCATCGAGGGCACGATGGTCAGTACCCGCAAGACGCGCAACACCCGAAGGGCCCGTAGCACGGCAAACGGCCCGCTGGCCGGTACCAGGGCAATCCCCACCACCGCAAAGTCGAACACGCTCCAGGGATCCCGGAAAAAGGCGAGCCTGTGCACATACAGCCTGGCCACAATCTCCACCACGAAGACAGACAGGATCGCCTTGTCGGCCATCCGCACCCAATCGCCGGCCTGCGCCATGATGCTGGCGGACGTTTCCAGTCCGAGCAGAACGGCATTGATGATGATGAGTGTCAGGATGGCGCGCTGAACCAGAGGCCGTTTCAGGAAGCGGTCAGTCTGCTGGCGCAGCGTGTCAGGCGAACCGGTAACCGTCTGCATGATGCAAGGGGTTGTGATGAGGGTGTGGGACAACCCGGTATTTTAGGTGCCCTGAAGTCGGTTCGGCACTTCTTTCAACCAACGTTCATACCGGGGGGAGAGTGTGTAAGAGCCTCGTCAGAGACATTGCGCACAGTTGGAGTCTGTCAACTTTCACAGTCCCAGAGGAGAGCTATACATGTCCGAATCGTCGACCGCCATTCAGTCCACCTTGGTGGAAAACCGCGTGTTCGAACCCAGCGCTGCCACCCAGGCCGCCGCTCGTGTGGCCGGCATGGAGGCCTACAACGCCCTGTGCGCCGAAGCCGAGTCCGATTTCGAAGGTTTCTGGGGCAAGCGTGCCCGGGAACTGCTGACCTGGCACAAGCCCTTCACGCAAGTGCTGGACGAATCCAACAAGCCTTTCTACAAGTGGTTCCAGGATGGCGAGCTCAACGCCTCCTACAACTGCCTTGACCGTCACATGGGTACCCCACGTGAGAACAAGACCGCCATCATTTTCGAGGCCGATGGTGGCGAGGTGACCAAGGTCACCTACAAGGAACTGCTGGCCAAGGTCAGCCAGTTTGCCAATGCGCTCAAGTCCAAAGGCGTGAAAAAGGGCGACCGCGTGGTCATCTACATGCCCATGACGGTTGAAGGCGTGATCGCGATGCAGGCCTGTGCCCGCATCGGTGCCACCCACAGCGTGGTGTTCGGTGGTTTCTCTGCTGGGGCCCTGCGCGACCGCATCAGCGATGCCGGTGCCGTGGCCGTGGTCACCGCCAACTACCAGATGCGTGGTGGCAAGGAACTTCCGCTCAAAACCATTGTGGACGACGCTTTTGCCCTGGGCGGCTGCGAGTCTGTCAAGAGCGTGTTCGTGTTCCAGCGCACGCAGACCGCCGTGAACATGGTGGCGGGCCGTGACAGCTTCATGCATGAAGAAATGGCGGCCCAGTCCACCGACTGCCCCGCCGAAATGGTGGGGGCCGAGCACCCGCTGTTCGTGCTTTACACGTCCGGCTCCACCGGCAAGCCCAAGGGTGTCCAGCACGCCACCGGCGGCTACCTGCTGTGGGCCAACCTGACCATGAACTGGACCTTCGATCTCCAGGACAGCGATGTGTTCTGGTGCACCGCCGACATCGGCTGGATCACGGGTCACAGCTATGTCGCTTACGGTCCGTTGGCTGCTGGTGCCACGCAAATCGTGTTCGAAGGTGTGCCCACCTACCCGAATGCGGGTCGCTTCTGGCAGATGATCGAGAAGCACAAGTGCACCATTTTCTACACCGCGCCCACCGCGATCCGTTCGCTCATCAAGGCCGCTGACACCGACGAAAAAGTCCACCCCAAGAACTGGGACCTGTCCAGCGTGCGTTTGCTGGGCTCGGTCGGCGAGCCGATCAACCCCGAAGCCTGGATGTGGTATTACAAGCATATTGGCGGCGAACGTTGCCCCATTGTGGATACGTTCTGGCAGACCGAAACCGGCGGCCACATGATCACCCCGCTGCCGGGAGCCACCCCACTGGTGCCGGGTTCCTGCACCCTGCCGCTGCCCGGCATTGCGGCCGCCATCGTGGACGAGCAAGGCAATGACATGCCCAATGGCCAAGGCGGTATTCTGGTGGTCAAGAAGCCCTGGCCTTCCATGATCCGCACCATCTGGGGCGACCCGGAGCGTTTCAAGAAGAGCTATTTCCCCGAAGAGCTCAAGGGCTTCTACCTGGCTGGCGATGGTGCAGTGCGCTCCGAAGACCGCGGTTATTTCCGCATCACCGGCCGTATCGATGACGTGCTCAACGTCTCGGGTCACCGCATGGGTACGATGGAAATCGAATCGGCGCTGGTCGGCAAGACCGATCTCGTGGCCGAAGCCGCCGTGGTGGGTCGCCCTGACGACCTCACTGGCGAAGCCATCGTGGCGTTCGTCGTGCTCAAGCGTTCCATCCCCACCGGTGATGAAGCCAAGGCGCTGGCCAACGAACTGCGCAACTGGGTGGCCAAGGAAATCGGCCCGATCGCCAAGCCGAAGGAAATCCGTTTCGGCGAAAACCTGCCCAAGACCCGTTCCGGCAAGATCATGCGCCGTCTGTTGCGTTCGCTGGCCAAGGGTGAGACGGTGACCCAGGACACCTCGACCCTGGAAAACCCGCACATCCTGGACCAGCTGGCAAAATCCAACTGATCCATTCTGGATGGTGCAACGAAAAACCCGCTGCCGAAAGGTAGCGGGTTTTTTGATCCCGACCGCTGGGTCGGGAAACGCCTCACCAAGGCATCATTTGAAGCTGATAGACCAGGCAGCCAGTTTCTGGGCGTCGGCGTCAGACACCTGAGGGTTGGCGGGCATGGGAATGGCGCCCCAGACACCCGAGCCACCTTTCTGGATCTTGGTGGCCAGCTTCGCGACGGCAGAGGCATCGCCCGCATACTTTTTGGAGATGTCCTTGTAAGAGGGGCCGACCAGCTTTCTGTCAACCGCATGGCAGGCCATGCAGTTCTTGGAGCGGGCCAGGGCCTCGTCGGCGATGGCAGGGATGGCCACCACGGTGCTGGCAGCCAGAATCAGAAGAGCGCGTTTCATGGTGAAATCCTTGATAAATGATGATCCGACACGTCATGATTTTACTGTTGCACAATGCATCACAATAGCGAATTTACGACTTGTTGCATTCGGTACGTCCGTGGTCACATAGAGGAGTTGTGATGTTTTTTTTGATGGCAGGAGTCGTCTTGCTGCTTCTGAAATGGTTGGAACTGGGCCCCGTGGCCGCCTGGTCCTGGTGGTGGGTGCTATCGCCGTTCGCCCTGGCTGTCCTGTGGTGGTGGTACGCAGATGCTTCCGGCTACACCCGGCGAAAGGCCATGGAGCGCGAGGAGGCACGCAAGCTCCAGCGCAAGCAGGAAGCCCGAGATCGCTTGCGAAACGGCTCCAGCCGCTTTTAGGCCGTCCAACTTCGAATCGTCTGCTGGGAGTGGGGTTTCCTCCAGCCTGGCATTCGGGTGTTTCGTTGCAAGTGGGTGATAATCGTTTTCTGTCCTGTTCCTCGCCATTCTGGCCTTACCCCAAATGCCCGCCTACCGTTCCAAAACCTCCACTGCCGGTCGCAACATGGCTGGTGCACGTGCCCTCTGGCGTGCCACCGGCATGAAGGATGACGATTTTTCTAAGCCCATCATCGCCATCGCCAACAGCTTCACCCAGTTTGTGCCCGGTCACGTCCACCTGAAAGATCTGGGGCAACTGGTGGCTCGCGAGATCGAGGCCGCGGGCGGCGTTGCCAAAGAGTTCAACACCATTGCGGTGGACGACGGTATCGCCATGGGCCACGACGGCATGCTGTATTCGCTGCCCAGTCGCGAGTTGATTGCCGACAGCGTGGAGTACATGGTCAATGCGCACTGCGCCGATGCCCTGGTCTGCATTTCCAATTGCGACAAGATCACCCCGGGCATGTTGATGGCCGCCATGCGGCTGAACATCCCGGTGGTGTTTGTGTCAGGTGGCCCCATGGAAGCGGGGAAGGTCAAGCTGGCCGTGCCCGGCACACAGACCATCCAGATCAAGAAGCTCGACCTCGTGGATGCCATGGTCATGGCGGCCGACACCCAGGTTGACGATGCCACAGTCGCCGAGGTGGAACGCTCCGCCTGCCCCACCTGTGGCTCCTGCTCGGGCATGTTCACGGCCAACTCCATGAACTGCCTGACCGAAGCCCTGGGTTTGTCGTTGCCTGGCAACGGTACCGTGGTGGCCACGCATGCAGACCGGGAACAGCTCTTCAGGCGGGCGGGTCGGCTGGTGGTGGAACTGTGCAAGCGCTACTACGAGCATGACGATGCGTCGGTTCTGCCCCGTTCCATTGCCACGTTTGAAGCCTTCGAAAACGTCGTGTCGCTGGACATCGCGATGGGTGGCTCGACCAACACGGTGCTACATCTGCTGGCCACGGCCCGCGAAGCCGAGGTCGATTTCACGATGGCCGATATCGATCGGCTGTCGCGTCGGGTGCCCACCCTTTGCAAGGTGGCACCCAACACCAACAAGTATCACATCGAAGACGTGCACCGTGCAGGCGGCGTGATGGCCATTCTCGGTGAGCTGGACCGTGGGGGTCTCCTCCATACCCATGTGTCCACCGTACACAGTCCCACCATGAAGGCCGCACTCGATCATTGGGACGTGGCTCGCCAGCCTGATGAGGCGGTCAAGACCTTCTACATGGCGGGCCCAGGCGGGATTCCGACCCAGGTGGCCTTCAGTCAGAACGCTCGCTGGCCTTCGCTCGACCTGGATCGTCAGTCTGGCTGCATTCGTCGCGTCGAAAACGCTTATTCGCGTGATGGTGGCCTGGCCATCCTCTACGGCAATCTGGCGGTTGACGGTTGCATCGTCAAGACAGCGGGTATCGACGAGAGCATGTTTGCGGTGGAGGAACTTCGCTACACCACCAGCGTGCCCACGTCCACCTTGCGCGTGTTTGAAGGGCCGGCGCGAGTTTTCGAAAGCCAGGACGCTGCCGTCGAGGCCATTCTCGCCGACCGGATTCAGCCTGGTGATGTGGTGGTGATCCGTTACGAGGGGCCGCGCGGCGGGCCTGGCATGCAGGAAATGCTCTATCCCACGTCCTACCTCAAGTCCAAAGGCCTGGGCAAACACTGTGCCCTTCTCACCGATGGGCGCTTCTCCGGTGGCACATCCGGTCTTTCCATCGGGCATGTCTCACCAGAGGCCGCTGCGGGTGGTGTCATCGGTCTGGTCCATGAAGGCGATCGCATCCGCATCGACGTCACCCGGCGCTCGATTGAACTGGTCGTGGATCCGTCCGAACTGGATCGGCGACGTGCCGAACAGGATGCCAAGGGCTGGAAGCCGGCGCATCCCCGGGCGCGCAAGGTGTCAGGCGCGCTCAAGGCGTATGCCATGCTGGCGATGAGCGCTGACAAGGGGGCGGTTCGGGACCTGTCGCTGCTGGACGACTGAACGTCGTCCATGCTGCAGCACCCGCAAATCGACCCGGTCGCCCTGCAACTGGGTCCCCTGTCCATCCACTGGTATGGCCTGACCTACCTGGCAGCCTTTGGCCTTTTTCTCTGGCTGGGACGCTTGCGCCTGGCTCATCCGGGTTTTGCTCAGTCTGGCTGGCACAAACGGGACGTTGAAGACATCCTCTTTCTCGGCGTACTCGGGGTCATTCTGGGCGGCCGGCTGGGTTATGTCCTTTTCTACAAGCCTGCCGAATACCTGTCGGATCCGCTGCGCATGCTGGCGGTATGGGAAGGGGGGATGAGTTTTCATGGCGGCCTGGTCGGGGTGCTGGTCGCCATGGTCTGGTTTGCCCGCACACGCCGTCGCTCGTGGTTGCAGGTCATGGATTTCGTGGCGCCCTGTGTGCCCACGGGTCTGGCGGCCGGACGCATCGGCAATTTCATCAACGGCGAGTTGTGGGGCCGGCTGGCGGATCCATCGCTGCCATGGGGCATGGTGTTCCGGGGGGCTGGCGATCTGCCCCGTCACCCCTCACAGCTCTACCAGTTCCTGCTTGAGGGCTTGCTGCTTTTTGTGCTGCTCTGGCTCTATGCCAGGCGCCCCAGGCGAATGGGGGAGGTCTCGGCCGCCTTTCTGGTGGGTTACGGCACCTTCCGGTTCATGGCCGAATTCTTCCGCGAACCGGATGCGCATCTGGGGTTGCTGGGCCTGGGTCTGAGCATGGGCCAATGGCTCAGTCTGCCCATGGTGCTGGCCGGTATCGTCCTGTGGGTCTGGGCAGCCAGACGTGCCTCATGAAACATGCCTCTGACAACCTCAATCTGTGGTCCGCACTGAGAGCGGCCTTTCCTCAGGATCTGGACCAATGGGCGGTTGAAACCGACGACGGGTTGGTTTACAGCTGGCGCGATCTGGATCGGGGCAGCGCCATGATTGCCAATCTGCTGACTTCTCTCGATCTCCCTGAAGGGTCGAGAGTGGCGGTGCAGGTGGAGAAATCGGTCGAGGCGATGCTGCTGTATCTGGCCACTTTGCGAGCCGGACTGGTCTTTCTGCCCCTCAACACGGCGTATCAGAAGGCCGAAATCGAGTACTTCGTGGCCGATGCCGAGCCCGCGGTGGTCGTCTGCACGTCCTCGAACTTCGGGTGGGTCAGCAAGATCGCATTCAGGGCGGGAACCCACAGCGTGTTCACGCTGAATGACGATCGAACGGGCACGTTGCTGGAGCGGGCCAGTCACCACAGCGATGTGCAGTTACCTGTCTCTCGACAGGCGGATGATCTGGCGGCCATTCTGTACACCAGTGGCACCACCGGACGCAGCAAGGGGGCCATGCTCACACACGGCAACCTCCTGAGCAATGCATGTACCCTCCGCGACTACTGGGGCTGGGTGCCGCAAGACGTCCTGATCCATGCCTTGCCCATCTTTCATGTGCATGGGTTGTTTGTGGCCATCCATGGCGCGTTGCTCAACGGCAGCCCGATGCTCTGGATGGCCCGGTTCGATGCGCGAACGGCCATCGAGTGGTTCAAGCGTGGCACCGTGTTCATGGGGGTTCCCACCCTGTATGTGCGCATGCTGGCGGACCCTGCGCTCACCCCCGAGGCAGCCAGGCCCATGCGCCTGTTCATTTCCGGGTCGGCCCCCTTGCTGATCGACACCTTCAACGCCTGGCAGCAGCGAACCGGTCACACCATCCTGGAGCGCTACGGCATGAGCGAAACCATCATGCTGACTTCCAATCCGTATCGGGCCGACTCGCGTCATGCCAACCGGAGCGAACGCCGAGGCGCAACCGTGGGCTTCCCGCTGCCGGGCATCGGTTTGCGTGTGGTGGGCGAAGACTCGCATACCGTCCTGGCCCCAGGGGAGATCGGTGGCATTCAGGTCCAAGGGCCCAACGTGTTCAAGGGTTACTGGCGCATGCCCGACAAAACACGCGAAGAATTCACCCCTGACGGATGGTTCAAGACGGGCGATGTCGGTTTCCAGGCGCCCGATGGATACGTCACCATCGTCGGGCGGAGCAAGGATCTCATCATCAGCGGGGGCTACAACGTCTACCCGGCCGAGATCGAGGGATACATCAACGATCTGCCCGGTGTGGCCGAAAGCGCCGTGGTGGGTGTGCCCCATCCGGACTTCGGTGAAGTGGGCGTGGCGGTCGTGATCGCCCGCTCAGGACATCAAGTGGATCCTGCTCAGCTGATGAACACCCTCAAGACCCGGTTGGCGAATTTCAAGGTGCCCAAGCGGTGTGTCGTGGTGAGCGAACTGCCCCGAAACACCATGGGCAAGGTACAGAAAAACCTCTTGCGCGAACGCTATCGGGATCTCTTTGCCTGAACGCCGCATTCACCGGAGAACCAGCACCGGGATGTGAGAGTGCGTGAGCACCTGCTGGGTTTCGCTGCCCAGCAGCAGGCGTTTCAATCCACGCCGACCGTGTGAGGCCATGACGATCAGGTCCGCTTTGTGCTTCTTGGCACCCGAGATGATCGCTTCGGCAATCAGGTCGGACTTGACGGTGGTCGCCTTCACCCTGACCTCCATTTTCTGGCCGGCCGATTTCACGGCATTGACCACCTCCATCGCCTCGGCCTGCCATTCCTTTTCAATTCGCTTGATTTCATCGGCCGCCAGTGCCACTCCGCCTTCGAAGTAGGTTTGCGGATAACGGGGAACCACTTTCAGGGCAATCAGCTCGGCGCCGGTCACGTCGGCCAGTTTGAGTGCATGCTGCACGGCCTGGTTGGACAGTTTGGAGCCATCGGTGGCCACGAGGATGCGTTGGTACATGAATATCTCCTGTGAGGTGCTTTCAGGATAGATTCATCCCTCCCCCTTGTTCTTGACATAAGTCAAAACCCTGCTCACGTCAGGCTGATACCCTCGCGGCCATGTCAGATTCCACCGTGGGCCAGCCAGTCGGAGCGGGCACAACCTCCTCCCTGTCGATGGCGGCTCCCCTCTCCGCCGAATCGGCATGGGCTGATCATCGCGGCCCTCTGACCGTGGATGACGATTTCCAGGTGCTCGACGATCCCGTCGAGCAGGAAGTCTTCACCCGGTCTGTGGATGACCATGGGCAGTCGCTTGAAGAGTCCATCCTGATGGTGCAGGGCATGTACTGTGCGGCCTGTGCCGATACGGTCGAGGGTGCGTTGCAGGGGCTGCCTGGTGTGCGCTCGGCACAGGTTCATGCCGCGACCCGCCGACTGACCCTGCGCTGGGACCCGTCCCGGGTGAAGCTCTCGGATCTCGCGCGAGCGGTGGGTGACACCGGCTACCGCCTCTTGCCCATGCAGCAGGCCCTGAGCGTGGATCATCGACTGGCCGAAACCCGCAAGGCTTTGTGGCGGCTGTTTGTGGCCGGTTTCTGCATGATGCAGGTCATGATGTATGCGTGGCCATCCTACGTCACCGAGCCGGGCGAAATCCCCGCTGACATCGATCATCTGCTGCGCTGGGCCAGTTTTGTGCTCAGTGTGCCGGTGGTGCTGTTTTCCAGTGGCCCCTTCTTCGAGAGTGCCTGGAGAGACCTCCGCCATGGCCGGATCGGCATGGACACACCGGTCTCGATCGGTATCCTGGCCTGCTTCTTCGTGAGTGTGGCCGCCACTTACGATCCGGCTGGCCCATGGGGAGCCGACGTCTGGTACGACTCCCTCACGATGTTCGTGTTCTTTCTGCTGGGTGGACGCTATCTGGAGTTTCGCCTTCGGGATCGAACAGCCGGTGCCCTGGATGCACTCATGAACCGGCTGCCCGAGCAGTGCGAGCGTCAACTGCCCGATGGGGGCTTCGAATCGGTGTCGCTCAAGCGGCTGCAGGTGGGTGACGTGGTTCGTCTGCAGGCCGGGCAGGCGTTTCCGGGTGATGGAACGGTCCTCAGCGAAAGCGTCACCGTGGACGAGGCCTTGCTGACCGGTGAGTCCTATCCGGTCACCCGGCCCTGTGGTCAACCCGTGGTGGCGGGCAGCTACAACCTCGCTGGAACGGCCCTGATCCGCATCGATCGCCTGGGCCGGGATACCCGTTTCGCCCAGATCGTTTCCCTCATGGAGCAGGCATCCACCGAAAAGCCAGGGCTGGTCCGGCTGGTGGACCGTATCGCTGCGCCATTTCTGGTGCTGGTGCTGCTGTCGTCGATCCTGGCGGGCTACTACTGGTGGCAGATCGATCCGGGCAAGGCCATCGCCGTGGCGGTGGCGGTTCTGATCGTGACCTGTCCTTGTGCGCTGTCGCTGGCGACACCAGCCGCGATGCTGGCTTCGGCCGGTAACCTGGCTGGGCGTGGCATTCTGGTTCGCCGGCTGCAGGCGTTCGAGGCGCTCTCCCACATCGACACCGTGGTGTTCGACAAGACCGGCACCCTCACGCAGGACCGGGTGGTGCTCCGGGACGTCATCACCCGTCCGGGTGTCACCCGAGAAGAGGCGCTGGGCTGGGCGGCCTTGCTGGCGCAGTCCTCTCTGCATCCGGTGTCACGCGCCATCGCCCAGGCGGCTGCGCCGGCACAGGGCAAGGTGCTTGCGGACGATGTTCAGGACATCCCAGGCGCCGGCCTCACGGGTGGACCGGCCGGTGGACCGGTCTGGCGCCTGGGTTCGTCGCAGCACTGCGGGATGCATGAGCGCGATCTCAACCGTTTGCCATCGCACATCGCCGACACGCCCTGCGCACATCTGGCCGACGATCAGGGCTGGGTGGCCACTTTCGTGATGGATGAAGGGGTCCGTGCAGATGCCGCAGAGGCCATCCGGGGTTTGTCCGAGATCGGCCTGCGCAGCAGGCTGCTGTCAGGCGACCGGCTGCCGGCCGCTCAGCGCGTGGCGCGTCAGGTGGGTCTGGAGGACGTGGTCGCCGAAGCCACGCCCGAGCGGAAACTGGATGAGGTGGTGGCATTGCAGCAACAAGGCCACCGGCTCGCCATGGTGGGTGACGGACTCAACGATGGGCCGGTGCTGGCACGCGCCGATGTGTCGTTTGCCCTGGGTCACGGAGCACCACTCACGCAGTCCCAGTCCGACTTTGTGGTGCAGAGTGGGCGGTTGTCCGAGGTGGTGTTCACCGTGCTCCATGCCCGCAAGACGATGGCCATCGTCCGGCAGAACCTGTGGTGGGCGGGTGCCTACAACGCGGTTTCCGTGCCCATGGCGCTGGTTGGCTGGATGCCGCCCTGGGCAGCCGGCCTCGGCATGGCGCTCAGTTCTTTCCTGGTCATTGGCAATGCCATGCGCCTGTCCCGCCGGCCATCGCATGAAGGCGATGCAGTCCCCCATCCTGACGCCTATCCCGTTTCTGTTGCGAGGTAATCATGGACATCCTCTATCTCCTCATTCCCCTGTCGGTGCTGCTGGTGCTGGGCATCATCGGTCTGTTCTGGTGGGCCTTGCAATCCGGTCAGTTCGACAACATCGAACGCGAAGGCGAGCGAATTCTTCGTGGCGATTGATCTATGTCAACTGCATTAGATAAGTGAACGGCGATACTGCATCGCGGTGAAATTCAAGAGGAGTTTTTATGTCCGTGACAACAATGGACGCCCAGTCGGGTGTCTATAACGACAAGGTCGTCAGGCAGTTTGCCATCATGTCCGTGGTCTGGGGCGTGGTGGGCATGCTGGTTGGCGTGATCATTGCGGCCCAGTTGACCTGGCCCGAGCTCAACCTCGGGATCGAATGGCTCACCTACGGCCGCTTGCGACCCCTGCACACGAATGCGGTGATCTTTGCATTTGGTGGCTGTGCCCTGTTTGCCACCAGCTACTACGTGGTGCAGCGAACCTGTCACACACGGCTGTTTCTGGGCCCGCTGGCCGCTTTCACCTTCTGGGGCTGGAACCTGGTCATCGTGCTGGCAGCCATCTCTCTGCCGCTGGGTCTGACCAGCGGCAAGGAGTACGCCGAACTCATCTGGCCGATCGACATCCTGATTGCTGCGGTGGGGGTGGCCTACGCC
>CAZEZY010000035.1:0-18841 GCA_964516635.1 uncultured Tepidimonas sp. | reverse complement strand
AGAGCGTGATCATCGTGCCCGGCTACGGCATGGCCGTGGCCCAGGCCCAGCACACCGTCAACGAGATCGTGCGCACGCTGCGCGACCAGGGCGTGCAGGTGCGCTTTGCGATTCACCCGGTGGCCGGCCGCATGCCCGGCCACATGAACGTCTTGCTGGCCGAAGCCAAAGTGCCGTACGACATCGTCATGGAAATGGACGAAATCAACGAGGACTTCCCCGAGGCCGACGTGTCCATGGTGATCGGCGCCAACGACATCGTCAACCCGGCGGCGCAGGACGACCCGACCAGCCCCATCGCCGGCATGCCGGTGCTGGAGGTGTGGAAGGCCAAGACCAGCATCGTCATGAAGCGCTCGATGGCCAGCGGCTACGCCGGCGTGGACAACCCGCTGTTCTACAAGGACAACAACCGCATGCTGTTTGGCGATGCCAAGAAGATGCTGGACGAGGTGCTGAACGCGCTGCGCGCCTGAGGCTTGACCCTCCTCTGCGGGCCCGCCCCTGTGCCGGGGGCCGGCCCGTTTTTGTGGGCAGCCACTGACTTAAACTGAGGCCATGAACGAACGTTGGAAACCCAGTGTCACCGTGGCGGCCATCATCGAGCGCGATGGGCGCTACCTGCTGGTGGAAGAGCACACGCCCGAAGGCCTGCGCCTGAACAACCCCGCTGGGCATCTGGACCCGGGCGAGGGTCCGGTGGAGGCGTGCGCGCGCGAGGCGCTCGAAGAAACCGCACACCCCTTCACGCCAACCCACCTGGTCGGCCTGTACCTGTCGCGGTTCCGGCGCCCTTCCACCGGCGAAGACATCACCTACCTGCGTTTCGCCTTCACCGGCACGCTGGGCAACGGGGTGCCCGGGCAGGTGCTGGACGATGGCATTGTGCGCACCCTGTGGCTCACACCCGACGAGATCCGGGCCAGCCGCGACCGCCATCGAAGCCCGCTGGTGCTGCAGTGCATGGAAGACCACCTGGCCGGGCAACGCTACCCGCTGGATCTCATCCACACCGACCCTTCCGTTCTGGCCCTGCGCTGAACGCCGACCGCGAGATCCGCATGGCCCTCAAATCCACCATCTTCAAAGCCAACCTGCAGGTCGCCGACATCGACCACGGTTACTATGCCGATCACACGCTGACCCTGGCCCGCCACCCGAGCGAGACCGACGAGCGCATGATGGTGAGACTGGTCGCACTGGCGCTGAACGCCCACGAACTCCAGGACACCTGCAACGGCGACGGCACGCTGGCCTTTGGCGCTGGTCTGTCTGACCCCGACGATCCAGACGCCCACCTGACCGACTTCACGGGTCGAAAGCGCCTGTGGATCGAGGTGGGCCAGCCCGAGGAGAAACCGCTGGCCAAGGCGTGCAGCCAGGCCGATGCGGTGCGCGTCTACCCCTTCGGCCATGCGGCCGACGTGTGGTGGAAAGGGATCGAAACCAAGCTGACACGGCTGGACAAGCTGCAGGTCTGGCGACTGCCCAGCGAAGCCGTTTCCTCACTGGCCAGCCTGGCCGCGCGCAGCATGCAGTTGCAGGCCACCGTGCTGGACGGCGTGCTCACCCTCAGCAGCCACCAGGGCAGCGTGGCGCTGGAGCCGGTTCGCTGGAAATGACCGGCCAGATCGACATCAATACCCCAGCGTGAGACAGGCGATGGCGGCAATGGCCGCCGTTTCCGCACGCAGAACCCTGGGCCCCAGACCGACTGGCGCCCAGTGGGCCGACAGGAGTTGGTGCTCTTCATCCGGCGTCAGGCCACCCTCCGGGCCATGCAAGAGCCACAAAGGCTCTGTCAGGGGCTGACGGGCGGCCCATGTGGCCAGGGGCTGGCTGCCAGGCGCCAGGGACAGCACCGCCCGTGGCCCCTTGACCGAACCGAGGCGCATCCAGCTCTCCAGGGTCTGCACCGCATGCACCAGCGGCACCCGGTTGCCTCCGCACTGCTCGCAGGCACTGACCGCCACCGCCTGCCAGTGTGCCTGTTTTTTCTCGGCCCGTTCCCCCTTGAGGCGGAGCACCGTGCGCTCGGTCATCAGGGGCTGGATGCTGGCCACCCCCAGCTCGGTGGCCTTTTCCACCAGCCAGTCCATCCGGTCGTTGGCGGGCATGCCCACGGCCAGGTGAACGGCCCGGCCGGGTTCGCGCTCCACCGCTTGATGGGCCTGCGCCTGCACCGCCACCGTGGTGCGCCCCATGCGGGTCACGTTGACGCGCCACTCGCCACCCTGGGACGGATCACCGAAGAGGGTGAGTTCGTCACCCGGCTGCAGGCGCAGCACCTGCACATGGCGGGCACCTTCCGGGGTCAGCTCGAATGCCTGCCCCGGCTGGAGTGGCGCAGGATGGTAGATGCGTGGCATGGCCCGCCGCTCACATGCGCCCGTAGGCAAAACCGCTGGCCGCCTCCCAGCCTTCGACCTTGTCGATCAGCCGAAGCAGCGGTGTCAGCTCCCGGTATCGCGCCGCCGCGTTGCGGATGTAATGGATGAATCGGGGTGCATCGGCCAGGTACCGGGGTTTGCCATCACGCAAGGTCAGCCTGGCAAAAATCCCCGCCACCTTGAGGTGACGCTGAAGGGCCATCCAGTCCACCGCGCGGTAGAAGGCACCGAAATCCTCACTCCAGCCGTCAAAGTCCAGCAGACCGGCTTTGCGAGCCTGCTCCCAGTAGCGGATGGTCACGTCCAGCACCATGTCCTCCTCCCAGGTCAGGAAGGCGTCGCGCATGAGGCAGGCGATGTCGTAGGTCACGGGGCCATAGACGGCGTCCTGGAAGTCGAGTACGCCCAGTCGGCGGGCGGGGTCTGAAGGATCGAAACCCGCGGACGGCAGCATCAGGTTGCGGGGCATGAAGTCACGGTGCACGAACACGCTGGGAGCGGCCAGGTTGCGCTCGACGATGAGGGCAAAGGACCGGTCAAGCGTGGCACGGGCGGCATCGTCCAGCACAAAACCCTTGTGCTGCGAGAGGTACCAGTCCGGGAACAGGCGCAGCTCGCGCTGGAGCAGGGCGGTGTCGTAGGTCGGCAGCACACCCGGGCGCGAGGCATGCTGCCAGGCCAGGAGGGCGGCGGTGGCGTCTTTGAAATAGGGCAGGGCAGCAGCGGGCTGCTCCGGGTCCAGCACGGTCAGCAGCGTCTGTTCGCCCAGATCGGTGAGCAGCATGAAGCCCAGGGCTTCGTCCCACGCCAACACCTGCGGGGCCCGCAACCCGGCCTTCTGCATGAGCGCCGCCACCTTGACGAAAGGGGCGCTGTCTTCCTTGTCGGGGGGCGCATCCATGATGACGAAGCTGCCCTGTCCGTTGGCACCGTCGACGCGAAAGTAGCGCCGGAAACTGGCGTCGGCGGACGCCATGCGCAAGGTGGGCAGGTCGATCCCGTGCTCGGCGGCCAGGCCGGACAGCCAGACCGCACAGGCGGCCTCGCGACGTGGATCGGTCCAGGCGATGCCGGTCTCAGAAGGCTTCGGGGAAGTTGTCATCGGGTCTCGCGCCCCTTCGCGGGGGTGATGGATAATTGACGCGGTATTCTACGGAGGCCTAGGCTGGCCTCAAACTGTCCACCTGCCCTCATGCCCCTGCCGAAGCGCTCCTTGCGTCATCCTGCCCATCCGGCTTCTGCGATGGTGCGCTTGCATCCCCTGCACCTGGCGTGTCTGCTGGCCTGCAGCCCCATGCTGTCCCTGGCCCAGACCAGCAGCCCACCCGGTCCCTCGCTCGCGCTGGAATCCACCACCCGACTCATGGAGTCCCTGCCCCCTGCGGCGATGGAACAGGCGCCGGTTTTTGTGATGGGCGATCAGATCAGCGGCGAAGTCGGCCAGCGCATCGACGTCGAAGGCCATGCCGAACTGCGACGACACGATCTGGTGCTGCGAGCCGAGCGGCTGGAGCACCGCGAGGCCGAACAGTCGGTCGTGGCCACCGGTCAGGTCCGCATCAACCGGGCGGGCGATCGCTTCGAGGGGCCCTCGCTCGACCTGAAGCTCGACACCTTTGTCGGGCGCTTCGAGCAACCCCGCTTTTCCTTTCTGCGCACGGGCGGCTATGGCGATGCGAGCCGGGCCGACTTCGAAGGCAAGGATCGCCTCGTGGCGCACGATGTCCGCTACACCACCTGCGCCCGCCAAGAGGGCGCCACCACCTGGGAACCCGACTGGTACATGAGCGCCAGCCGCATCGTGTTCGACCAGGCGGAAGAAACCGGCACCGCCACGAATGGCGTGCTGCGATTCCAGGGCGTGCCGGTGCTGGCTTCGCCTTGGGTGAGCTTTCCCCTGTCCGACCGTCGCAAATCCGGGGTGCTGGCACCCACGCTCAACCTGGACAACCGCAGTGGCGTCGAGGTCACGTTGCCGTATTACCTGAATCTCGCTCCCAACCGCGACGCCACGCTCTACCCCACTTTCATGAGCCGCCGGGGCGTGGACCTGGCGGGGGAATACCGTTATCTGGAAGCGAACCACTCGGGCGTGCTGCGTGCGGCCTTCATGCCCGATGACCGGCTGCGCAAGGACGACCGGTGGGCGACATCGCTCAAGCACCAGCACGTCCTGCCCGGGATCGCCGGCAGTGCGCCCGTGAGCCTGCGACTGGACCTGAACCGGGTCAGCGACGACAACTACTGGCGGGACTTCCCCCGCTCCAGCACCTCGCTGACCGAGCGTCTGCTGCCCAGCGATGTGGCACTGACCACCGCCGTCGGGGACTGGTCGATCGGGGCGAGGGTCTACCGCTGGCAGACCCTGCAGGAACCGACGGCACCCATCGTCGCGCCGTACGACCGCCTGCCTTCCCTGTCGGCCCTGTACCAGCCTGGCGCATCACCCGGGTTTCTTGCCGAGGGTGGGGCCTTCCGTTTCCAGACCGACCTGACCACCTTCCGGACCGACCGACCGTCTCTCATCGGGGGGCTCAACGGTGCCACCGACGTGAACGGCACCCGCTGGACGGGGGCCGCACTGGTGAGCCACACCTGGCAGTCACCCGGCTGGTTCGTCCGACCCAGCCTCCGCCTGCATGCGCGGCAGTACCAACTGGACCAGGGCGTGGGGCCCGCCGGGAACCGCACCCGCAGCCCTGGCTTCCTCATTCCGACGGCTTCACTCGACGGTGGCCTGTTCTTCGATCGCAACGCCCGGCTCTTCGGGCGGCAGACCATCCAGACCCTCGAGCCTCGCCTGTTCCTGACGGCCACCCCGTTCCGGGAACAGGGCTACCTGCCGGTCTACGACAGCGCGTCGTTCGACTTCAACCTGGCCACGATCTTCAGCCCCAACACCTTCGGTGGCAGCGACCGCATCGCCGACCTGAAAGCCCTGACAGTGGGCGTGACCTCGCGTCTGATCAGCCCCGACACGGGGGCTGAATGGGCCAGCCTGGGCGTGGCCCAGCGCCTCCGACTGGGTGACCAGAAAGTGGTCCTGCCGGGCCAGACCCCCATCACCGAGCGCATCAGTGACGTCCTCGTGGGCGGCACCCTGAACTGGAACCCGTGGTGGTCATTGAACGGCACGGTGCAATACAACCCCAAGAGCCGGCAATCGGTCCGGACCGTTCTCGGCGGGCGATACAGCCCGGGCGATTTCCGGGTGGTCAGCGCGGCCTATCGCCTGCAACGCGACGCGAGCGAGCAGATCGACGTGGGCTGGCAATGGCCACTGCGCGACCTCATGGGCGGCCCCTCGGTGCCTGCCCTCGGCGCAGGACGCGGCCTGGGGCCAGGGCACTGGTATTCGGTGGGGCGCGTCAACTTCAGCCTGAAAGAACGGCGCGTGGTCGATCTGATCGCCGGCTTCGAATACGATGCGGGTTGCTGGATTGGCCGGGTGGTGCTCGAGCGATTGCAGCAAAGTCGCAACACCGCCAACCAGCGCATCCTGTTCCAGCTGGAATTCTCCGGTTTCACTCGTCTGGGCTCCAACCCGCTGCAAACCCTGCGTGACAACGTCCCCCGCTACCAGTATCTTCGCGAACAGATCAACCCGCCGAGCCGTTTCGAGCGCTATGACTAAATCGACCCCCCCTTCCACCTGGCGTTCCGCCTGGCGTCTCAGCACCCTGGCTTTGGCCCTGGGTCTTGGTCTGCACCTGCTGCCCGTCTCGGCCCAGTCACCCGAAGCCAGCCGCGAGATTCGTGAAGCCGACCGCATTCTCGTGCTGGTCAACTCCGAACCGATCACCAGCGCCGATCTCCGTGCCCGGATGGCTCGCGTGGAAGCGGCCCCCGGGACCAGCCTGCCACCCGCCGATGAACTGGCCCGACAGGTGCTGGAACGGCTGATTGTGGAGCGCACACAGCTTCAATGGGCGAACCAGATCGGCATCCGGGTGGACGACAGCAGCCTCAACGAGGCAGAAGCCCTGGTGGCACAACAGAACAGCCTGACGGTCCCCGAGCTGCACGAACGGCTGCGGGCCATGGGCCTGACGCCGGCGGCCTTCCGGGCCAACCTGCGCAACGAACTGCTGCTCCAGCGGGTGCGTGAACGGGAAGTGGAAGGTCGCGTGCGGGTCTCGGAACTCGAGATCGACGCCTACCTCCGCAGCAACGCCGCCGCGGCTGCCCCCGCCGATACCGTGCTGAACCTGGCCCAGATCCTGATTGCCGTACCCGAAAGCGCCGATGCAGCCACCTTGTCGCGACTGGAGAACCGTGCGCGGGATGTGGCTCGGCGCGCCCGGGCCGGTGAAGCCTTCGACGCGCTGGCCCGTGAATTCTCGGAAGGGCCGGAACGCGCAGCGGGTGGCCAGATGGGCGCCCGCACGGCAGACCGCTACCCCACGCTGTTTCTGGATGCCGTCTCCGGCCTGCGGCGAGGCGACGTGGCAGGACCGGTGCGCAGCGGGGCAGGGTTTCATGTCCTGAAGGTGCTGGAAAAGCGCAATGCCAACCTGCCGGAAGAAACCCTCACCCAGACCCGTGCCCGACACATCCTGATCCGCCCCACCCCACAGGCCGATGAGCAGGCCGTGGCTCAACGCCTCGCCACCCTGCGTGACCGCATCGACAGTGGCCAGATCCGTTTCGAGGATGCGGCCCGCGAGTACAGCCAGGATGGCTCGGCCCCACAGGGCGGTGATCTGGGATGGGCCAATCCAGGTCAGTTCGTGCCCGAATTCGAACAGGTGATGAACCAGTTGTCCCCGGGTGAGGTGTCGTCCCCCGTGCTGTCGCGCTTTGGGGTTCATCTCATTCAGGTCTTGGAGCGTCGGGAAGTGGAGATGTCACCCCGCGAGCGCCGTGAGAGGGTGCGTAACGTGCTGCGTCAGCAAAAGACCGAGGAAGCCTACGAGGAGTGGGCACGCGAGCTGCGCGCCCGGGCCTTCATCGAGTTCCGCGAGAACAACCGTTGAGCCCGGCCAGTCACCCTCCGGGTCCGCATCGGGCACGCAAGCGTTTTGGTCAGCATTTCCTGTCCGATCCTGCGATCATCGACGCCATCGTCCGGGCCATTGCCCCCCGCCCCGGGGACGCCATGGTGGAAATCGGCCCGGGCCTGGCTGCCCTGACGCAGCCGCTGGTGGAACGACTGGGCAGACTCACGGTGATTGAACTGGACCGCGATCTGGCCGCCCGGTTGCGACAGCATCCGCAGCTTGATGTGATCGAGTCCGATGTGCTGAAGGTGGATTTTGCGGCGCTGGCCCGGGAAGGTCTGGGCCAGGGCGAGCCACGGCCGCTGCGCATCGTGGGCAACCTGCCCTACAACATCTCGAGTCCCATCCTGTTCCACCTGCTTCCCATGGCCAGTTCGGTGGTCGATCAGCACTTCATGCTGCAGAAGGAGGTGATCGACCGGATGGTGGCAGCGCCTTCGACCGCCGACTATGGCCGGCTCAGCGTCATGCTTCAGTGGCGTTACGAGATGGAAAACGTGCTGTTCGTGCCCCCCGAGAGTTTTGATCCACCACCCCGTGTGGACAGCGCGGTCGTCCGGATGGTGCCACTGGCCGAGGCCCCTCCCGTGCAGCTCCAGACCCTGGAGGCACTGGTCCAGGTGGCGTTTTCGCAGCGCCGCAAGCTGCTTCGCCACAGCCTGGGCCGGTGGCTCGAACAACAACGGTTCGAGGGTGAATTCGATCTGCAACGACGGGCCGAAGAGGTGCCTGTCGGTGAGTTCGTGGCACTGGCTCAGGCCGTTGGCACGGCCTGAAACCCAGCGACTCGCATCAGGCGGCGGTGAGCCAGTAACCTGCGTTGAACGGGCTGCTCATGCGCAAGGCCTGGGGACTCACGTCCACCAGTTTGTCCGTCAGGAGCGGTTCTTCGTTGGCTTCGAGGTCGGCCGCTTTCGGGGCACGCGCCACCGAGAACGAATAGAAGCAGCGGAATGGAACCTTGCGATCGCTCCAGTAGTCGGCCACATCGCGGAAGATGTCCAGCAATTGCTCTCGCGCTTCCTTGTCGAACTTGGGGCCGGTGGGAATGTGCTCCAGCACGACGATGAAGCCAGTCTGGGCACCGGACTTGTGAACGACATCGGTCAGGCTGTCGTACAGGGCGTCAAAATTCTTGCCCGTCTGGACAGGCAGGGTGTACTGCTGGGAGACGAGGTCGATCACGTCCTGCTTGTTCAGCGCCGTGGCCAGATTGGCGTACAGAAAGTGGTGCCCAAGCTGTTCGGCAGCGGCCTCCAGGTCCTTGACCGTGTAGGCACGAATCGACTGCACGATATTGGTTCGCACGTTACGAAGCGGTATGTCCATCTCCGCGGTTCTTCCCGTTGTGAGTGTTGGATGAAGGTGACTGGGCCGGGCGCTCTGAAAGGTGTCGGGCACGGCACTGACTGGATGAAGGAACCCGATACATCACGGGTTAACCCTGAAATTCAAGCCCATGATTTTGCCTGCACTGCACAAAAAATGCAAGGAATATCTTCTTGCCCGTCAGCCTGCCGCGCCCGTCACCGCTCTCGGCCCCACGTTCGCTTCTGCGACGGTCAGGGCGGTCATGTTCACGATGCGTCGCACCGTCGCACTGGCCGTCAGGATGTGCACCGGCTTGGCCACACCGAGCAGCATCGGACCGATGGCGATGCCACCGCCCGCGGCCGTCTTGAGCAGGTTGTAGGCAATGTTGGCCGCATCGATGTTGGGAAACACCAGCAGGTTGGCATCTCCTTCGAGGAGGTTGCGGGGCATGATGCGCTTGCGGGCACCGGCATCGAGGGCCACATCGCCGTGCATTTCACCGTCAACCTCCAGCCAGGGCGCCTGTTCGCGCAAGATGGCCAGCACTTGCCGCATTTTGACGGCAGAAGGCTGATCCGACGAACCAAAATTGGAGTGCGACAGCAGTGCCGCCTTGGGCGTGATGCCGAAACGCATCACCTTGCGCGCCGCCATTTGCGTGATTTCGGCCAGTTGCTCGGCGCTCGGGTCGTAGTTCACATGGGTGTCCACCAGGAAGACCTGACGACCCGGCAGCATCAGCGCGTTCATGGCGGCATAGCAATGCGCGCCCGGCCGCTTGCCGATCACCTGATCGATGTATTGCAGGTGCATCGGATTGGTGCCCCAGGTGCCACAGATCAGGCCCTCCACATCGCCCCGACGCAGCAGCATCGCCCCGATCAGGCTGAGACGCCGGCGCATCTCGATCTTGGCCAGCTGCGCCGTCACGCCACGTCGCTCCATCAGCTGGTGGTAACTCTGCCACAGCTCACGGTAACGTTCGTCGTGCTCGACATTGACCACCTCGTAGTCAACGCCTTCCTTCAGGCGCAGGCCGAACTTCTCGACCCGCTGGGCAATCACCGCCGGTCGACCGATCAGGGTCGGACGCGCCAGCCCTTCATCGACCACGATCTGGCAGGCGCGCAGCACCCGCTCTTCCTCGCCTTCGGCATACGCGATGCGCTTGTGCTCGGCTTTCTTGGCGATGGTGTAGACCGGCTTCATCATCGTGCCCGAAGCGAAGACGAAGCTCTGGAGCTTTTCGCGGTAGGCCTCGATGTCGGTCACCGGGCGCAAGGCCACGCCACTTTCGGCCGCGGCCTGGGCCACCGCCGGCGCGATCTTCATCATCAGGCGTGGATCGAAAGGCTTGGGAATCAGGTATTCGGGCCCGAAAGCCAGCTTTTCACCGGCGTAGGCGGCGGCCACCACCTCGCTCTGTTCGGCCTGCGCCAGTTCGGCAATGGCATGCACCGCCGCAATCTCCATCTCGTCGGTGATGGTGGACGCACCGGCATCCAGTGCCCCGCGGAAGATGTACGGAAAACACAGGACGTTGTTGACCTGGTTCGGGTAGTCGGTCCGGCCGGTGGCCATGATGGCGTCGTCGCGCACCGCCTTCACCTCTTCCGGCAGGATCTCGGGCGTGGGATTGGCGAGCGCCAGGATCAGGGGCCTGGCGGCCATCTTGGCCACCATGTCAGGCTTCAGCACCCCACCGGCCGAGAGGCCCAGGAAAATGTCAGCGCCTTCAATGACTTCTGACAGGGTGCGTTGGTCGGTCGGCTGCTGATAGATCGCCTTGTCGGGGTCCATCAGTTCGGTTCGGCCCTGGTAGACCACGCCGGCCAGGTCGGTCACCCAGATGTTTTCACGCGGGATGCCCAGTTTGACCAACAGGCCCAGACAGGCCAGTGCGGCCGCGCCCGCCCCCGAGGTGACCAGCTTGACCTGCTTGAGGTCTTTGCCGACCACCTTCAGGCCGTTGAGGATGGCCGCCCCCACCACGATGGCGGTCCCGTGCTGGTCGTCGTGGAAGACCGGGATCTTCATGCGTTCCCGCAGCTTGCGCTCGACATAGAAGCAATCGGGTGCCTTGATGTCTTCCAGGTTCACGCCACCGAAGGTGGGCTCCAGCGCGGCAATGATCTCGACCAGCTTGTTCGGGTCTTTTTCGTTGATCTCGATGTCGAACACATCGATGCCGGCGAACTTCTTGAACAGCACGCCCTTGCCTTCCATCACCGGCTTGGCCGCCAGGGGGCCAATGTCGCCCAGGCCCAGGACGGCGGTGCCGTTGGTGATGACCGCGACCAGGTTGCCCCGGCTGGTGTACTTGAAGGCGTTGACCGGATCGGCCACGATCTCCTCGCAGGGCGCCGCCACCCCAGGGGAGTAAGCCAGGGCCAGGTCGCGCTGGTTGGTGAGCTGCTTCGTGGCCGCGATGGCGACCTTGCCGGGGGTGGGGAACTCGTGGTACTCGAGTGCGGCTCGGCGCAATTCGGCGCGTTTGTCTTCCTGCTTTTGCGACATGATCACTGTCTCCACAATATGAAATGACAAGCCGCATCGTGAAGCGACATGCCGGGCGACGTATTGTAGAACCTCACCGCGATCTTGTGTTGCGGATTGATATGCTCATCGGGCGGGCGTCACGCCGGGCCCAGGCCGCAACGGGGTTTCAGACGGGTTGCCCACGCCCCGGCACATCCAGACCGTACAGCCGGTCGATGGACAGGGTCAGTGCCAGTCCCTGCTGGGGCGAGTCCAGCTCCAGCGCGTCATTCAACACCTGCGCGACACGGTTGGCCGTGTCGGTCTCGGCAATCCAGAACAGCAGCGTCATGGACGCCTGAAAGGTCAGCCCGAAAAAGGTCTTGACCGGGCTCTGGCTGATGCCACTGGCGGGCAGGATGGTGGCCCCCTTGATGCCCTCGCGTTCGGCGATGTTGAGGGCTTTTTCCGACACGCTGTCGGTCACGATGGCGATGAGCAGGGAGACGGTCATGGGTATCTCCTTGGGTGAACCGGGATGCGAGGTTGATCAGGCAGAGGATGGGTCAACCATCTGCACGATCGAACCGACAATGTCATTCATGGTGATGATGCCGGCAAGATCATTCCCTTCGACTGCCAGCAGGCGGCGCAGTTTCATGTTCACCATCATGCGGGCGGCGTGTTTGACGTCGGCCTGCGCGCTGATGGTGATGGCGGGCTTGGCGCACACGTCGTACACGTTGATCAGGTCGATGTCGCCCTCTTCGGCCACGATGGTCTTGAGGATGTTGGTGTAGGTGATGATGCCGTACACGTCGTGGGCGTCGCGGCGTTGCACCACCAGCGACTTGACCCGCCGGGTTTTCATGGCCTGCATGGCCTCGCGGATGGTGGCCATGGGGGAGATGGTGGCAACGTCGCGCACCATGAGGTCTTGCACTAGCATGGTAAGGGCTCCTAGAGGTCGTTCCGGATACGGTCTTCAAACTGGTGGATCTGGGTCATGTCGATGCCGGCAATGTGCTCCAGTGGCAGGGTGAACACCACCCCGCACGACTTTTTGTCGAGCTCCAGCTCCCTGCTGATGTTCTTGAGCACCTGCACCGACAGCTTCTTCTCGAGCACGAACACCAGCACGGACTGGCTGCCCTCCACCGTGAGGCCGAAGAAGGTTTTTTTCTCCTTGGCGCCGATGCCCTTGCCACCGAGAATGGTGACGCCACCCGCCCCACTGCGGCGGGCCACGTCGATGGCCTGCTCCTCCAGCTCTTCGGCGAGGATGGCCACGAGCACGGAAAACTTCATGCGGATGCTCCTTCTTGCGTGAACCGCTCCACGTAAATCGCGTAGAGCATGACGGTGAGAATGGGAAAAATGGAGGCGAATGCGATCAGGCCGAAGCCGTCGATGAGCACGTTGCGCCCCTCGATGCTGCTGGCCAGGCCGATGCCCAGCGCCGTGACCAGCGGGACGGTGACTTCCGAGGTGGTCACTCCCCCGAGGTCGAACGCCAGCGGCACGATGTACTTGGGGGCGAACCAGGTGAGCGCGATCACCAGCGCATAGCCGCCCATGATGTAGTAATGGATGGAGTCACCGGTGATGATCCGGTGCACGCCCACCGTGAGGCCAATGGCCACCCCGATGGCCACCAGCATGCGGATGCGGCTGGCCAGCAGCTTGCCCTTGGCGGCCTCTTCGGCCTGCTGGCCGATGGCAATCAGCGCCGGTTCGGCCATGGTGGTGGCAAACCCGATGGAAAACGCAAACAGATACACCCAGGCAAACGTGTCGAGCTGGATGAGCTGGGCCGCCATGCTGCGGCCCACCGGAAACAGACCCAGCTTCAGCCCCACCACAAAGGCGTACAGCCCCACGATCACGAGCACAAAACCGCCCGCCACCTTGTGCAGGTGGGCAATGGGTTTGCGGATGACGCCGTACTGGAAGAACAGGATCACGGCGATGATGGGCAGCACATCGCGAAACATGAGCAGCAGGTCGGCCAGCATGCCCAGGAACCCGTGCCGCGCCACCTCGGTGCCTGTGGCTGCCGATGCCAGCAGTGCCGCCTCGGTGGGCGCCTCCGCAAAACGGTACACATAGATGCCGTACAGCTGCACGGTGATCATCGGCACCATCACCGCCAGCGCCACCAGGCCAAAACCGTGGAGCAGGGCGTTGCGCCCGCGGATCGACATGGCCAGGCCGATGCCCAGCGCGGCAATCAGCGGCACCGTGACGATGTTGGTGGTCACGCCGCCCGAGTCGTAGGCCAGCCCGACGATTTCCTCCGGCGCAAAAAAGGTGACCAGCACCACCAGCACGTAGCCCACGATCATGTACCCGTGCAGCGACTGCCCCAGCACCGTCCGCACAATGCCGATCGCCACCACCACCCCCACCGAAGTGGCCACGAGGAGCCTCAGGGTCCAGCTGCTGACCCGGCCCTCGCTGATGGTCTGCGCCTGCGAGGCCACGGCAATCAGTGCCGGTTCGGCCACCACGGCCGAAAAACCCAGCGAGAAACCAAACACCATCAGCAGCACCAGCGAGCCCTTCCTGGCGAACTGGTTCGAGAGGTTCTTGCCGATGGGAAAGATGCCCAGTTCCAGCCCCTGCAGGAACACCGCCACCCCCACCGCCACGATCATCAGCCCGACCACCATGGACAGCAGGCCCTGGGGCACCTCCTGGATGACGGCAAACTGGAAAAACCCCACCACCAGGACGATGGGGAGGAGGTTGCGGAAAGAGTGCAGCAGCAGATGCCCGAAGGCGGTGAGCCGGTTCAATGGGCAAAGTCTCCGGATGTCGTGCTGGATAGACCCCAAAGCATGGTATTGCCTCAGTTTATACGCAAAGCATCCCGTGTCCGTCGGCATCTCACCTGCTTCACCCCTGGCCGGAAAGCCCCGCGTCATCCGTTGCTGCAATAATCTCGACCCATGAAATTCCAGCGCTTCTCCGACATCTGCGCCAGTGGTCAGGCCTCTGGCAAACGCGTGTTCATCCGGGCCGACCTCAACGTGCCACAGGACGACGAGGGCAACATCACCGAAGACACGCGCATCCGTGCTTCGCTGCCCGCCATCCAGATGGCACTGGGCGCCGGTGCCGCGGTGATGGTCACCTCTCACCTGGGCCGCCCCACCGAAGGCGAGTTCAAGCCCGAGGACACCCTGGCCCCGGTGGCCCGTCGGCTGGGCAAGCTGCTGGGCCGCGAGGTGCCACTGGTGTCCGACTGGGTGGACGGCGGCTTTGCCGTGAAACCCGGCGACGTGGTGTTGCTGGAGAACTGCCGCCTGAACAAGGGCGAAAAGAAGAACAATCCCGAACTCGCCGCCAAGCTGGGCGCGCTGTGCGACATCTTTGTGCACGACGCCTTTGGCACCGCCCACCGGGCCGAAGCCACGACCTACGGCATCGCCGAGACCGCACCGGTGGCCTGCGCCGGCCCACTGCTGGCCGCCGAAATGGACGCCATCACCAAGGCGCTGGAAAATCCGCGCCGCCCGCTGGTGGCCATCGTGGGCGGCTCCAAGGTGAGCACCAAGCTGTCCATCCTGAAAACGCTGGCCAGCAAGGTGGACCAGCTCATTGTGGGCGGGGGCATCGCCAACACCTTCCTGCTGGCGGCAGGCAAACGCATTGGCGATTCGCTGGCTGAACCCGAGATGGTGCGCGAGGCTCAGCAGGTCATGGACATCATGAAGGCGCGGGGCGCCGAGGTGCCACTCCCGGTGGACGTGGTGGTCGCCGACGAGGTGTCGGCACTCGCCCGCGCCAACCGCATTCCGGTGGACGAAGTGGGCCCGCACGACCGCATCCTGGACGTCGGCCCCAAGACGTCCGCCAAGCTGGCCGACATCATCGCCCATGCCGGCACCATCGTGTGGAACGGCCCGGTGGGCGTGTTCGAGATCCCGCAGTTCGCCGGTGGCACCAAGATGATGGCTTCGGCGATTGCCCACTCCGAGGCGTTCAGCATCGCCGGGGGCGGTGACACGCTGGCGGCCATTGCCAAGTTCCACATCGAAGACGACGTGGACTACATCTCCACCGGCGGTGGTGCCTTCCTGGAAGTGCTGGAAGGCAAGACATTGCCGGCATTCGAAGTGCTGGCCAAGCGCGCCTGACGGCCCCGCCTCCCTTCAGGGGGGCAGGGTGAGCAGCGGCAGGTCGTGCTGGATGGCCAGCCGGTCGAGTTGCGCACGGGTCTTGCGGGCCACGAAAGCGGCCACCACCTCGTGGGTGGCAGGCAGCAGACAGTCCTGGGGGGTCAGCGGGCTCAGGCCCACCACCCGCCCCAGTGCCGCGGCAAAGTGGGGCTCCAGCGCCGCCAGCGCCACCCGGCCATTCTTGCAGACATACACGCGGTAGCCGGCGTGGGCACCGCCCAAGAGGTCACCAGGTCCGGTCAGGCCCCAGGTCCATGGCCAGGCCAGCCAGCGCGCCGCTTCCGACAGCGCCACCTCCCCATGCGCGGCCTTTCCCGTTCGCTGCTGCTGCAGCACCACCTGCAGCACCGCTTCGGAAGCCGCCAGGGCCCCTGCCATGTCGGCCAGCAGGCTCGGCGGCAGTTGCAGGCCCTGCACCAGCCCGACTTCGGCCTGGTAAGTGAGATCGTGACCCGGTTCCTCCGCCCGTTCACCAGGCGCCCCCACGATGGCCACGGTGTTCAGCTGGGGGAAAGTGTGGCGCAGTTGCCTGGCGTCCAGCCCCAGCTTGCGCAGGGCGGAGGGCCGGAACGACGTGAGCAGCACATCGGCCTGCGCCAGTCGCCTGGCCAGCTGTTGCTGGCCGTTGGGGGCCTTGAGGTCGAGGGTGACCTGCCGGATGCCCGATGAAAGGTCACCATGAGCCTGCGGACTGTAATGTGCCATCGGGTCGCCTGCGGGTGGCAGCACCTGGGTGCAGCGAGCCCCCATGGCGCGTAGCCGGATCAGCGCGGCTGGCCCCGGCAGGTTGAGGGCAAAACTCAGGATGCGCAGCCCCTTCAGGGGCTTCAGAAGCGGTGAAAAAGCGATCACGACCGAGAAAGCTGAAGCGGGTGGCGAGACTGATGGAGCACCGACACCGCCTCCATCAGTCGTTGGGCCTGTTCGTTGCCGTCCTGCACCCGCTCCACACGGGCGTTGATGAGGTCCTTGATTTCACGGGCTGCCTGGGCACTCCGCTGGGCCAGCATGAGGCGACCGGCCAGGAAGCCGCGAACCAGGAAGAAGCCCGGCGCACACACCAACAGCGCGAGAAGGAGGATCGAGTCGCCCCGCCGATAGACCTCTTCCATGCCCATCGACTGTCGTGTGGTTGTGTTCATCACTGGCCTTTCGTGACACCCGCCATGACCGGGATGTCCCAGCATGATGATCCGATCATACAGGCCGGCTTCGTCAGCGGCGACAGCACTTCCAATACCCGGAGGGCGCACAGCGATAATGCAGGTCACCCACCGACGGAGACCTCATGCCTGCCCGCGCCACCAAGATTGTTGCCACCCTGGGCCCTGCCTCCAGTGACCCCGACCTGCTGGAGGCGATGATCCGCGCCGGCGTGAACGTGGTCAGGCTGAACTTTTCGCACGGCACCGCCGAAGACCACCAGAACCGGGCCAGGCTGGTCAGAGAAGCGTCTCAGCGCGCCGGCCGCGAGGTGGCCATCATGGCCGACCTCCAGGGACCCAAGATTCGGGTGGGCAAGTTTGCCAGCGGCAAGGTGATGCTGGAGCCCGGCCAGCCTTTCGTGCTGGACGCCGACCGCACCGAACTGGGCGATGGCCAGGGTGTCGGGCTCGACTACAAGGCGTTGCCTAGCGACCTGAAAGCCGGCGACACCCTGCTGCTGAACGACGGACTCATCGTCATGAAAGTGGTTCGAGTGGCCGGCGCGGCCGTGCACACCGAGGTGGTGGTGGGTGGCGAGCTGTCGAACAACAAGGGCATCAACAAGCAGGGCGGCGGTCTGACGGCGCCCGCCCTCACGGCCAAGGACATGGAAGACATCAAGACCGCCATGGCCCTGCAGGCCGATTTCGTGGCGGTGAGCTTTCCCAAAAGCGCCACCGACATGGAACTGGCGCGTCAGCTGTGCCACGTGGCCTGCCCGCCTGGCCACAAACCGGGGCTGGTGGCCAAGATCGAACGGGCAGAGGCCATCCCCGAACTGGAAAACATCCTGCGCGCCAGCGATGGGATCATGGTGGCACGCGGCGACCTGGCGGTGGAAGTGGGCAACGCCGCCGTGCCCGCCCTCCAGAAGCGCATGATCCGCCTGGCGCACGAGCACGACCGTTTCGTGATCACCGCCACCCAGATGATGGAAAGCATGATCCACGCCCCGGTGCCCACCCGCGCCGAGGTGAGCGATGTGGCCAACGCCGTGCTCGACGGCACCGATGCCGTGATGCTGAGCGCCGAAACCGCCGCCGGCAAGTACCCGCTACAGACGGTGCGCGAAATGGCGCAGATCTGCGAAGCCGCCGAGAAGGCCGATGATCACGCACTGGAAAGCGACTTCATGGGCAAACGGTTTCACCGCATCGACCAGTCGATCGCGATGGGGGCGCTGTTCACCGCGTCGCACCTGGGGGCCAAGGCCATCGTGGCCCTGACGGAATCCGGCTCTACCGCCCTCTGGATGAGCCGCCACAAGGTCAACATCCCGATCTATGCCGTCACCTCGCGGCTGGCCACCCAGCGCCGCATGACGATGTACCGCAATGTGCGACCGCTGCTGATGGACACCAGCGCGGACCGCGACACCGCCCTGCTGCAGGCCGAAAACTACCTGAAAGAGCGTGGGATCGTGAAAACGGGTGACATCTACGCCATCACCTGCGGAGAACCCATGGGCACACCTGGCGGCACCAACATGCTCAAGTTGTGCCGGGTGGGCTCCCCGTAAAATCGTGGGTTTGTACTGACCGAATTCTGGGGATTCACATGGCTCTCGTTTCCATGCGCGAACTGCTCGACCACGCGGCCGAGTGCGGCTACGGCATTCCGGCCTTCAACGTCAACAACCTGGAACAGGTGCAGGCCGTGATGGAGGCCGCCAGGGAAGTGGGCGCGCCCGTCATCCTGCAGGCCAGCGCGGGTGCTCGCAAATACGCGGGCGAACCGTTCATCAAACACCTGGTGCAGGCGGCTTGCGAGGCCTACCCGCAGATCCCCGTGGTCATGCACCAGGATCACGGCCAGAGCCCGGCCGTGTGCCAGGGCGCCATCGACCTGGGTTTCAGTTCGGTGATGATGGACGGCTCGCTGAAGGAAGACGGCAAGACCCCGGCCAGCTTCGAGTACAACGTGGACGTGACCCGCCGCGTCGTGGACATGGCCCACCGGGTGGGCGTGTCGGTGGAGGGTGAACTGGGCTGCCTGGGCAACCTGGAAACCGGCGAAGCCGGCGAGGAAGACGGCATTGGCGCCGAAGGCAAGCTGGACCATTCCCAGATGCTGACGGACCCCGAAGAGGCCGCCGTGTTCGTGAAGGCCACGGGCCTGGACGCGCTGGCCATCGCCATCGGCACCAGCCATGGCGCCTACAAGTTCAGCCGCAAACCCACCGGCGACATCCTGGCCATTTCGCGCGTGAAGGAAATCCACGCCCGCATCCCCAACACCCACCTGGTGATGCATGGCAGCTCCAGCGTGC
>CAZEZY010000034.1:0-19006 GCA_964516635.1 uncultured Tepidimonas sp. | reverse complement strand
TGGTCGACATGATGGTCGGTGCCCTGCACGACCCCTTCCACAACATCCACATGGGGGTGACCGCCGAAAACGTGGCGGCCCAGTTCGGCATCACCCGCGAAATGCAGGACGAACTGGCCGTGGAAAGCCACAACCGCGCCGAACGCGCCACCCAGGAAGGCCGCTTCAAGGGCCAGATCGTGCCGGTGATGCTCAAGAGCCGCAAAGGCGACGTGGCCTTCGACACCGACGAGCATTTCCGCCCCAGCTGCACCCTGGCCGACATGACCAAGCTCAAGCCCGTCTTCCTGAAGGAAAACGGCACCGTGACGGCCGGCAACGCCAGCGGCATCACCGATGCCGCCGCCGCCGTGGTGCTGATGGAAGCCGGTGCGGCCAAGGCCCGTGGCCTGGCGCCCATGGCCCGTCTGGTGGGCTACGCCCACACCGGCCTGGACCCGAAAATCATGGGCGTGGGGCCCATCTCGGCCACCCAGGCCGTGCTCAAGCGCACCGGCCTGAGCGTCAATGATCTGGACGTGATCGAGGCCAACGAGGCCTTCGCCGCCCAGGCCTGTGCCGTGACCAAGGGCCTGGGACTGGACCCGGCCAAGGTCAACCCCAACGGCTCCGGCATTTCGCTGGGTCACCCGATTGGTGCCACTGGCGCGCTCATCACCGTCAAGGCCCTGCACGAACTGCAGCGAGTGGGCGGTCGCTACGCCCTGGTGACCATGTGTATCGGTGGCGGTCAGGGCATTGCCGCGATTTTTGAACGGATGTGACCGGCCAGGCCGTCGGCACCCCTCCCTGGCAGGCTGCGCTCCAGACCCTGGAGCACGGCCTGCTGCAACGCGACGTGGCCGCCAGAGCCCTGCTGCTGGCAGCCCTGGCGGGTGAACACCTGCTGCTGATCGGTCCACCCGGAACGGCCAAGAGCGAACTGGCCCGCCGCCTGCAACAACTCATGCCGGGCGCGCACTATTTCGAACGACTGCTCACCCGCTTCACGGTACCCGAGGAACTGTTCGGCCCCCTCTCCCTTCGCGCGCTCGAAGACGACCGCTACGAGCGCCTGACCGAGGGCTACCTCCCGCAGGCCGAGGTGGCGTTTCTCGATGAAGTCTTCAAAGCCAACTCGGCCATCCTGAACACCCTGCTGGGCCTGCTGCACGAACGCCGGTTCGACAACGGGGTGCAGCGCATCGCGGTGCCTCTGGTCTGCCTGGTGGGGGCGAGCAACGAACTGCCGGAAGACGACAGCCTGCTGGCGTTTTACGACCGCTTCCTCTTGCGGGTACCGGTGACGCCGGTGGACGACGCGCATTTTGCGGCGTTGCTTCAACCGGTCACCCAGGCCCCGGCTCAGACCCACCTGCTGAATGCCCACACCCTGGCTCAGGTCCGACATCGCGCCGGCTTGGTCAGTCTGCCACCCGAAGTGCTGGCCTTGCTCACTCAAGCGCGTCAACGCTGCCGGGAAACCGGTCAGACCGTCTCCGATCGGCGATGGCGCCAACTGGCCCGTCTGCTTCAGGTGCAGGCGGCGAGCCTGGGGCGAGATCAGGTCGATCCATGGGACACCTGGCTCCTGCCCTTTGTACTGGCCCACGGGCCGGATCAGGTACCCGGCTGGACCGACGGGTTCATGGCGCAAGTGGCTCATGCCGTGCCACTGGAGCGGGACGGACTGGACCAAGCCACACGGGCATTCGAAGGTCAGCTCGAAATCGAGGAACGGGCCCCCGCCGAAGAACCGGACACCGAGGCGGGCAAACTGGCGCTGGCTCAGGCCATGGCCGGACCGGGATCACCATCCACCCCCATGATCCGCATGCTGTCGGATCGGGCGCGTCGGTCATACACCCCGCTCCACATCCAGACCCGCCTGTCACAGGTGGACGAATGCCTGACAGCGGTTCAAAGCCTGCACGACAGCGTCCACCAGCAGGCCACCGAGGTCCTGACGCAGGCACGGGCACACACCTGGCTCCCCCCATCCTGGCGGGAACACATCGAAACGACCCATGCGCGCCGTTGCGAGGCCGCGACCGATCTGCTGCAACGGCTGCTACGGGTGCGGGCCGGCTTTGCTGCACTGCCCCATGGCACCTGAATGCGAAGCTCATGACCCGTATGGGGCCTTGAGCCGGCTGCCCGAGGCCATCTGGCGCTGGTCAGTGGTCTGCAGCGGCGGCACCACCGCCCAACGTCTGGCGCAGCTTCCCCAGTGGCTCGCCAGCTTGCGACAGGGGCAACTGCCCGATGCGCCACTCGACTGGGCAGACCCCGAAGCCCTGGCCGGGTTTCGTCGCCTGATCGGTGAACTGGCCCTGCCGCAACTGGCACGAGGTCAGGATTCGGTGACCACTCACCTCCTGCAAAGCCTGATGTGGCACCTCGACCAGATCATCGACAGACCCGCTGACGAATCCCGCCTTCAGGCCATCGATCGTCTGCAGCAGACCTTCCATGACAGCTGGCAATTCCAGAAACAGGGCTGGGAAGAGGCGCTGGCCCTGCTGCCTGACCTCGGTCAGGCCCGACTGTGGCGGTGGGACGACCTGGCTGGGCAACTGAACCGTCGCGAATGGGCCGAAGCCCGACGCATCGGTGGCTGGCTTTCGCAACTGCCCGCCCTGCAGCGCTTCATCGACCAGGTCGGCAGGCGCAAGCCAGCCGAGCCAGCCGCCGGGACGAGCCCGCAAACCACACACGAAACCGCCATTCGCCTAACGGTGGAAGAGGACCCGGCGTTTCGGCTGTCCGAACCGGGTCATGTCGATGGCGTGAGGCGATCCCGGGTGCTGGCCCGCATGACGGGGGCTGAAACCGCCATGCTTCATCACCCCACCTTGCGACGATTGTGGAAAGCCCGCTTTGCAGAAGCCCAGTTGCTCACCTACGATGACCGCACACCCGGCCATCGGCGCGGACACCAGACACCGCTGCCCACACCGCCCGCACAGGCCCCCCATCAGCAGGACAGAGGTCCGATGATCGTCTGCCTCGACACCTCGGGCTCGATGCAGGGCGCCCCGGAAAACGTGGCCAAGGCCTGCGTGCTGCAGGCGCTACGCACCGCATCGGCCTCCCAGCGGGCATGCCGTCTGCTGGCCTTCGGGGGTCAGGGTGAGTTGCTGGACCGAGAACTCACCCCCACCCGGGAAGGACTGGAGACCCTGCTGGACACCCTGGGGCAGGGTTTCGATGGCGGCACCGATGTGCAGACGCCGATTGAAAGGGCCATCGAACACGTCCGGCAGGCCCAGTGGTGTGATGCCGACATCCTGATCGTGAGCGATGGTGAGTTCGGTGTCACCCCAACGGGTCTTCGTGCCCTTCGTCAGGCCAAGGCCTCACTGGGATTGCGCGTTCATGGCATCCTGATTGGTGACCGGGAAACCATCGGACTGCTGGAAGTCTGCGACGAACTGCACTGGGTTCGGGAATGGCGCCGTTATGCGGAAGCCGCCAGAGCGGCACCCGAACATTTTTCGCCCGTGCACAGCCGCAGCCTCACCGCCCTGTACTTCCCGAACGCGGTGCGGCGGGCCGACGACCCGACCTCCCCCTGATATCAGTCGCCCTGGAAGCCCCCGGCTCGGCACGTCAGGACCAGCGTGTCGCGCCACCCCAGTTCATCGGTTTCGATCGGCTGGATGGGTGTGGTTTCGTGGATCACACGGGCGTCATCCAGCAGCAGCATCGACCAGGGCTCGGTCAGGGTGAAGCGCTGGCCATTGGGCCCGTAGGCCTCGAAAACACGGCTCTCCCCTCCCTTGATGCGGTGACGCCCGACCAGATACACCGCCACCAGCTCGACGCCATCCCGGTGGGCCCCTTCAGGCGTGGGGCGCCCGATGCCGTCGGTGGTGTCGATCCGAAACTGGTGTGCCTCGATGTACCAGGTCTGGCGGCCTTTGAGGGCAGACGTGACAGCAGCGGTCTGCACCAGCAATCGCTGCCAGGCGGGCATGGCGACCACGGCAGGGTCCATGGGTTCGAACCAGCGTTGCATCCCGCCGTGCAAGGCGTTGTATTCCACCGGCTGCCAATGGGCCCGGTGAGCGACCTGCTGCACCTGGTCGCCATCCACCACAAAACAGCTGTGCCGGCGCTTGCGGTAACGGCCCCCGTCTTTCAGGTAGCGATCGCTGGGCAGATGGTCCCAACTGGGCTGCAGAGCGGCGAGCGCCTGAGGCTCGACGGCCAGCCACGCCTGCACCGAACGGGCGTCCATCAGGGCATAACCGTGCTGCGACAGCGATTCATCCAGACGGTTCAGGGGCACACAGGGAGGCAGGAAATGCGGATTCATGAGGCACGAGTGTAGTGCCTGCTCTTGGCGTCATGCACCGGCATGGGGATCTCGCGACCGTGCCGGCGGGATGCAGAAAACGTTGACTTTTGTTACGCTCATCGGATTGACAAAAATCAGATGGATGAGGAGATTCCATGAGCCCCACTCAACCCGCAGAAGAGTCCGCATCGGTGTTTGCGCTGCCGCTGGCCGAGTTGTCCCCAGCAGACCCCTTTCGCTGGGTGGTACGCGGCTGGCAGGATTTCCTGCGCTGCCCGAAGATCGGTCTGTTCTATGGGGCCTGCTTTTTCATCATGGGGCATGCGCTCTGGTTCGTCTTGCAGGAGGCCCCCGCCTATGTCCTGGCGCTGAGTGCCGGCTTCCTGCTGATGGGGCCCTTCCTGTGCCTCGGGCTTTACGATGCCAGCCGCGCACTGGAACAGGGCAGGCCTCCCTCGCTGCGCTCATCCCTGACCTCCTGGCTGCCCACCAAGGGAACCATGGCCATTTTTGCCGGGGTGCTGCTCATTCTCGAAATGCTCTGGGGACGTGCATCGCTGGTGGTGTTTGCCGTGACCTTCAACACCATGCCGGACACGGCGAACCTGTTGAAAGTCCTGATCAGCGCCGACAACCTCGAATTCCTGATCACCTACACCGTGGTGGGTGCCATTTTTGCCGGACTGATCTTTGTGACCAGCGTGATTTCCATCCCCATGATCCTGGACCGGCAGGTCGATGCCATTTCGGCTGGCCTCACCAGCATCCGTGCCTGTCTGCAAAATCCGGGCGTGATGCTGCTGTGGGGCGCCATCATCACCTTGCTGGTGCTGGCTGCCATGCTGCCCTGGTTCCTGGGGATGCTGGTCGTGGGGCCGGTCCTGGGACACGCCACCTGGCACGCTTACCGGCACATGCTGCCTGCGCCCACCCAGTGAGTCCAGGCCTCGGAACCGTGGCAAGATAGCCGGATGCAGGGTGAACTCGATTTCAGCGATTTCCAGGTATTTGTGCTGGTGCTCAGTGCACTGCTGCTCTTTCTTTATGGCCTGGAACATTTCAGCAAGGAACTGCAGACCGTCGGCCGTGACAAGCTGCCACGCTGGCTGGCCACCGCCACCCGTGACCGATTTCGCGGGCTCCTGCTGGGCGCTTCCGTCACGGCCGTGGTGCAGTCCAGCAGTGCCGTTTCGGCCCTGGTGGTGGCGCTGGTCAACTCGGGGACGCTGAGCTTCGCCAGCAGCCTTGCCGTCTTGCTCGGGGCCAAGGTGGGCACCACCTCCACGGCGTGGCTGGTGTCCTTCCATCTCGCGCACATCGGCCCCTATCTGATCGTGCTGGGCGCGCTCATCACGGTGCTGCCGTTCTCCATCCGCGTCATCGGCCGGGCCATTTTCTACTTTGGTTTCATTTTCTTTGCGCTCGACCTGATCGGCAGCTCATTGCAGCCTTTGCGCGAATCGCCGATGGTGCTGGAATGGCTGGCTCGTGCCACGGAACCGTGGCTGGGTGTCATCATGGGCATCGTGATCACGGTGGTGCTGCAATCGAGCAGCGTGGTCGGTGGGCTCGCCATCGTGCTGGTCCAGCAAGGCGTGCTGGAACCGATGGGAGCGGTGGCGATCGTGATCGGCGCCGCCCTGGGCACCACCACCACCAGCCTGATTGCCAGCATCCCCATGGACGCGTTTGCCCGACGGGCTGCCCTCATGAACCTGATGTTTGCGGCAACCGGGGTGGCGCTGATCTCACCCTTCATCTCGTCTTTCGGCGCCTGGGCTGTCGGTTTGAGCGAGGGTAATCCCAGTCAGGCGGTGGCTGTGGCCAGCCTGGCGTTCAACGGTGGCGTGGCCTTGCTCTTCCTGCCATTCGTCGGCTGGATCGGCAAGCGTTTTGCACCCCGCACCACGCCCACGCCTTCTGCCGAGAACGCGCCCATCTGAAGCGACAGCGGATCAGGCGTTCACGTTCACCACCACACGTCCACGGACCTGCCCCTGGAGAATCTGCGGCCCCAGCGCTGCGGCATCGGCCAGTGTGACTTCACGGGTCATCTGCTCCAGCCGGTCGCGATCGAGCAGCGCATCGAGCTGGGCCCATGCGGCTTCGCGCCTCGGCCTGGGTGCCATCACGCTGTCAATGCCGTACAGCGTGATGCCTCTGAGAATGAAGGGTGCCACCGAGGCGGGCAGGTCCATGCCCTGGGCCAGGCCACAGGCCGCCACCGCACCACCATAGCGTGTGCTGGCACAGGCATTGGCGAGCGTGTGGCTGCCCACGGCATCCACCACCCCGATCCAGCGCTCCTTCTGCAGCGGCTTGCCAGGCAAAGCCAGCAACTGCCGGTCCATCACCTCGTCGGCGCCCAGGGCCTTGAGGTATTCGGCCTCTTCCAGCCGGCCGGTGGAAGCCACCACCCGGTGCCCCAGCGCTCCCAGCAGGGCGATGGCCACACTCCCCACCCCGCCATTGGCACCCGTCACCAGCACTTCGCCACTGCCGGGAGCCACACCCGCATCGGCCCAGTGTCGCTGGAGCGCCTGCACGCACAGCATGGCGGTGTAGCCTGCGGTGCCGATGGCCATGGCCTGTCGTGAGGTCAATCCCGCCGGCAAGGCCACCAGCCAGTCGCCTTTGACCCGAGCCTTCTGCGCCAGCCCGCCCCACCAGGCTTCGCCCACGCCCCAGCCATTGAGCACCACCCGGTCACCGGCCTGCCAGCGTGGGTGAGCACTGTCGATCACGGTGCCCGCGAAATCGATCCCCGGCACCATGGGGAACTGCCGCACCACAGGCGACTGACCGGTGATGGCCAGGCCATCCTTGTAGTTCAGGGTGGACCATTCCACCTGCACGGTGACGTCGCCTTCCGGCAACTGCGCGTCATCGACCTCCGAGAGCTGGCAGCGGTAACCCGCTGCATCGGTTTTGGTGATCAACCAGGCTTTGAACATGCGGGTCTCCTGTGGGTTCATGGTCTTTTCAGAGGGGGGGCGGCACGAGGCCGCTCGTCGGCCCACAGCCGCCACAGCAGGCCCATGCCTGCCAGGGCGTTGCCGAGCGCAAGCAAGGTCAACCCCCATAGCATCGCCCCGGTGGGCTGCCCGAGGTGCAGCACCCAGGCCATGACCGAGGACAGGCCATTGAATGCCAGCATCAGCCAGAACATCGGGTTGCGGGGCTGCCACAATCGCTTGAGCCGCGTCATCCAGCGGGATTCGGTTTCCATGGCGGGATGTTACCGCCCCTCTGCGCCTGTCTCGCTGGCCACTCGGGCCTCGGCCTCCTGCAACAGGCGCCACATCACCTTGCCGCTGCCGCTCTTGGGCAGGGCGTCGGCAAACGTCACCAGACGCGGCACCTTGTAGGCGGCCATGTGCTCGTGGCACCAGTCGATGATGGCCTGCTCGGTCGTGTGCCCGCGCGCCTCGGCTCGCAGCACCACCACCGCCTTGACGGTTTCGCCACGATATGGGTCATGCACGCCGATCACACAGGCTTCCGCGATGGCCGGATGCCTGAACATGAGCGACTCGACCTCGGCAGGCCACACCTTGTAACCACTGGCGTTGATCATGCGCTTGAGTCGGTCGGTGATGAAGAAATAGCCCTCTTCGTCCACGCGGCCCAAGTCACCGGATCGAAAGAAACGCTTGCCGTCGAGCTCAAAAAAGACCGCCCGTGTGGCATCGGGCCGCTGCCAGTAGCCATCAAAGACCTCAGGCCCGCTGATGACGATTTCGCCCTGCTGGCCCACTGGCAACACTTCGAGCGTGTCGGGATCCACGATGCGCGCGTCGGTGCTGAGGAAAGGAATGCCGAGGCACTGCTGCTTGGGATGGTCGGGCGGGTTGTTGTGCGAGGGCGCCGCGGTCTCGGTCAGGCCGTAACCTTCCACATAACGCAGGCCGTACAAGTCCAGCAGTTTCTGCGCCACGGCCTGGGGCATGGCCGCCCCACCGCCGCCGATGTAGATCAGACTGGTCAGGTCGTACTGGGCAAAATTCGGGCTGGCCATGAGGTCGATGATCATGGTGGGAATGTTGACCCAGTGCGTCACCTTCCATCGGGAAATCAGATGCCCGGCCACCTCGCGGTCCCACCGGGGCATGATGACCAGGGTGGCGCCCGCGTAAAGGTTGCTGTGCATGCCGATGACCATCCCGGTGATGTGGAACATGGGCACCACCACCAGAGCCACGTTCTCGACACTGCCATTGCCCCAGAGCGTGCTGGCCACGGCGTTGTGCATCAGCGTGCGGTGCGGGTGCATGCAACCCTTGGGCAGGCCAGTGGTGCCGCTGGTGTAAGGCAGCACCACCAGATCGTCCGGCCCCGCCGTGTGATCCGGTGGCGGGGCTGTGCAGGCCATGGCCTCCTGCCAGTCATGGGCCGCCACCCCGGGCGCCACCGGCAGCGGGTGGCGCTGACCCAGCCAGTCACGCCAGGCGGATGGCATGGGGAGGGCCTGGTCCGCCAGGCAACCGGGTGGCATCAGGTCGGTGTAATGGGTGCACAGCACCTGCTGCAGGCGTTTTTCGGGGGGCAGACGCCGGTTGGCCTCCAGCAGTTCGCCGGCCAGATCGGCGGCGACGATGGCCACACGGGCGCCCGGATCGGTGATGTAGTGCCCCAGTTCGTCGGCCTTGTTCATGGGGTTGACGGGCACCACCACGGCATTGGCTCGCAGGATCCCGTAGTAAGCAATCACATGCTGCGGGCAGTTCTGCATGAACAGGATCACCCGGTCACCCGCGCGCACCCCCTGCTGGTGCAGCCAGGCGGCCAGGCGCAGCGCGGCATCGCGCAGTTCGGCATAGCTCATCGTCTGATCAAAGAAGACCGTGGCCGCTTTCGCCGGATAGCGGGTGGCACTGGCTTCGAGGTTGAACCAGAGGGACGTTCGGGGCGTGGTGATGGCATGCGGCAGGCGCCTGGGCCACACACCATGGTGCAACGCTGGGTCTTGGGGCATGTTCTGTCTCCTTTTGGTGCACCCTGAAAAGGGTACTGCAGACCGCCGTTTTTGAACATGTCCTTGCCCCAGCCCTTTGTCTCCGACGAGACGGGCCATGCGTCAGCCTTCCGAAAGGAGCCAATCGGAGATCGCTGCCCAGATCCACTCGGAGAGCCAGCAGCGCCGGCACAGTTATTGCAACAGTCACAGCCAGGTTTAGTCTTGGACAGCTTGAAATTTTTTCAAGTGACGTTCAGGTAAACCCCGATGCTTTGGAAACCCCAAATCACTACAGTGTGACCCGTGTCGTTATGCCTCAAAAAGGCGTCGGCCACTTCAACGAAACAAAAGGAACCATGAGTCATGATTCGTAAATCTCTGAAGATCACGTCTGCTGTCATTGCCACCACGGCGGCCCTGCTGGCCACGCCGGCCATGGCAGGCAAAGACCTCGACGCTCTCAAAAGCCGCGGCACACTCGTGTGTGGCGTGAACACCGGCCTGCCGGGCTTCTCGTCTGCCGACAGCCAGGGCCGCTGGAGTGGTCTGGACGTTGACCTCTGCCGTGCCGTGGCGGCTGCCGTGCTGCGCGATGCCAGCAAGGTGCGTTACGTTCCCCTGACTTCGCAGCAGCGCTTCACCGCCCTGCAGGCCGGCGAAGTGGACATGCTGGCCCGCAACAGCACCTGGACGCTGACCCGCGATGGCTCTCTGGGTCTGCACTGGGCGGGCGTGAACTTCTACGACGGCCAGGGCTTCATGGTCCCCAAGAGCCTGAACGTGAAGAACCTGCGTGACCTGCGCGGCGCCACCGTCTGCGTGGAAGCCGGCACCACGACCGAACTGAACCTGGCCGATTTCTCCCGTGCCAACAACCTGAACCTGCGCCCCGTGGTGTTTGCGGATGTGGCTTCCACCACCGCCGCCTACTTCGGCGGCCGCTGCCAGGCTTACACCACCGACCTCTCCGGTCTGGCCTCCTACCGTGCCAACGAAGCACCGAAACCCGAAGACCACGTCATCCTGACCGAACTGATCTCCAAAGAGCCGCTGGGCCCGGTGGTCCGCCAGGGTGATGACGAGTTCTTCAACATCGTCAAGTGGGTGCACTTCGTGATGCTCGAAGCCGAGGAACTGGGCATCACCCAGGCCAACGTGGACCAGATGCGTGCCTCCAGCACCAACCCCACCGTGCGCCGCATCCTGGGTGCCGGCAACGAAGACACGGGCCGCCTGCTGGGCCTCGACAAAGACTGGGCCTATCGCATCATCAAGGCCGTGGGCAACTATGGCGAAGCCTTCGAACGCAACGTCGGTTCCGGCTCCAACATCAAACTGGAACGCGGCCTGAACGCGCTGTGGAACAAGGGCGGCCTGCAGTACGCACCTCCTGTCCGTTGATTTTCTCAGTACCCCAAGCCGGAACCGTGCATTCGCCGCGTTCCGGCTTTTTTCATGATCCCTACAGACAAGAGAGGCGAGTGTGACCGATAAACGTTCACCCCACGCCGGGAGAAACTGGTCGCTGAACAGCCGAGCCACGAGAGGCCTGATTTTTCAGGTCATCGCGCTGGCCCTGGTGGTTCTGGGCATCAGCTATCTGGCCAGCAATACCCAAGCCAACATGGCTGCACGGGGCATCCCGAGCGGTTTCGATTTCCTCAAAGTACCCGCCGGCTTCGACATCGGCGAAACCATCTTCATCGAATACTACCCTGGCGACAGCTACGGCAAGGCCATTCTGGTCGGCGTGGTGAACACGCTCAAAGTCGCGATCATCGGCATCGTGCTCACCACCGTGCTGGGCGTACTGGTCGGCGTGGGGCGGTTCTCTCGCAATGGTCTGTTGCGCGGCCTGTGCTATGGCTACGTCGAGCTGTTCCGCAACGTCCCCGTGCTGCTCCAGTTGCTCATGTGGTACATCTTCATGGTCGAAATCCTGCCGGCGCCCAACCAGGCCTGGAACGGATTCGACCTGTTCTTCCTGAGCAAGGGCGGGTTTGCCATGCCCATGCCCGCCAGTGGCGTGGGCTGGAGCTTCATGTTCTGGGGCATGCTGGCTGGGCTGGTGGGGGCCGTTCTCTGGCGCCGCCGGGCGTTTCAGAAGTTCGAGGCCACCGGCCAGCTGGGCGACACCTTCTGGACACCCGTGGCACTGGTCGTGGTACTGGGCATCGTGGGCTGGTTCTTTGGTGGGCAGCCCAGCGAATGGAACATCCCCGAGCAGTTCATTTTTGCGGTGGATGGCGGCTACAACGCCTCCCCTGAATTCATGAGTGTGCTGGTGGGTCTGGTGGTGTACACCGCGGCTTTCGTGGCCGAGGTCGTCCGCAGCGGTATCCAGTCGGTCAGTCATGGCCAGACCGAGGCCGCTTCCGCGCTGGGCCTGACGCCTCGCCAGACCATGAAGCTCGTGGTGCTGCCCCAGGCCTTGCGCGTGATCATCCCGCCCATGACCAACCAGTACCTCAACCTGACCAAGAACTCGTCCCTGGCGGTGGTGGTGGGTTACCCCGACGTGGTGTCGGTGGTCAACACCACCATCAACATCACGGGGCGGGCGGTTGAATGCATTGCCATCATCATGCTGGTCTACCTCAGCACGTCATTGAGCACCTCGGTGTTCATGAACTGGTACAACGCCCGCAACGCCATCAAGGAGCGCTGAACCATGCCTCAGACGTTCACACCGATTGCACCGCGCCCCTCCCCGATCAAACAGACCGGGATCGCGGCGTGGGTGCGCAAGAACCTGTTCAACTCACCCAGCAGCACGCTCACGACCGTGTTCGTGATCGCGGTGCTGGCCTACGTCCTGCCTGGCATCGCGCAATGGGGGCTGTTCAACGCCGTGTTTGCCATTGATGCCAATGCCTGCCAGGCCGCTCGCGGCTCGGGCGCCTGCTGGGGCGTGATCGGCGAGAAATACCGCGCCATCCTGTTCGGCCGCTACCCGTTCGAAGAACAATGGCGGCCGTTTCTGGCCACGTCGCTGATGGTGGCGGCTCTGGTGATGAGCTGCATGCGGATGTTCTGGAAAAAATGGCTCGCCGCTTTATGGATCGGCGTGTTGGCGGTCTACTTCACCCTCATGGGTGGGGGCGTGCTGGGTCTCACCCCCGTGCGGACCGACATGTGGGGTGGTCTGCCCCTGACGGTCCTGCTGGCCACGCTGTCGCTGTTCCTGGCTTTCCCCCTGTCGGTGGTGGTGGCACTGGGTCGACGCAGTCAGCTGCCCATCATCCGCAGCATCTGCGTGACGTACATCGAACTGATCCGCGGTGTGCCGCTCATCTCCATCCTGTTCATGGCTTCGTTCATGTTCCCGCTGTTCATGCCCCAAGGCATGACCATCGACGTGCTGGTGCGGGTGGTGATCGGGATCACGCTCTTCGCGGCGGCCTACATGGCCGAAATCGTGCGTGGCGGTCTGCAGGCCATACCCAAGGGGCAGATCGAGGCCGCGGCCACCCTGGGCCTCACCTACTGGCAGACCCAGCGCAAGATCGTGCTGCCCCAGGCGCTGGCCATGACGGTGCCCAGCATGATGAACAACTTCATCTCGGTGTTCAAGGACACCTCGCTGGTCACCATCGTGTCGCTCTATGAACTCACCGGGGCGCTCACCCTGGCCCTGAACTCCGAAGTCCAGTGGCGGCCGTTCAAGATCGAGGCCTACCTCTTCATCACCGTGGTGTATTTCATCATCTGCTTTGCCATGTCCCGCTACAGCCTGTGGGTGGAAAAACAGCTCGTCAAGAGCAAGGCCCGCTGAGGCGGGCGTGAGGACTCAACATGACAGAACCCATCATTCAATTCAAGAACGTCAACAAGTGGTACGGCAACGACTTCCACGTGCTGCGTGATGTCAATCTCGACGTGGCCAGAGGCGAACGCATCGTGATCTGCGGCCCCTCGGGCTCGGGCAAGTCCACGCTGATCCGCTGCGTCAACCGGCTCGAGGAACACCAGGAAGGGAACATCATCGTCGATGGCGTCGAACTCACCGATGACATCAAGGCGATTGATCAGGTGCGCCGCGAGGTCGGCATGGTGTTCCAGCAGTTCAACCTGTTCCCCCACCTGACCGTGCTCGAGAACCTGACGCTGTCGCCCATGTGGGTGGGCAAGATGCCCAAGAAGGAAGCGGAAGAGCGTGCCATGCAGCAGCTTGAGCGGGTGCGTATTGCCGAGCAGGCGAAAAAGTACCCCTTGCAACTGTCTGGCGGCCAGCAGCAACGGGTGGCCATCGCCCGGGCGCTGTGCCTCACGCCCAAGATCATGCTGTTCGACGAGCCCACCTCGGCCCTCGATCCCGAGATGATCAAGGAAGTGCTGGACGTGATGATCGAGCTGGCCAACCAGGGCATCACCATGCTGTGCGTGACCCACGAAATGGGGTTTGCGAAGGCGGTGGCCGACCGCGTGATCTTCATGGACCAGGGTCAGATCGTGGAACAGAACACGCCCACCGAGTTCTTCAACAACCCGCAGAACGAGCGCAGCAAGGACTTCCTGTCCAAGATCCTCGGCCACTGAGGCGCCTGAGGAGTCGCGCCCGCGCCAGCGCGCGGTGCGCGCCGCGCCTATGATGGCGGTCCATGTCTGCTGGCGCCGCCGAATCCCCGAACCCCGCCACCGCACCGCCACCGGTGCTGTGGCTGTTTGCGTTCTGCAATTTCGTGATCGGAACCGGGGCCTTCGGCCTCGCGGGCTACCTGGGCCCCCTGTCCGAGGGACTGGGCGTCAGCGTGAGTGCCGCCGGTCAGACCATGACGGCCTACGCCCTGGCCAATGCCCTGCTGGCCCCCCTCATCATGTGGCGCACCGGTTCATGGGCCAGACAACGCCTGATGCTGCTGGCACTGGGGCTGTTCACGGTGGGGGCATGGGTCAGCGCCCTTGCGCCCAACCTCACCACCCTCATGGCGGGGCGCGTGCTCATGGGCATGGGAGCGGTGTTCACCCCGGTGGCGGCTGGCGTGGCCGTGGCACTGGTCGCGCCCCAGCAACGCGGCAAGGCCCTGTCTCGCACGTTTCTGGGCATGAGTCTGAGCTACGTGCTGGGCATGCCGGTCGGGGCGTGGCTCGGGCTCGAACTGGGCTGGCGCTGGCCTCTGATCGCCGTGGGCAGCTTCGGGCTGCTCATGTGGGTCCTGGTCGCTCGTTATGTCCCTCGCCAGGTGGGCGGTGCCAGCGAAGGCTTTGCGGGCCTGGGACAACTGATGCGCCAGCGAGAGGTCGTGCTCACCCTCAGCCTCACGCTGTTGTACTTCTGTGGCATTTTCGTGGTGTCGGCCTACATGGGGCCGATCCAGCTGGCCATGAATCCGCTCACCGCGTCGCAGCTGAGCTGGTCCCTGATGGCCATCGGCCTGGGTGGGGTGGTGGGCACACTGCTCGGCGGGTGGGCCAGCGACACCTTCGGGCCGCACCGCTCTCTGCGTTGGCAGGTCCACACCTTGCTGGTCTGCATGTGTCTGGTGCCGCTGGTGGCAGGCCATCTGGGGCTCACCGTGGCGCTGTTCACCCTCTGGGCGGTCTGTGGCTTCAGCATGATGACGCCCCAGCAGTCTCGCATCGCCGAGATGGGCAAGGGCCAAACCCCCATGCTCATGAGTGTCAATGCCTCCATGGTGTACATTGGAACCGCCATCGGGGCAGCGCTGGGTGGAGCGGCCATTCCCTTCACGGGTTTCGTCCATCTGCCCTGGCTGGGCGCGCTGTTCGTGCTGGTCAGCGCCCTCACCCTGCTGCCCCGCTGGAGCCCCAGACCCCCTGGTCCCACCCGCATCTAGGCCCAGCCATGAACGACCATCCGTTGACCTTGACGGCGCTCCAGCAACAACTGGACGCCTTTCGCGCCGGACAGTTGGCGCTGGGCCGATTCGTGGAGACCAGCCGGCAAGTGCCGCACAGCCTCCTGAACGAACTCCCCCCCGCTTTCAGCGACGTCTGGCACAACCTGCTGGACCGCCTCGAGTCCAGTGCCCTCTTCGCCGAAGAAAGCTGCTCCTTCAGCCAGAAAGACCTGATCGACAGCCTCCAGCTCTGGCTCGACAAAGCCCGGCTGCGCCTTCAGGCCCCTGCCGGAACTTAAACGCCGCATCACCATCCATCGACCATGCGACGCTGGATTCTGGTTCTGTTCGTCATGCTCCTGCCGTTCAGGTTGTGGGCAGCGGATGCCATGGCCCTGCAGATGGTGGACTGGCCCGAGCCGCCTGCCCAGCACTTGCCGTGTCATGGCCTGTCAGACGAACCGGCATCACTGCTTCACAGCCCTGCCCACGACCATGGGCATCACGGCCTGTGCCTGTTGTGTGATGTGTGCCACAACGCCCTCTGGACCGCGTCCATGGGGCAGACACCCTTTGCCGAAGCGCCCCGGCACACGCCCAGGGGCATGACCGAATGGGTCACCAGCATTGCGCTGCCGCCCAGCCTGAAACCGCCCATCGGCTGACCTCCATACCCTCAGTGCGTCCAAATCCTGGCCGATCGGCCTGTTGGGCGCGTGTCTGAATGCGTTTCTGGAGTGTTTTCATGCCTAAACTGCCCTCCAAGGGGCTCATCGCATCGGCCCTGCTGGGTCTGAGCACCGGGGTTCTGTCCCAACCCGCGACCACGCCCATCGGGGGTATCACTGACTGGCGGGAAGCCAACGATGCGGTGGGTCAGTTTGAACGTGGTCATATCGATGTCCTTCAGTGGGAAGCCGAACATCGGCCGACCAATGAGGGGGCCAATGCCCCCACTCAACCACCATGGACCCTGACCGAAGCGATCGTCAGCGCCCAGCGCCTGCATCCAGGGTGGCTGGCTCGCCCTGGCCTGAACGACCTGGAAAGGGCTCAACTCCAGATGCGACAGCGCGAACTCGCCCTTCAGGTGGAGCGCGCCTGGTGGCAGGCCCTGGCGGCCCGACAGCAGCTCACCCTGCATCGACAGATCGTGCAGTCGGCCGAAGCCGGTCACGAACTGGCTTTGCGGATGGCCCGGGTAGGCAACTGGCCCGCCGCCCGGCAACAACGCGAAGCGCTCACCCTGCTCGATGCGCAAGCCCTGTGGCGGGTGGCCGAGCATCAGGTGCACGCCGCCGTCCTTGAACTCTGGCGCGTCACCGGAACCGATCTGAGCCCCGACACCCTGGCCCAGCGCCTGCCTTCGGCCTTGCCCGACATCGAACCCAGACCCGATCTCGCGGATCTTCAAACACTGGAAACGCAGGCCCTGCAGCGGCATCCTGCCTGGCCTTTGCTGTCGCAGCAGGTTCGCTGGGCGATGCAGGCGACGGGCTCGCTGGATCCCTTGCGCAATGCCGTGCGCGAGGCCACCGAACCGGATCCAGCCACCAGCCTGCCTCAGGGGCTTCCCAGCCTACGCACACCCCCCCGCTGGCCCCACAGCTGGGACAAAGCCCTGGATATGCAGTTGGAAGCCGATGCCCTGGAACGTCGCATTCGCCGGGACGTGCGCGTGGCGTTCAGCGCCTGGCAGACGGCTCAAGCCTTGCTGGAACGTCAGGCGCTCGAAACCCAGCGCCTGATGACCGCGCTGGAAGAGGACATGCTGCAACGCTACAACGGCATGTTCAAAAGCACCTGGGACTTGCTGGCTGCCACGCGCACCCGTCTGCAGGCCACCCAGGCCCTGCAGCAGGCTCGACTGAATGCCACCCTGGCGCAGGCTGACTTGCGTGCCGTTCTCGACGGCCTGCCCTACACCGGCAACGGCCCGGGGGCCAGCGCCATTGCTCCCGCACCAGACAAAGGACACTGACCATGCAACGCCGTCAATTCTTCCAGCGCGCCCTGGTGGCAGGCGCATTCACGGCAGCCGCCTCGGCCAGCGTGAGCCGCGCGGCCCTGATCGGCCTGCCCGAACCGGTCCTGGCCACCGGCCCCGAAACCGCCCCACCCTGGACGCCCCCCGGGGTCACCGGCGCCGGGCGGCCGTACCGCCCGGTGGTCACGCTCAACGGCTGGACCCTGCCCTTCCGCATGAACCACGGCGTCAAGGAGTTCCACCTGGTGGCCGAACCCGTGATCCGCGAAGTGGCGCCCGGCTTTGACGTCAACATGTGGGGCTACAACGGCCAGAGCCCGGGCCCCACCATCGAGGTGGTGGAAGGCGACCGTGTGCGCCTGTTCGTCACCAACCGCCTGCCCGAGCCCACCTCCATCCACTGGCATGGCCAGCGACTGCCCGCCGGCATGGACGGGGTGAGTGGCGTGAACCAGCCCGCCATCCCCGTGGGCAAGACCTATGTGTACGAGTTCGAGGCCCGTCGCCCGGGCACCTTCATGTACCACCCGCATGCCGACGAGGCCGTGCAGATGGCCATGGGCATGATGGGTTTCTGGGTCACGCACCCCAAGGGGCAGCACCCGCTCATCCACGAGGTGGACCGCGACTACTGCTTCCTGCTCAACGCCTTCGACGTGGAGCCCGGCGCGAAGACGCCCAACATCAACACCATGCTGGACTTCAACATCTGGGCCTGGAACAGCCGCATGTTCCCCGGTCTTGACCCGCTGGTGGCCCGCCTCAATGACCGGGTGCGGGTGCGGGTGGGCAACCTCACCATGACCAACCACCCCATCCACATCCACGGCATCGAATTTGAAGTGACCGGTACCGATGGTGGCCCGGTGCCCAAGAGTGCCCGCTGGCCCGAAGTGACGGTGGACGTGGCGGTCGGCCAGATGCGGCAGATCGAGTTCATCGCCGACGAACCCGGCGACTGGGCCATGCACTGCCACAAGAGCCACCACGCCATGGGGCCCATGGGCCACGACGCCCCCACCATGATCGGCGTGGATCACCGGGGTGTGGTCGGGAAAATCCAGGAACTCGTGCCCGACTACATGGTCATGGGCGAACGCGGCATGTACGACATGAAGGAGATGGAGATGGAATTGCCGCCCAACACCTTCCCCATGATGACGGGGCAGGGGCAATTCGGGCCCATTGGCATGGGCGGCATGTTCACCCTGCTCAAGGTGCGCGCCGACCAGGCCCCCAATGACTACTCGGACCCGGGCCACTACGCCTACCCGCCAGGGACGGTGGCTTACGAATACCAGGGGCCATCCCCTGAGCCAGTGCGCCCCCCCGACGCATCCAGCGCCCAGCCCACCGGCCTGTCCACCGTGCGCAAGCCCAGCGGACATCACCACTGATCAGAGGATGAATTGCCATGAAACTCAATGACTGGAACCGCCGTTCAATCCTCACCACCGCCCTGGTCGGGGCAGCCCTGCCGCTCAGCGCCTGGGCCCACGGGCCTGGCGGCCACGGTGCCCGGCATGACCACAACACAGCGGTCGTGAAAGAACAGAAGCCCTGGGGCATTGCTGGTGACGCCCAGGACGTCAAACGCACCATCAACGTCCGCATGACCGACGACATGCGCTTCACCCCCAACCGGATTCAGGTCAAGCTGGGCGAAACCGTTCGGATGGTGGCCATCAACGCCGGGCTGGTGCTGCACGAAATCGTCATCGGCACGCCCGAAGAATTGAAGGCACACGCCGAACTCATGAAAAAACACCCCAATATGGCACACGACGAACCCTACATGGCCCATGTGGACCCAGGTCAGCGGGGCGAGATCGTCTGGACCTTCAACCGACCCGGCGAGTTCGAGTTTGCCTGCCTCATTCCCGGCCACTTCGAAGCCGGCATGACAGGCAAAATCACCGTCAGCCGCTAACCGATCAGGAGCCTCCCATGCAACGACGCACCCTCATCACCGCCGCTGC
>CAZEZY010000033.1:15165-19418 GCA_964516635.1 uncultured Tepidimonas sp. | reverse complement strand
CGCGGATCAATCCGACCACGCCGGCACGCGGATCGCGCTGCTGCAGCCAGTGCATGAAGCTCTGCACCCCGGCGTCGATAATGGCTTCGGCCTGGGCCACGGCTGCCTGTCGGTTGTCTTTGCCGGTCTGCACCACGGCAGCCAGGTCGTCAACCGTGTACAGGTACACGTCATCCAGCGCTTTCACCTCGACTTCGATGTCCCGTGGCACGGCCAGGTCGACCATGAACATGGGGCGGTGACGCCGCTTTTTCAGGGCGCGCTCGACCGCCCCCAGACCGATCAGCGGCAGGGTGCTGGCGGTGCAGCTGATGACGGCATCGAATTCGTGCAGCCGATCGGGCAGATCGGACAGGCGCAGCACCTCGGCGCCAAAACGGGTGGCCAGCTTTTCGCCGCGTTCCAGCGTGCGGTTGGCAATGGCCATGGCCTTCGGGCTTTTGGCGGCAAAGTGGGTGGCGGCGAGTTCGATCATCTCGCCGGCACCCACGAACAGGACCCGGATGTCTTTCAGGTCTTCAAACAGCTGGCCGGCCAGCCGCACGGCGGCCGCGGTCATGCTGATGGAATGGGCGCCGATTTCGGTGGAGCTGCGTACCTGCTTGGCCACCGCAAACGACCGCTGGAAGAGCTGGTGCAAGGTGGTGCCCAGGGCGCCCGCTTCGTCGGCCACGCGAACGGCGTCTTTCAGCTGGCCCAGGATCTGGGCTTCACCCAGCACCATGCTGTCGAGGCCGCTGGCCACGCGAAAGGCGTGCCGTGCCGCTTCACCTTCGCGCAGCACGTAGGCATGGTCCAGCAACGACTGCGGACTCACGCCCCCGGTGCTGGCCAGCCAGTGCACGGTGGGCTCCACGGCCAGTTCTTCACAGGCGCAGTAGATCTCGGTGCGGTTGCAGGTCGACAGCAGCGTGGCTTCGGGCTGGCGCGCCAGCGACGAGCGAAAACGTTCCAGGGTGGGGGGCAGTTGGTCGAGCGCAAACGCAAACCGGCCCCGCAAATCCAGCGGTGCCGTCTGATGATTGATGCCGAGCGCCCATACAGCCATAAGTGGCCAATTATAAAATTCCTTGATCCAATACCCAAGTCGTCATGAGTCTGTCCGACGCCCTTTCGCACCTGTTTCATCTGGTTCTGCCGGCCTGGGCTCTGGCCGCTTTGCTGGCGCCCGCGCTGGTCCGCTGGCAGGTAGCAGGCAAGCGTCGCCCCCGTGCGAGGTGGACGAGTCTGCTGCTCGGCTGGGCGATACTGGCTTTCCTGGGGTCGATGGTGATGGTGGCTGGCTTGTGGTGGAGTGGCCGCGATGGGCGCATGATCACGTACTCGCTGCTGGTGTTGGTGCTGGGCTCGGTGGTCGCGGCATGGCGATCCCGCTGAGGCCGGGATGGGCCAGGCCCGAGTCCCTCCTGACGTCATGTGCATCCGTTGCCCATTCGCCTGTCTTGTTGCGCTGCGGTAACATCAGCGGCCCAGCCTAGCGCTGTCTGTGCCCATTTGTATGAACGCTCCCACCCCGATCCAGCACCTGCTTGAGGCCGCCCCGGATGCGCCGCGCCTGCGCGAGATCCCGTACAACTACACCTCGTTTTCCGACCGGGAAATCGTCATCCGCCTGCTGGGTTCCCGCGCCTGGGAGGTGCTGAACCAGCTCCGCGAGGAGCGCCATACGGGCCGCTCGGCGCGCATGCTCTATGAGGTGCTGGGCGATATCTGGGTGGTGCAGCGCAACCCCTACCTGCATGACGACCTGCTCGACAACCCCAAGCGCCGCGCGGCGCTGGTGCAGGCCATGGAGCACCGGCTGGGTGAAATCGAAAAGCGCCGCCGCCCGCAGGAAGATGGCGAACGCGATGCCCTGGTCGGCGAGTTGCTGGCGGCTGCCCAGCAGGCCGTGCGCGAATTCGCCCGCCTGTTTGAAGAGATGGCGGTCCTGCGTCAGCGGGTGGCCAGAACCTTGCGCCGTCACACCGCCCGAGACAACATCAAGTTCGATGGCCTGAGCCGCGTGAGCCACGTGACCGACGCCACCGACTGGCGCGTGGAATACCCCTTTGTGGTGCTTTGCCCGGATACCGAAGCCGAAATGGCGGGCCTGGTCAGGGCCTGCATCGAGCTCGATCTGACCATCATCCCGCGCGGAGGTGGCACCGGCTACACCGGCGGCGCCATCCCCCTGACCTGGAAAAGCGCGGTCATCAACACCGAAAAGCTCGAGGCCATGACCGAGGTCGAGCTGGTCGACCTGCCGGGCCTGGATCACAAAGTGCCCACCATCTGGACCGAGGCTGGCGTGGTGACTCAGCGCGTGGCCGATGCCGCCGAGCGTGCCGGCTTCGTGTTTGCGGTGGACCCGACCAGTGCCGAGGCTTCGTGCGTGGGCGGCAACATTGCCATGAACGCGGGTGGCAAGAAGGCCGTGCTCTGGGGCACTGCGCTCGACAACCTGGCCAGCTGGCGCATGGTCACCCCCGATGCCGAGTGGTTGACCGTGACCCGTGTCGGTCACAACCTGGGCAAGATCCACGACGCTGAAGTCGCCCGTTTCGAACTGCAGTACTTCAAGGCCGATGGCAAGACGCCGCTGCGCACCGAACGGCTTGACATTCCCGGCAAGACCTTTCGCAAGGAAGGCCTGGGCAAGGACGTCACCGACAAATTCCTCAGTGGCCTGCCGGGCATCCAGAAAGAGGGCTGTGACGGCCTGATCACCAGCGCGCGCTGGGTGGTCCACCGCATGCCTGAACACACCCGAACGGTGTGCCTGGAGTTTTTCGGCAACCCCAAGGACGCGGTCCCCTCGATCGTCGAGATCAAGGACTTCATGTTCGCCGAGCAGAAGCGAAGTGGTACCCTGCTCGCAGGTCTGGAGCATCTGGACGACCGATACCTGCGTGCCGTCGGGTATTCCACCAAGAGCAAGCGCGGCGGTTTCCCCAAGATGGTGCTGATTGGCGACATCGTGGGCGACGACCCTGACGCCGTGGCCCGTGCCGCCAGCGAGGTGGTTCGCATGGCCAACGGCCGTGCCGGCGAGGGTTTCACCGCCGTCAGCCCCGAGGCACGCAAGAAATTCTGGGCCGACCGCAAGAAAACCGCGGCCATCAGCAAGCACACCAACGCGTTCAAGGTCAACGAGGACGTGGTGATCCCGCTGCCCCGGATGGGCGAATACACGCTGGGCATCGAGCGCATCAACATCGAGCTCAGCCTTCGCAACAAGATCAAGCTGGCAAACGAACTCGAAGCCTTCTTTCAGCGCGGCAACCTGCCGCTCGGCAAGGTCGAAGAGGCCGGTGAAATACCCAGCCCCGATACCCTGCAGGAGCACATGGACCGTGCGCTGGACGTGATCCGGTCGGTTCGCACCCGGTGGCAGCAGTGGATGGATGGCCTGGATACCCTTCAACCCGACACCGGCCGCAGTTTTTTCGAGCAGATGCAGGACTATTCCCTGCGTGCCAGCTGGAAAACCCAGATCCGGGAGCCGCTGCGCGACATCTTCACCGGCAGCGTGTTTGCGCCGGTACTCGACGAGTGCAAGGCCATTCACAAACGCGTGCTCAAGGGCCGGGTGTGGGTGGCGTTGCACATGCACGCCGGCGACGGCAACGTGCACACCAACATACCGGTCAACAGCGACGACTACGAGATGCTGCAGACGGCGCACGAGGCGGTGGATCGCATCATGGTGCTGGCCCGCAGTCTGGATGGCGTGATTTCAGGCGAGCACGGCATCGGCATCACCAAGCTGCAATACCTGACCGATGAAGAACTGGCGCCGTTCACCGACTACAAGCGGCGCATCGACCCCGAGGGCCGCTTCAATCGCGGCAAGCTGCTGCGCGACGGCGCCCTGTTCGACAAGGTCGATCAGCGCCGTGCCGATCTCAGCATGGCCTACACCCCCAGTTTCGGGCTGATGGGTTACGAGTCCCTCATCATGCAGCAGAGCGACATTGGCGACATCGCCGATTCGATCAAGAACTGCCTGCGCTGCGGCAAGTGCAAGCCGGTGTGTGCCACCCACGTGCCGCGCGCCAACCTGCTGTACTCGCCGCGCAACAAGATCCTGGCCACGTCGCTGCTGATCGAGGCTTTTCTGTACGAGGAGCAGACCCGCCGCGGCATCAGCATCAAGCACTGGGAAGAGTTCGAAGACGTGGCCGATCATTGCACCGTGTGCCACAAGTGCGAAAGCCCGTGCCCGGTCAAGATCGACTTCGGCGACGTGTCGATGAACATGCGCAACCTGT